>NZ_CP140098.1:2627857-2943928 GCF_034440735.1 Deinococcus sp. AB2017081 | reverse complement strand
GGCCCGCGTGGAAGACCGCAACTTCAGCACCCGCAAGCAGCTGCTGGAGTTCGACAACGTGATGAGCAAGCAGCGCGACACCGTGTATGCCCAGCGCCGCGAGGTGCTGCTCGGGCCGGACGCGGACGTCGAGGAATCGACCGAGGGCATGATCGCGGACTTCGTCGACATGCAGCTCGCGACCCACCTGCCGATCGACCAGAACGCCGACACCTGGGATATCGACGGCCTGCGCACGGCCGTGATCGATGCCGTACCGCAGCTGGAGGGCTTCGATTTCGAATCGCTGCGGGCCATGAGCCCTGCCGATGCGCAGAACGCCATGCTGCAGGCTGTTGCGGACGCCTTCGACGCCCGCCGCGAGGAACTGAGCCCGACCATGCTGAACTCGCTGTCGCGCTACGTGCTGCTGCAGGTCGTGGACCAGCACTGGAAGGAGCATCTGCACGGTATGGACGTGCTCAGGCAGGGCATCGGCCTGCGCGGCTACGGCCAGCGCGACCCCTTCACCGAGTACAAGTTCGAGGCGACGAACATGTTCAACGACATGATCGACACGCTGAAGGCCGAGGTGACGAAGTTCATCTTCCGCATGCAGTTCGGCGGCGCCGCGTAGGCCAGCCGGAATCACGACGGGGGGCGGCCGGTGTCTGGGCCGCCCCCCGTCCCGTTCTGCCGCGTCCTGCCCCCGCCAGGGGGGGCCACTGGGGGCCGTGCTGGACGGGGTTTCTGTCAGAGTGGTGTCCGGGCCGGATCCATACCGTGAGCCATGTCCCAGCGTCCTTATCTGACCGGTGCGCAGGCGGGGTCCTGCCGTTCCGGACACGCGGCGGTTCGCCATGCCCACTGATTTCGGTGTCCAGCTCGACTGGGTTCCGCACGCGGCGGTGGACACCGCCGTGCCGGCGGATCTGACCGGCCCCCTCCAGATCGGCCCGTGGCAGGTTCACGTCAGCATGGAGGGCGCGCACCGGTGCGTCTGTGCGGCGTCCGGTGTGGTCTCGCTGCTGCACGGCCACCTGTACGGCACGGACGTGACGGCGATCCCCGCCCTGTACCGCCAGCATGGAGCGGCGCTGGGACGCGTTCTGGAAGGGGCGTACACCCTGCTGGTGCTCGACGCACAGCTGGGTACGGTGCGCGTCTTCACGGATCGGGTCGGGTCGCACCGGCTGTATGCCGCCCACGATGGTGACCATGTGGTGCTCGCCACGCGCGCGGACTGGCCGGGATTCCATCCCCGCCCGCTCGATCCGGCCGGCGTGGCGGCCTACCTGGCCACCGGTACCATGTTCGGCGGTCTGACCCTGCACCACGGGGTGCGGGCGCTGCCCCGCGCCACCGTCGCGCTGCTCGGGCGCGACCGGCTGGAGTGCACCGAATACTGGACGTTCGCTCCCGGCCCCCTGACGGGCGGCGTCACCGAGGCGCTGACGCGGGACCTGGCGGCCCTGCTGCGCGAGGCCACCCTGCGGCGCGTGCCCGCGACGGCCGGCCCGCTGCATCTGTCGCTCAGTGGCGGCTACGACTCCCGTGGACTGCTGAGCATGCTGTCTGGGACTGGCCGGGACCTGCATACCTTCTCGTACGCCCTGGGGGCGCCGGGGCGGGGGACGGACTCCAGCGTGGCGGCGCAGCTGGCCCGGCACTATGGAGCGCAGCACACCACGATCAGTGCCTACGGAGGCAACTTGCTCTCCACGGTGCGGCACAATGCGCAGTGGGGGCAGGGGGTGACCCACTTCTGTGACGAGGCCGACGCGTGGGCACTGCTGACGACCCTGGCCCCCACGGACGTGTTCACGGGCGAGCAGCCCTTCGAGCTGTGCACCCACCCCCTGAAGACCGTGCCAGAACAGCTCAAGAACCACCACCTGACCGGCTTCTCACCGCTGGCGTGGCTGCGGGATCACGTCCCTGCCGGCCACTATGCCACCCTGCGTGACGCGTGGCAGGCGGAACTGGACATGATCACGGTACGCACCCTGAACTGGGATCATCCGGCGCAGCGTGATCTGATGCTGATGCTCGACCAGCACCTGCCCCACGTGCTGCTGCCGTGGCGTGAGTGCTACGCGGGACGGGCGGCGCGCGTCCATACCCCGTTCCTGGACTCGCAGGTGCTGGAGTTCCTGGGCCGTGTGCCGCTCCCCGCCCTGGCGGACAAGGCCCTGTTCCGGGCGGCCCTGATGCATCTCGATCCGCAGCTGGTGCGGGTGCCGATCGCCGGCCGCCAGGGCTACGAGCCGGACTGGAACGCACAACTCATCGGGCAGCGGGTGGACGTGGAGCAGAGCGTTGCCCGGCGCCCCAGCCGTGTGGACGAGTTGCTGGATCCCGGCCTGATCCGCACGCTGTTGGGCGGCCTGCGGCACCCCACCCGGCAGGCCGTGCTCAAGGCGGGGCTGCGCACCCATCTGGGCCGACTGCGCCGCACCCCGCTCGGCACCCGCGTGCTGGGCGTCCCGGGCCTGCGGATCGGCCACGTCGACCACGCGACCTTCCTGATGCGTCTGTTGACCCTGCGTGAGGCCGACCAGATCGTGCAGTCGCGTCCCGCCCCGATGCGCCGCGTGGCTGCAGGTGGCCCGGATCGTCCCCCACGCCCCACGTACTCCGCCCCGGCTGGCGACTGAGTCGGCCGAACCGGGTTCAGCCCTCCAGCCTGCCCGTCAGTGACGGAACTCCGGCGCGCTGTCGCGGCCCCGTGCCACGTCGCGCACGCCCCGGCGACCGAAGGCGTGCGCGAGGTCACGCTCGGGCAGGCGCAGCACGGTGGGGCGGCCGTGCGGGCAGGCCCACGGCTGCTCGCACGCGCTCAGGGCGGCCAGCACCAGCTCGGCCCGCGCGTGATCCAGCATGCCGGCCTTGAGGGCGGGCGCGCACGCCAGCCGCGCCAGGACGTCGCGGCGTGGATCGGGCGAGTCGCCCAGCGCGGCCTCCACGATCTGTTCGTGCAGCCGGGGCACCGCCAGCGCGGCCAGGGTGGCGGGCACGGTGCGCAGCCGCGCCAGGCCCGCGCCGAAGTCCTCCAGGGTCAGCCCCCAGGTCTGGAGGTGCGCGGAACGCTCGTGCAGGCGGGCCGTCTGCTCAGGGGTCAGGTGCAGCAGTTCGGGTTCGGGGAGCTCCAGGGGCGGGGCGTCCTCCAGGCCACGGATCAGGCGCTCGTACAGGGCGCGTTCATGGGCCGCGTGCGCGTCGACGACCCACAGGTCGCCCTCGCCGTGGGCCAGCACGTACAGGCCCTGGTACACCCCGACCAGCGTGAGCACCGGGAAGGACGTGCCGCCCGTGTCCCGCACCGGGGCCGGCGGGGCACTCAGGGTCGGGGCCAGCCGCGCCAGGGGATGCGCAGCCAGGGCGGCGGCGACCGCCTCGCGCACGCGGGCGGCCACGGCCCCCAGATCCGCCAGCGCGACCATCTGCTTGGCCGGGTGCACATTCGGGTTGTGATCCTCGGGCGCGACCGTCAGGTCGAGGACACACAGGGGGGCAACCCCGGCCGGCAGCAGTTCGGCGTAGCCCTCGATGACCGCCTTCTCCAGTTCCGGCGGGGCCAGCACGGGCCGGCCGTTCACGCTGAAGTGCATGCGGTCGCGCCGGGCCCGCGTGAGTTCCGGGCGCGACACCACGCCGCGCACGCCCGGCCCGTCGACCGTGAGCACGCGGTTGGCGCTGAGCGGCCCGTACACACTGGCGACCGCGCCCCGGTGGTCGGCCGGTGCGTGGGTCAGGCGGGGCTCGCCGTCCACCGCGACGCGCCAGTGGATGTCCGGATGGTGGAGCACGTAGCGGCCCAGCAGCGCCGTGATCTCGCGCACCTCGGTGGCCGTGGGCAGCTGGGTCCGCCGCCGGGCGGGCAGCGCCTCGAACAGCGCCAAGACCGTCACGGTCGTGCCCGCCGGAGCGGACGTGCGGCCTAGCCGGATGTCCTCGCCGTGGGCGTGCAGCTCGGCCGCCCCCACCTGCGAGGCCGGTCGGGTCACCAGGTGCAGGCGCCCCGCCTGAGCCGCCGCCCACAGCGCCTCGCCCCGGAAGCCCAGGGTCGTGACCCGCTCCACGGCCGCCACATCGGGCGGGAGCTTGCTCGTGGCGTGCCGCACGGCCGCCAGCGCCACCGACGCGGCCGGGATGCCCACGCCGTTGTCGCGCACCCGCACCACGCGCAGGCCGCCGTCCTCGATGTCCAGCTCGATGCGGGTGGCACCGGCATCCAGGGCATTGTCCACGAGTTCGCGCACCACGTCGAGCGGGCGCGACACCACCTCGCCCGCCGCGATCAGGCGGGCCACGTGGGGCGGGAGGACGTGGATCACGGTGGCAGCGTAGCGCACCTGCACGGGGCCGATTGAGGCGTGGATTCCGTCCAGGCCGGCCTGAAGCGTCCGGGCGGTCACCACCCGGCCCGACCGGTCGCGCTTACAGCAGGTTGCAGGGGGAGTGCATGAACCTCTCACTCCCCCTGAACCGAGCGGGGCGAGTGACGGACACGGCAGCGATTGGACGTGGAAGTGAGGGGTATCCGTTCAGCCCCGGCGCGGAATTGAACACCGCTGTCAGTCCTCCAGCGGCGCGACCCAGATGTTGCGGAACTGCACCTCGCTGCCGTGATCCTGCAAGACCACCGGCCCGTCCGAGGCGGCCTCCGGCTCGCCCAGCAGTGTGCTGCCACTCAGGGCCACGTCGTCCTGCACCTTCTCACCGTTCAGGTACACGGTCACGCGGGCGTCGGCGGTCTTCTGGGTGCCCTCCCAGCGGGCGGCCCGGAATTCGATGTCGTAGCTCTGCCACGCGCCGGACGGCAGCGCGGCGTTCACGGCCGGGGCGTGCTGTCCGTACACCGCGCCCAGGTCGTCCTGGCCGGTCGGCGGCTGCCCATAGGAATCGAGAATCTGCACCTCGTAGCGCCCCTGGAGGTACACGCCGCTGTTGCCACGCTCCTGTTCGGGCAGGCCACCACGCGTGACCGGCACCTTGAATTCCAGGTGCAGGTGCATGTCCCCGAAGGTCTCGGCGCTGCGCAGGTCGTTGCTGCTCGCGGCGTCGCCCGGCTTCGCGGTGCTGCGCACCGTCATGCGACCGCCCTGCACGGGCCAGTCGGCCGCGCCGCCGCTGCGCGACTGCCACGCGGCGGCGCTGTCGGCCCCGGACGCCAGCAGCACCGTGGCGCCGGTGGGTGGGGCCAGATACGCCAGCGGGCGCAGGTCGATGTTGCGGTAGGTGACCTCGGCCCCCTCGGCCTGGAGGGCAATGCGGCCTGACCGCAGGGCCGAGCCGTCCGGGGCACGGATGCCGGTCACGCGGCTCGTCACCTGACCGTCCACGACCTGCACCGCCTCGTCGCCCGACACGATCAGTTCCACGTCGTTCCAGCCGCTGGCATTCTCGGGCACGTCGGTGGCCCGCTGCACGCGCTTGTAGCTCTCGGCGGGAAACTGGGTCGTCAGCGCTTCCCCGAACGGGTCATACCTGGGATCGCCGTCGCTGCCGCTGCTCACGGTCGTGGACAGGTTCGTGCCGTTGATGGCCCACAGATCGCCGGTGTTGCCCTCCATGATCTGGAACTCCATCGAACTGGGCCAGATGGTGTCCGGGCCGGTCAGGTGGTACAGGATGCCCGCATCGCGCGGCAGATCCTTGCGGGGCGCGAAGGTCGTCTTGCCCCAGCGGTACTGGAGCCGCAGGCGGTAGTCGGTGTACGGCGCGGTGGTCGCCACGTAGCCGAAGTCCCGCTCCGCCCCGGTGTCCTCGACCTGCAGGACACGCAGCTCGCCGTCCTGAACCCGGAAGATGCCGGCCGGGTCGCGGCCGGCGCCGGTCGAAGGCAGCCACGTCATCCATCCGCCCAGATCCCTGCCGTTGAACAGGGGGGCCCACGCCGTCTGGGGCTGCAGGGGCGCGGCGGGCGCTGGGGTCGGGGCCGGCGTGGCCGGTGCGGCGCAGGAGGCCAGGACACTGCCCAGCAGCATCGTCAGGACACCACGGGCCGGGCGGGTGTGGTGACGGTCTCGGGCATGGGCTGGGGCTCGGGGGGCAGTGAACATCGGTCTCCTCCACAGCGAACCCCGGTGATCTCCGTGGCCGGCTACCTCACTGTCGTGTGTGGGTGCCATAGGCAAGTGAGCCGACCCACAACTGGCTCCGGCGCTTCTCCTCACGCCCTCCTCAAGGCGGAGTGCAGGGCGTGCGGCTCCAGTCGGTGCACCCGGTGCGTCGCCCGGCACCGTCCGGCACGCTGCCGGCCGGGATCGCTGCTCCTGCGGCCGCGCCGGAGACGGGCACGGGCGGCCGCGGGTGGCCGTCCGGTTGCCGCTCATGGAGGTGCATACCGGGCGTTGCAGATCGCCTCATGTGCCGCGATCAGGGAAGGATCTTGCCGGGGTTGAGCAGGCCACGCGGGTCGAGCAGGGCCTTCACGCCGCGCATGACGTGCAGCGAGTCCCCATGCTCGCGGGCCAGATGGGTGCGCTTGTGCAGCCCCACCCCGTGTTCGCCGGAACACGTGCCCCCGGCGTCCAGCGCCAGTGAGATCATGTGATCGTACACGTCGTTCACCGTGGCCCATGTTGCGGCGTCGTCCGGGGCCGCGTGGAACAGCACATGGAAGTTTCCGTCGCCCACGTGTCCCAGGAAGGTCGCGTCGAGGCCGGCGGCGTCGCAGCGTTCACGGCTGGCGGCGAGCACGTCGGGCAGGCGGTGCAGCGGCACGCACACGTCGGTGCTCAGCCGGGCGTGAGTGGGGTGCAGCGCCTTCATCGCCGGATACGCATGGTGCCGTGCGGCCCACAGTGCGGCCCGCTCTGCCGCGCTGCGGGCGGTGTCCACGTGCAGTGCCCCGGCGTCCCGGCACAGGTCGGTGCACGCGGCCACCGCGTCGTCCAGGGCGCCTCCGCTGGCTGCCGCGAGTTCGATCCACAGGGTCGGCACCTCCGGGTAGGCCGTGCCCTCGTAGGCGTTCACGGCGCGGATCCCGTGCTCGTCGATGAGTTCCAGCCGCTCGGGCTGCAGCGCGGCGCTCATGATGGCCACGGCGCAGGCCGCGGCGGCCTGCACGGTGGCGAAGGTGCCGCGCACCACCGTCACGTGGGCGGGCAGGGGCCACAGGCGCACCGTGAGCTCCGTGATCACCCCCAGCGTGCCCTCGGCACCGATGAAGAGGTGTTTCAGGTCGTAGCCGGCGCTGGTCTTGCGGGCGCGGCTGCCCGCGCGGATCACGGTGCCGTCCATCAGGGCCACGCGCAGTTCCAGGACATTGTCGCGGGTGGTGCCGTACCGTACCGCCGCCGTGCCGCTGGCGTTCGTGGAGGCCATGCCGCCCAGGCTGGCCTCGGCGCCGGGATCGACCGGGAAGAACAGGCCGTGGGAGCGGGTCTGCCGGTTCAGTTCGGGATAGGTCACGCCGGGTTGTACGGTCGCCTGGAACCCGCCGGGCTCGATGGACAGCACCCGGTTCATACCGCTCACGTCGAGGGACAGGCCGCCGTGAACCGGGATCACCTGCCCTTCCAGACTGCTGCCCACCGCGAAGGGCGTGACCGGGAAGCCGTGGGTGACGGCGAGCCGCAGGGCATCCACCACATCCGCCTCGCTGTGGGCGAACAGCACGGCGTGGGGCGGGTGGATCGTCGGGTGGCTCTCGTCGCGCCCGTGGGCCTCCAGCACGGGGGCGGCGGTACTGAGCTGCTCGCCGTAACGGGCACGCAGGGCGTCCAGGGCGTCGGTGTTCACGGGGCACTCCTCCGGGCCGGGTCGGCCCACGTCCTTCATCCTGCCGGGTCTCCATCCTGGCAGGTGCAGCCCGGCGGCGGCCCGACCACCGGCGGCCGGGCCTTCATCAAATGGCCGCACGGCCCGCCCGGTGGCGGCCCATGCCAGACTGAACCTACCCATGGCTCTGCCCTACCTGAACCTCCGCGAGATGGAAGAGGCCGCCGCCGCCGTCCTGTCGCCTGCCGCCCTGGCGTATTACGTGGGCGGAGCGAACGACGAGGTGACCGTCCGTGCCAACCGGGACGGCTACGCCGCGCTGAAATTGCGGCCCCGCATGCTGGTCGACGTGTCGCAGGTTGACGTGTCCACGACGGTGCTGGGCATGCCGCTGGCCTTCCCGGTCGGCATCGCGCCGTGTGCCCTGCATGGTCTGGCCCACCCGGACGCCGAGGTCGCCACGGCCCGCGCCGCTGCCGGCCTGGGCAGCGTCATGACCCTGAGTACCCTGAGCCACCGATCCCTGGAGGACGTGGCGCTCGCCGCTCCGGGGCAGTGGTGGTTCCAGCTGTACGTGTACCGCGACCGCGAGGTGAGCCGCGCCCTGATCCAGCGGGCGACCGCCGCCGGAGCGCGGGCACTGGTGCTCACGGTGGACGCCCCGCAGCTGGGCCGGCGGGAGGCGATCATCCGCACGCCTGTCCATGTCGAGCCGGGCACGGTGTTGCCCAACGTCGGCCCGCGCCGGCCCGGCAGCGAGCATCTGGACGACCTGAGCTATTTCAACTCGCTGCTCGATCCGGGGCTGTCGTGGGCCGATCTGGCGTGGCTGCGGGCCCAGACCGACCTGCCGATCGTCCTCAAGGGCCTGCTGACGGCCGAGGATGCCGACCTTGCGGTGCAGCACGGCTGCCACGTGTGGGTCAGCAACCACGGCGGGCGGCAGCTCGACACCGCCGTGACCGCCCTGGACGCCCTGCCGGAGATCGTGACCGCTGTGGCCGGCCGCGCCGAGATCTACCTCGACGGCGGCGTGATGCGCGGCACCGACGTCCTCAAGGCCGTGGCGCTGGGGGCGAGCGCCGTCTTCGTGGCCCGCCCCGCGCTGTACGGTCTGGCGCTGGCCGGCGAGGCGGGCGTCCGGCACATGCTGGAACTGCTGCGCGACGAACTGCGGCTCGCCGTGGCGCTGTGTGGCAAGGCCCGGATCGGCGACCTGGGGCCCGACCTGATCTTCCGGGGCTGAGCCGCTGCCCGTCAGGGCACGTTCAGGTCGGGGTGGGCGCGGTGTCGGCGCTCCCACTCATCTCGCGCTGCCAGCGGTGCAGGAGTTCCAGGGCCTGCAGGGGGGTCAGGCGCGACACGTCCAGCGTGGCGAGTTCGCGCACGAGCGTCCGGTCGTCGCCGCCCGCATTCAGGGCGGTCAGCAGCCGCGCCGCGCGGGCCGTGACGTTGCCCGGCAGCCCGGCCAGCCGCGCGACCTCCACGCCGTAGCTGTGCCGCGCCGCGCCCGGCACGACCTGATGGTAGAAAGTCAGGCCGCCGCTGCCGCCCTCGCGCGCCTCCTCCTCGGCGGCCACGTGCAGGTTCACGAGACCCGGCAGCTCAGCCTCCAGCCGGGTCAGTTCGAAGTAGTGGGTGGCGAACAGGGTGTGTGCGCCGGTCGCGTGCAGGTGCTCCAGCGCGGCCTGCGCGATCGCCAGGCCGTCCAGGGTGCTGGTGCCGCGCCCGACCTCGTCCAGAATGATCAGGCTGCGGGCGGTCGCGCCGTGCAGGATCGCGGCCAGCTCGCTCATCTCGACCATGAAGGTCGAGCGGCCCCCGGCCAGGTCGTCCGACGCGCCGATCCGGGTGTGGATCGCGTCGTACACCGGCATCTGGGCGTGGTCGGCGGGCACGAAGGAGCCGATCTGGTGCAGCAGCGCACAGATCGCCACGGTGCGCAGGTAGGTGCTCTTGCCCGCCATGTTCGGCCCGGTCAGCAGCAGCAGGAAGCGGCCGGCGTCCAGCGCGGCGTCGTTGGGCACGAACTTCCCGCCGGTCGCCCGCTCCACGACCGGATGCCGCGCCTGCGTCAGTGCGATCTCGGCGTCCGGCACGGTCTGGGGGCGCACCCACGAGCAGTCCACCGCCAGCTCGGCCAGTGCCGACAGCACGTCCAGCTCGGCCAGCGCTCCCGCCGCCTCCGAGAGCGCCTCAGCATGGGCAGCCAGCGAGTCGCGCAGCTCGGTGAAGACCTGGGTCTCCAGCCGGGACGCCGCCGCGTCCAGCCGGGCGATCTCGCGCTCGCGCTCGCGCAGGTCGGGCCGGGTGAAGCGGGCACGGTCTTTCAGGGTCGCCACCTGCCGGTAGTCGGGCGGCACCTTGCCCAGGTGTGATCCTGTGACCTCCAGGTAGTAGCCGAACACGCTGTTGTAGCCGACCTTCAGCGACCCGATGCCGGTGCGCGTGCGCTCGGTGGCCTCCAGCTCGGCCAGCCACGCCCGGTGCGACAGCGAGCCGCTGCGAACCTCGTCCAGCTCGGCGTGGAAGCCGTCGCGGATCAGGCCGCCGTCGCCCAGGCGCAGGGGCGGGTCGTCGACCAGCGCCGCCCGGATGCGTGTGACCACGTCCGGCAGGGCCGACAGCCGCGCCCGGACGCCGCCCAGCAGCCCGACCTGCTCGCCCAGCAGCCGGGTCGCCTCGGGCAGCAGTTCCAGGGTGCGCGCCAGGGCCGCCACCTCGCGCGGGGTGGCCCGGCGGGTCGCCACCCGCGCCGCCAGCCGCTCCAGATCATGGGCGCGGTACAGCAGCGACCGCACGCCGCCGCGCAGATCGGCCGCCCGCGTGAGCGCCTCCACGGCGTCCAGCCGGGCACGGATGCTCAGCTCGTCCAGCAGCGGGGCCCGCAACCACGCGCGCAGCCGCCGCCGCCCGCCCGCCGTGCGGGTCTGGCACAGGATGTCCATGAGGGTCACGCCCTGGGGCGACTGCGGCGTGAAGACCTCCAGCGCCCGCAGGGACGACTCGGCCAGCCGCATGTGCGCGCCGGGCTCGAAGCGCACCACCCGGCGCACCATGCCCAGCTGCCCCTGGAGCGTCAGCCGCGCGTAGCCCAGCACCGCGCCGCAGGCCCGCAGCAGGGCCGGGGTGGACAGGGTGCCCGGCACCTCGCCCAGCGCCGTGTCCAGTTCGCTCCGGCAGCCGGCCTCGCCGAAATTGGCGGGCGACAGCATGACCGGAAAGCGGGCCTGGAAGTCGGCCAGCAGCGCGGCGTTGCCCGCCAGTTCGGGGGCCAGCAGCACCTCGCGTGCCCGCCAGCGCGACAGCTCGTCGTACAGCGCCAGCCGCGTGTGGAAGGCCGCGCAGCGGAACTCGCCGGTCGAGACGTCCAGCAGCGCCAGCGCGTAGCCGTCACCGGTCGCCACCGCCGCGAGGTAGTTTTCGTCCACGCCGAGGTGCCGCTCCTCGGTCACGGTGCCGGGCGTCAGGAGCTGCGTGACCTTGCGGTCGACCAGTCCCGTGCCGGGTTCCTCGACCTGATCCGCGACCGCCACACACACGCCCGCCGCGAGCAGCTTCTCCACGTTGCCGTCGAGTGCCCGCAGCGGAATCCCGGCCATGGGCGTGGAGAAATCCTTGCTCGACTTGTGCGTCAGGGCGATGCCCAGCAGCCGGGCGGCGCGCTCGGCGTCCTCACCGAAGGTCTCGTAGAAGTCGCCCACCTGGAACAGCAGCAGCGCGTGCGGGAGCTGCGCGGCCACCTCGTCGCGCATGGTTACGTACTGCTCCAGCATGGGCGGCAGCGCACCCTGTCCGGTGCCCTTGAGGACGCTCTGCGCTGGCTGGGCACGCATAGGGAAAGAGGATAGCGCGGCCCCGCAAAGGAGCGCAGGGAGAGGGGGAACGATTGGGCGGTCACGGCGCGGTCACTGCCTGCGGCGCATCCTCGATCAACCCGATCCGGAAGGGGACGGGCCAGGGAGACATCACATGACCATGAGCATCACTGGAACCGCTGGCGTCGCTCTCACCCACTCGCGCAAGATCTGGTCACCGGTCACGGATCAGCGGCGAATCGAGATCGCTCTCGCCGATGGCCGTCACCTCGTCGTGCCAGTGTCGAGTGAGATCGAGTTCCTGGCGCTGAGCCTGCTGCTGAACGAGCCCAACGTCGTGATGCTTCCGGACGGGGCTCTCGTGGGCTGGCGCTGACCGTCCTCAATCACCTGACTTGAACCGCATCCCCACTCATCCCCTGATCCGCGCCGTCCTTCTACCCTCGGGGCATGGCGTACGATCCCCGCATGGCCTATGACCGAGACCGCCTCCTGACCGACGGTGACGTGCAGGCCCGCAAGGCCCCCGGCTGGTGGGGCGACGACGGCCGGCTGTGGCGCGAATTCGCGTTCGACACGTACCAGGCGGGGGTGGACTTCGCCGTCCGGGTCGCCGCGCACGCCGAGGAGGGGGATCACCACCCGGACATCCTGATCGGATACCGGAAGGTGAAGGTCACGTATTTCACGCACGACGCGGGCGGCATCACGGATCTGGACATCGCGGGTTCACAGGCCGTGAATGCGCTGTACGGGGCGTGAGCGAGCTTCCCGAGGCCCACGCCGACTGGGACGCACTGATCCCGGCACGCCGTTTTGAGGTGTTCCTGACGGTGGGCCCTGAGGATCTGGACGAACTGGAGCACGTGAACAACGTCGTGTACCTGACGTGGTGCGAGCGCGTGGCCCGAGCGCATGCCGCCAGCCTGGGCATGGACACGCCCGCCCTGGCCGCGCTGGGGGCCGTGCCCGTCGCGCGGCAGCACCGCATCACGTACCACGTGCCGGCCGTCCTGGGCGACCACGTGCGCGTCCGCACCCTCCTGACCGAGAGTGCCGGCCTGCGCTCGGTGCGGGTCTACACGATCGACCGCGTGAACGACGGTGACCCGCCCCAGGGGGTGCGGCTGGCCGAGTGCCGCACCGACTGGGTGTGGGTCGATCCGGTCAGTGGCCGCCCGAAACGCACGCCGGCCGAGGTCATGGAGCGCTTCGGGTTCGGCGTGCGGTAGAAGCTATCCGCCGTCGTCCGTGCCCGGAGCCTCGGCCACCACGTCCGATCCCGGCTCGATCACAGTCAGGGATCTCAGGGTCTCGCCCTGGTGCCAGCCGTACTCGGGGTGCTTCAGGCCCAGCGCGGCGGCGATCGCCTCGGCAGCGCTGCGTTCGGGCTCGCCGTCCAGGCAGAACAGCAGGAAGCGCCGCCCACCGGGCGCGATGCGGATGAACAGGTCGGGGCCGATCTCCAGCTGCTGGGTGCGGTTCAGGCGGGCGGCGCGGCCCTGCGCGTAGGTGATCGCCTCGCGGATCTTGACGGTGACGGTAGGGTTACTCACGGCGGGCTCCTGTGGTCTCGGCCCTCAGGCCGCGCAGCAGCATGTCGGCGAAGGTGTCGGCCACGTCGCGGGGGGTGAGGGGCCCGCCGGGCCGATACCACGTGTACGCCCAGTTCACGGCCGACAGCACCAGATAGGCTGCCGACTTCGGGTCGAGATCGGGGCGGAACGCGCCCGCATGGACGCCCTCCGTGATCAGTTCGCGGTAGAACGCATCGATGGAATCGCGCCAGCTGGTCACGCGGGCGTAGGCGGCGGGCGACAGGTGCTTCCACTCGTGGAAGAACACGGTGGCGCTGTCCATGTTGTCGGCCACGACCTGGATGTGGCGGCGCATGGCCTCGCGCAGCTTGTCCTCGGGCGGCAGGGGGACGTCCCGCAGGGTGAACAGCGCGGCGTCGAACTGCCGGGACGCGCGGTTCACGATCTCGACGAGCAGTTCCTCCTTGCCGCTGATATGCGCGTACAGGCTGCCGCCCTGCATCCCCAGCTCGCTGGCGAGGTCGCGCATGGACGTGGCGTGGTAGCCGCGTTCCGAGAACAGCCGGCTGGCGGAATCGAGGATCTGTTCTCGGCGGGATTTGACGGGATCGGTCATGGGAGCGGTCGCGCCCGGAGCGCGGTGATCCGAGGGTAGCACGCGCCCAAACGCCCGTTTGGCCTGACCGGACGACGCGTCTGGACGGCCTGTGGCGCGGTGGTAGAACTGGACACATGACCCGCACGCCCCTCGCTCCTCAGGACGCTGCCCCCCTGGACGCGCCGACCGGTATCCGCCGCGCCGTGCGTGACGTGCCTGCCTATCCCTTCACGCCCACCGACGCGGCCATCAAACTCGATCAGAACGAGAACCCCTACGACTTCCCCGAGCGCCTCAAGGCCCTGGCCGTGGCCCGCCTGATGGAACGCCCGTGGAACCGGTATCCCGACCTGCATGCCGATGAGCTGCGCCGCCGCATCGCTGCCCTGGAGGACTGGGACGAGCACGGGGTGGTGGTCACGCCCGGCAGCAACGTGCTGATCAAGCTGCTCACCGAACTCGCCGGGATCGGGCAGACGGTGCTGACTGTGAATCCCACCTTCAGCGTGTACACCCTGGAGGCCCAGCTGCTCGGCGCGAATCTGGTGCAGGTCGCCCTGAACGACGACTTCTCGCTGCCGGTGGCGGGCCTGCTGAGGGAACTGCGCACCCGGCCGCCCGGCGTGCTGTACATCACGCAGCCGCACGCGCCGACCGGTCATCTGGACGCCCAGGCTGACGTGCAGACGCTGCTGGAGGCCGCCCACGGCTGGGTCGTGGTGATCGACGAGGCGTACCACCAGTACAGCCACAGCGATTTCCGGTCACTGGTGCAGGCGCACCCGAACGCCCTGAGCCTGCGCACCTTCAGCAAGGCCTGGAGCCTCGCGGGCGTGCGGGCCGGCTACGCGCTGGCTGCGCCGGAACTGGCCGCGAACATCCAGAAGCTGGTCTCGGCCTTCACCATGAACGCCCTGACCCAGGCGGTGCTGGAGGTGGCCCTGGAGCACCCCACGTATGTCCACGAGCGCGTGACCGAGGCCGTGGCCGAGCGGGGCCGGATGCTGGACGCGCTGCGCGATCACCCGACCTGCATGGCCCTGCCCAGTCAGGCGAATTTCTTCCTGCTGCGCACCCCGGACGCCGACGCCGCGTACCGGCACTTCCTGAGTCGCGGGATCGTGGTGCGCCGCCAGGATCGCCTGCACCTGCTGGCCGGCTGCCTGCGCGTGGCGGTGGGTACTCCCGCCGAGAACGACGCCTTCCTGGCCGCTGCCGCCGACCTGCGCTGAGTGGCCGACCCCTTCTTGCCGCCCGCCGGCTATGGCCCCCGCTCGACGCTGGTGCGGGGGTGCACGGCCTGCGGTGCGTGCTGCGCGGCCCCGGACATCGCGGCGCTGGACAAGCCGCTGGGCGTGCCGTGCGTGCATCTGGGAGCCGGGTGCCTGTGCGCCATCTACGCCACCCGGCCGCAGGTCTGCCGCAACTATGCCCCGGACTGGGTCTGCGGCGAGGTCGCGCCGCTGCAGACGCTGGAGGCCCGTGTCCGCCGCTTTCTGGAGATTTACGGCCTACAGGATGAGCTGCCCCAGTAGCGCACAGCCCAGTACGACGGCCCACGCCGGCACCCGCCCCGCTGTGAGGGCCGCATATCCCAGCAGGGCCAGCGCCAGATCACGCGGCCCCCGGATACCCCCGGTAAAGACCGGCGAATACAGCGCCGCCAGCAGCAGCCCGACCACGCCAGCGTTCACGCCGGCCAGGGCCGACCGGGCCGCCGGCCGGGCCGACAGCGCCGACCACAACGGCAGCGCCCCGGCCATCAGCAGCAGGCCCGGCAGGAACACGCCGACGGTCGCCAGGACGGCCCCCAGGGCAGGGGAGACGGCCCCCTGCGCCGCGCCCAGGTAGGTGGCGAAGGTGAACAGCGGCCCCGGCACCGCGTTGGCGGCCCCGTAGCCCGCGATGAAGGTCTCGTGGCCCAGGAACTGGGGGACGAATCCGGTCTCCAGCAGCGGCAGCACGACATGCCCGCCGCCGAACACCAGGGCACCGGCGCGGTACGTGCCGTCCAGCAGCGCCCAGGCGGGCGACATCGGAGCCAGGAGCGGCAGGATCACCAGTCCCGCCCCGCAGGTCAGGAGCAGCAGCACGCCCGTCTGGCGCGACACCGGCACCGGCGGCAGGTGCCCTTCCTGAACCTTTCCCGCCGGGAGGACGCGCCACCCGATCACGGCACACGCCAGCAGCACCGCGATCTGCCACCCGGCCCCCGGCAGCGTCACCAGCAACGCGGCCACGCCCAGCGCCAGCGCGACCCGCACGCGATCCGTGACCAACGTGCTCCACATTCCCGCCACCGCCTGCGCGACCACGGCCACCGCCGCGACCTTCAGGCCAGCGAGCCACCCGGCTCCGGTTACGTCTCCCACACGCGTCACGCCCAGCGCGAACGCGGTCATCAGCAGTGCGCTGGGCAGCGTGAAGCCCAGCCACGCGGCCAGTGCCCCCGGCCACCCGGCCCGCAGCAGGCCCACCGCGAAGCCAGTCTGCGAACTCGCCGGGCCGGGCAGGAACTGCGCCAGCGCGACCACATCGGCGTAGCCCTGCTCGGTCAGCCACGCGCGGCGCTGTACAACTTCCGCCCGGAAGTACCCCAGGTGCGCGACCGGCCCGCCGAAACTGGTCAGGCCCAGCCGCAGGAACACCAGAAAGACCTCAAGCACGCGCATGGGGAACAGGGTATAAGGCTCGCACGTCACGCCCCGGTCAACGGGAACAGCCCCGGCGCGGGGCCAGGGCTGTCAGGCACAGGGTACGCACTCAGTCGTCAGCGGCCTGCCCCGAACCGCCGGGCTCCGGCTGGCCGCGCCCCGGCACCTCGGGGTTCTCGACGAACACGGTCGGGTCGTACTGGTCGAAGCCGATCTCCTTCTCGTAGTCGCCGATCTTCGCGTGCAGCCGCCGGACGTCGCCCTCGATCTGTCCGTAGTCGAAGGTGTCCCAGATGGCGGTCGTGCGCGGATTCTGGCCATCAAAGTCCGGCACCTCGCGCGTCTTGCGGATGCCCTCTTCCAGCGCCTTGCGGCTCTCGACGCCCAGGTTCCGGAAGGCGACCTGCATGACGTCGCGCTGGAAGTCGCGGGGGCCGTAGATCCCGGCGCGGTACACGGTCTCCTGGAACTGCGCCCAGTCGGGAATCAGTGTGGCGGCCGGCATGGAGAACTGCCCGATGATGCTGCGGATCGCCTCCAGCGTCTGCTGGGGGTAGTAATACAGGTACATCCGCACGCCTTCCAGGAAGAAGTTGTAATGCGCGGCCTCGTCCACGGCGATGGTCTGGGCCACCTTGGCCAGCACCGGATCCTGCACACCCGCCAGGTGCGGCTTCTCGCTCTTGCCCTGGGCGATCTTCATCATGTTCAGGTAGTTCAGCTGCGTGGCCCGCTCCTGGAACACGGTGTACACCAGATTGTGAATCGCGTCCGGGAAGGGCAGTTCCCACGTCTGCGACTTCAGGCGGTGCTTGTATTCCTCGATGTACTGCGGGCTGCGCTGGCCAGTGAACAGCAGGGCGTTCTCCCACGCATCGGCGTGTTTCTCCTCCTCGCTGCCCCAGCGCATCTGGAAGTGCGAGCGGCCGTGGCTGCGTCTCACGAGGTGGATCAGGGAACTCGTGAAGTCCGGCGCGTACTGCTCTACGGCGAAGAAGCCCTGGATCACGGTGATCAGCTCGGGCGGCAGATCCTGACGGATGGAGCGCCACTCGAAGCTGCGATCCGGGTTCCAGTTGCGCGTCTCCTGGCTGCGGGCGGTGTACCAGCGGTACAGGCCCAGGAAGCCACGTTCGATCAGGCGGTCTTTTTCACGGTTGCTCAGCAGCGCGGCCGGGGTCGGCGGGCGCTCCTTGAGGGTATCGGGGGGCAGGATATCGGCCATGCTGGATGCCTCCTCATGTACCGCCGGTCAGAGGCGCAGATTGTGGACGGTACCAGTCCACCGTACGCCCTGGCGGGGCGCGGGGCCGTAATCGTGAACGCGGTTCAACATTCTGGATGTTGAGACGGCGCACATCCTGACCTCAGGGGATGTACCTGCCTCACATGCGCCCCGGATCGTCGGGCTCTCGCGGTATGGTCGTGCCAGATGAAGCCCCTGTCCGGTGTGGCCGTCGGTCTGTCGATCCTGCTCACTGCGTGTCCGGCGAGTCCGGCTCCGGTGCCTATGTCCCGTCTCGACGTGAAGATCAGCGGCGTGGCCAGTGCTCCTGTCGTCATCACCGATTCCATCACATCGGCCGTGGTCTTCGACGGCACCATCGAGGGCAGCAAAACCTTCGAAGCTCTGGCGGCGGGCAGAGCGCTGCGGGTCGATGGCCACCCGGTCGTGGGGTATAACACGCCGGAGCCGCAATACGTTACCGTGACGTCCACGACAGCCGTGACCCTCACCTACACCCTGACGCCCGCGCCCGTGCCGAAGCCTCCCATCGGGAACGTGCGTGGCACGGTGCGGCTCTCGCTCGGAACGCCGCCGGCCCCAGACAGTGGTGCTGTCGGCTGGACGGTCTTCTACGGCTACAGCACGCGCGGAGCCTTCCAGGTGTCGCCTGGGACAGTCAACACCCAGCTCGGGTTCGACATGGTGCTGAACGAGGATGCAGGGATCGCCTCGGCCGGTGTCGGTACTGTCGTCGATGCCCTGACCTTGGGCTGCACCGTGACGGCGCGTGCCATCAGCGATCCCGCCGCCAGGATCAGCCCGATTGGCGCGCAGAACGACGGCGCGTTTTCCCTCTACACGCCGGGTGCGGCGGAACTCCCCCTGTATGCGGTCGTGAGTGAGACCGACCGCACCCGTACTGAACTGGTCTACGCCGACCGGCCGGTGACCGCGACCGTGAAGGCACAGTGCTCCGGTGCAGCCGTGACCGTCAACCTCCAGCTCACGCGCGGCTGGAACGTCGTGGCGCACGGCTCCGGTCACGGTGTGGCTGGACAGGTCAACCTGACATCGTCGGGCATGTCGCCACTGAACCTCCTGCTCATCCCCTGAGGTCAAGTGGTCTGATCGCGTCATGGGCGAGGTATCGGGCATCGTGCCCCATCCTCACCATCTCGTCAGGCCCGTGCCCGCTACACTTCGCGCATGACCACTGCGCCCGCCACCCTTGTCGGCCAGCCTGCGCCCGACTTCACGCTGCCCGCGTCGACCGGGCAGAACATCACGCTCAGCTCGTACCGGGGGCATCAGCACGTGGTGCTGGTGTTCTATCCGCTGGATTTCAGCCCGGTGTGCAGCATGCAGCTGCCCGAGTATTCCGGCCGCCAGGACGACTTCGCCGATGCCGGCGCGGTCGTGCTGGGCGTGAACCGCGACTCGGTGCATGCCCACAAGGCCTGGGCCGCCGAGTACGGCATCGAGGTGCCCCTGCTGGCCGACATGAAGCTGGATGTGGCCCGGCAGTACGGCGTCGCCATCGACGAGCGCGGCATCAGTGGCCGGGCGATCTTCGTGATCGACCGCAGCGGCGTCGTGCGCTACCAGCACGTTGAGGAGACGACAGGCGCGTACACGGTGCGCCCCGAAGCGGTGCTCGCGAAGCTCCGCGAACTGTAGGCGTGCCGGAGGTCATCAGTTTCATCAACCTCAAGGGCGGCGTCGCCAAGACCACGACCGCCGTGCAGCTGGCCGACACGCTGGCCTTCATGAAGCAGAAGCGCGTGCTGGTCATCGACCTCGACCCGCAGACCAACGCGACCCTGGCCCTGATCGGCGAGGAGCGCTGGGCCCAGGCCGACGAGGCCGGGCAGACCCTGGCGCACCTCTTTCTGGATCAGGTGAACGGCACGCAGGGCTTCGAGGTGAACCGCGCCATCATCCGTGGGGCCAGCAACCTGAACCGGGTGCCCGAGACCGTGATCGACCAGCTCCCCGAGGACTCCCGCTATGGCCGGGTGGACGTGCTGCCCAGCTCGATCCGCCTGATCGACGTGCAAGACCGGATGCAGGACATCGCCGCCCGGTCGTTCTACGCCGTGAATCCCATGGAGGTCGTCCGCAAGTTCATTGCGCCGCGCTTTACGGCCTACGACTACGTGCTGCTCGACTGCCCGCCGAATCTGGGCTTCATCACGCAGAACGGGCTGGAGGTGAGCGACCACTACGTGATCCCCACGATTCCCGACCGGCTCAGCACCTACGGCATCCCGCAGATCGCCGGACGCATCGGCGAGATCCGCCGGGCACGCGACCTGAAGATCCGCTGCCTGGGCGTGGTCATCACCAAGTACCAGTCGAGCAGCACGCAACATCGGCAGGGCCTGGAACGTCTGCCCGGTGACCTGGAACGGGCCTTCGCGAACACGGGCGAAGCGGTGCCGCCGATCCTGAAGACGGTCATGCCCCAGACCAATGCCAGCGCCGAGGCCATGGGTTTCGACCGGCGCACCAGCACGTACCGCGACAAGTACGGCAGCACTCAGGTCGGCGGGCAGGCCGCGTACAAGTACGGCCTGGATCTGGCCGACGAACTCGAAGACCGCCTGATGCCCGCGCCGCGCTGAGTCGCTACAGCGCCAGCGGATCGACGACCATCGCGGTCTCGACCTCGAAGGCCTCCGCGTAGCGCACGCGGCCCAGGGTGCCCCAGTAGCTCTGGCGGGCACGGCGGCGCTCGACGATCTCCGGCGTGACCGTCTCCGAGATCGCCGCGCCTGCGAACTGGCTCTCGTGCGCCAGGATCGCGGCGGCCCAGACCTCCTGCACGGCCTCGACATCCACCAGCAGGGTCGGGGTGATGTCGGCGTTGCCCTGGTACAGCAGCACGCGCGAGACCCGGTGCGGCTCGCCGCCCACGTACGCCTTCTGGAGCTGCGCGAGGTGCACCGCCCGCTTGCTCAGGTGATAGGCGCCGAAGTGATCCGGGTGGCGGTCGTTGAAGTGCGGCACGACCAGCACCTTCGGCCGCAGCGCACGCAGCACGGCGGCCAGCCGGTGTGCGGCCTTGGCCGTGTCCACGATCTCGCCGTCGACCAGTCCCAGCTGCCCGCGCCACGCGAGGCCCATGAGCTGCGCCGCCCGCGCACATTCCTGGCCCCGCACGTCCGGCGTGCCCTGCGTGCCCTTCTCGCCGCGCGACAGCTCCAGGATGCCCACCTTCTTCCCGGCCTGCGCCACCCGGATCAGGGTGCCGCCCGCGCCGATCTCGGCGTCGTCGGGGTGGGGAGCCAGACACAACCAGTCCAGCGGCTGAACGTCACCATGTACCGTCTCGAAGCCCGCGTTCATGCGGCCAGGATAGGGCCTGGGCAGACGTGTCCTCCCGCTTGACACCCCCCGCCTGCGTTCCTATACTCTCTGAGCTTCCGTCGGAAGTGTGGTCCGCGCCAGTGTAGCTCAGTGGTAGAGCAGCTGATTCGTAATCAGCAGGTCGTCGGTTCAAGTCCGACCCCTGGCTCCAGAACACAAGTGCCCCCGTCCTGGACGGGGGTTCCTTCTTGTGAGGCTGCTCAGGAGGAAGCGTGTCCAGCAGCCGTCACGGGACGAGCCGCCGCTGGGTCAGGCGCCCCTCCGGTTCCAGGCGGTGGCGACGCAGGACATTGACGCCGGGTTCACGTGGCGGGCCCGCGTGGGCGGTGCCGGCCGTGAGCGGCAGCCCGAGTACCCGCCGCCTCGACCACGTCACCCCGTCCAGTGGGAGCGGGCTGGTCAGGAGGTCTGGCCGTGTGCGAGCAGGTCGTCACAGAACACCCCGGCGATGTCCGGGTCGAACTGCGTGCCGGCGCTGCGCCGGATCTCGGCCAGGGCGTCACCCGGCAGCCATGCCCGCTTGTAGGGTCGCTCGCTCACCAGCGCGTCGTACACGTCCACCACGCTGAAGATCCGGGCCAGGAGGGGGATGTCCTCGCCAGCCAGACCGTCGGGGTAGCCCGTGCCGTCCCAGCGTTCGTGGTGCGAGCGCACGACGGCGCGGACCTCGCGCGGCACGAAGATCTCGTCGCGCAGCATGTGGTCACCCATGATCACGTGCGCCTGCATGACCGTGCGCTCATCCGGGGTCAGCGGACCGGCCTTCAGGAGCAGGGCGTCGGGCACCGTCACCTTGCCGATGTCGTGCAGGTACGCGCCCCAGCGCAGGTGCTGCAGCTGCTCCGGGGCGAGGGCCAGCGCCTGTCCCAGCTGTCCGGCCAGGGTCGTCACGCGGTCCGTGTGCCCGAAGGTCTCCCCGTCCCGGCCCTCGATCACCCGGCCCATGGCGCGCACGGCGGCCTCCCGGGTCTGCTGCAGGTGGTCCAGGGCGGCGGCACGTTCCAGCGCGTGGTCGATCCGGGCCGCGACCACGTCCAGCAGCGTCAGGATCTCCGGCTCGATCGCCACGTGTTCGTCGAGATGCATCAGACCGATCACGCCGACCGGCTGCCCGCCGGAGCGCAGCGGCGCGGCCACCGCAGAGCGCATGCGCGATACGCCGGGCACGGCGTAGGGGGACATCAGGTAGTCCTTGACCGCCACGCTGCGGTTCGTGGCGAGCACCTCACCGATCACGCCACGAGGCGTGTGGGGGATACCGAGCACGTCCGCCACCTGGCGGCGCGACTCCGGATCGCCCTCCAGCACGCTCAGCTGCACCAGACCCTGGGCGTCCACATTCACGACCGCCCCCACGGTGAAGCCGCTCAGCGACAGCAGGGTCGTGAGGGCCTCGCGGGCGATGTCCTCGGGGTGGGTCAGGCGCTCGAAGCGGGCGGACAGCTGGGCGAGCAGTTCGAACTGCCGGGCGGTGCGCTGCGCGCGTTCCAGCGCCCGCCAGCGGCTGTACGCCACACCGGCGGCCTGACCGAGCAGCATCAGGGCCCGGGCGTCGGCCTCGCCGAGGTGCTCGTCACTCTCGGTGGTGTCGGCCGACAGCACGCCCAGCACGTGGCCGTCCGGATCGAGCAGGGGCACGCCCAGGTAGGTGGCGGGCACCGGACGCCCCGCCAGGAAGTGGGCGTCCGGCAGGAGCTGGGCACGGTTCAGCAGCTGTGCCGTGCCGGTCTCGATCACGCGCCAGCCCAGGGCCTCGCCCCGCCGCAGCTGGCGGCCCCGGGCCTCGGCCGACCGTCGTCCGGCCGCCGCGATGACCTCCAGTACGTCCTGTTCCGGCCGCAGCAGGGCCAGCGTGGCGGTGGTCGCCCGGGTCGTCTGCAGGGCCAGCGTCACGCAGCGGGCGAACACGTCCTCGGCCGACTGCGCCAGGAGGACCACCGTGGCGATGTCCAGGGGCGGTTTGGGCGACAGGTGATCCCAGCTGTCCGGCGTGAAGGCGTGATCCGGCATCATGTCCCCGCCCCGCCCGGCAGGCGTTGACTGACGCTCAGGGTGGGACGAGGCCGCATGGACTCACTGTACGCCGCCCGGGCTCTGCGGCCCGCCGGATTACCCCTGCTGGGCAGGGTACTTACGCTCCGCTCACGCCCCGGCGGGCATGCTCGTGGGGCGCTGCGCGGTGCCGTGGCGTCCGGAGGAGCGCCTATGTCCACCCTGTCCCTGCCGAGTCGCCACGTGCCGAGTGCTGACGTCTCCAGCGTCGACGGCCCACGATGCCACCTCGACCTCGGTGCGCCGTCCCGGTGCCACCTGACGCCCCGGCAACTGGACATCTGGGCCCTGCTTGCCAGCGGGTACAGCAATGCAGCCATCGCCGATCACCTGGGCCTGACCCCCCGGTGGATCGACAATGCTGTGGGCGCGCTGTACGGGGCGCTGGGCATCGACACGCTGGACCGGAAGGTGAACGCCCGCGTCTACGCGACCGTGCTGTACTTCCAGCGGAGCGCTGCCGGATGGCCATGACCGGGTGATCCCACGGAGCGCTGCCGGGATCACCCCATCCGGGTTCGGATCACTCCCACTCGATGGTCGCGGGCGGCTTGCCCGTGATGTCGTACACCACCCGGTTGATCTCGTGCACCTGGTTCACGATGCGGTTGCTCATGGTGGCCAGGAACTCATACGGCAGCCGGGCCCACTCGGCGGTCATGAAGTCGTCGGTGGTCACCGCCCTCAGCGCAGCCGTGTAGCTGTAGGTGCGCTCGTCGCCCATGACGCCCACCGACTGGATGGGCGTGAGGATCGCCAGCGCCTGCGAGCAGCCGTCGTACAGGCCGAATTCGCGCAGACCCGAGATGAAGATGTCGTCGACCCGCCGCAGGATGTCCATCTTCTCCTCGGTGATCGCGCCCAGGCAGCGGATCGCCAGGCCGGGGCCGGGGAAGGGGTGGCGCATGCGGATGTGCTCCGGGAGCCCCAGCAGCCGCGCGATCTCACGCACCTCGTCCTTGAACAGCGTGCGGAAGGGTTCCACCAATTTGAAGTTCAGGTCGTCGGGCAGGCCGCCCACGTTGTGGTGGCTCTTGATGTTCGCTGCGCCCTCGCCGCCGGCGGACTCGATCACGTCCGGATACAGCGTGCCCTGCGCCAGGAAGTCGAAGTGCCCCAGGCCCCTGGCCTCGCGCTCGAAGGCCCGGATGAACTCGCGGCCGATGATCTTGCGCTTCTGCTCCGGATCGCTCACGCCGTCGAGCGCCCCCATGAACTCGGCGCGGGCATCCACCGTGATCAGGTTCACGCCCAGCGGCCTCAGGGCGGCCTCGACCTGCTCGCGCTCGCCCAGGCGCAGCAGGCCGTGGTCGATGAACACGGCGGTCAGCTGCTCGCCCACGGCGCGGGCCAGCAGCAGGCCCAGGGTGGAACTGTCCACCCCGCCCGAGATCGCCAGCAGCACCTTGCCGTCGCCGACCTGCGCCTGCACGTCTGCGATCAGCTCGTCGATGATGTGTTCGGCGTTCCAGTCGCGGGTCACGCCGCAGATGTCCAGGAAGTTCGCCAGCAGCTGCCCGCCCTTGGGGGTGTGCACGACCTCCGGGTGGAACTGCACGCCGTAGCGGCGCGTCCCCGCGTTCTCGATGGCCGTCACGGGCGTGTCCTCGGTCTCGGCCACGACCTCGTAGCCCTGTGGGAGCGCCGTGACCGAGTCGCTGTGGCTCATCCACGCGACGAATTCGCCCTGGATGCCGGCAAACAGCTGCCCGCCGTAGCGGGTCAGGTCGGCCTTGCCGTATTCGCGTTTGCCGGCCCGCTTCACGTCTCCGCCCGCCTGCTGCGCGAGGTACTGCATGCCGTAGCACACGCCCAGGATCGGCACGTCCAGCTCCAGCACGCCCGCCGCCGGCTTCGGGGCCGAGTCGTCGTAGACGCTGCTGGGGCCACCCGACAGCACGATGCCCTGGGGATGTTCCTGCAGGATGCGCTCCAGGGGCGCGGTGCCGGGCAGGATCACCGAGTACGCGCCGAGCTCGCGGAACCGCCGCGTGATCAGCCGCGTGAACTGACTGCCGAAATCCAGAATGACGACGCTCATCAGACAGCGATTGTGTCACGCCCGGCCGTCTCCCCGTGACCGCCGGGGCAGACGGGTGGCCGCGCCGCCCGGCTACGGCCCCAGATTGATCGTGACGGGCTGGGTGCGCGGCGCCGTCACGCTCAGCTCGCCCGGTGCGTATCCGTCTGCGTCCACCCGCAGGCGATACGTGCCCGGCTCCGGCAGCCGCAGCTGGCCCGGCACGCGCCCCAGATCCTGGCCCGGCGTGAGGTTCGCGTCCGGCGGTGCCGACACCACGCTCACGCGGGCGGTCGCGCCGGCCGCGCCGCGCAGCGTGAACGCCACGTCACAGCACACGGCGGTCGCGGCCGGGGCCCGGCTGATCCGGTTCACCACCCCGGCAGCCAGCACGGTCAGCAGCGCGGCGCCCAGTACGGGCAGCAGCCAGCGTGGTGCCCTTCGCCGGGACGCAGGCGGCTCCGGAGCGGTCTTCACGACCCGCCAGGAATCGTCCTCATCCCAGCCGATCCGGATCGGTGCGCCGGCCACGTGCCGCGCCGGGAGCCGACCACTGGGCAGTTCCGGTGCGGGTTCAGGTTCCGGTGCCCGCCGCAGCGACGCCGGGAGGCGCTCGACGTTCCGCATCTGGAGACGTGGCCGGGGTGACGCGTCGGGCGCGGGCTCGGGATCCGTCGGCGTCCCCGGCCATGCCGGGAGGTCGTCCTCGCCCAGCACAGCGGAACCGTCCCCGGTGCCGCCCGCTGCGCCGCCCGCGAAACCGATCTGGATGCGGGTGGGGGGCGCAGCCTCGGCCTCGGCCCGCAGGCGCTCGGCCTTGCGGGCTGCCGCCGCCTGCATGTCCAGCATGGCCTGGGCCCGGCGCTCCTCGTTCTGCCGCCGCCGCCGCTCCTGCGGGGTCTCCACGGTGCCGGCCGGGGCGTTCGAGTATGCGGGCACGGGCGACCCGGTGGGAGCGCTGTCCGGCGCGGATGGCGGAGCAGG
The DNA here is from genome assembly GCF_034440735.1 of Deinococcus sp. AB2017081. NCBI lineage: Bacteria > Thermotogati > Deinococcota > Deinococci > Deinococcales > Deinococcaceae > Deinococcus > Deinococcus sp. AB2017081. The sequence continues at coordinate 2,917,960 of NZ_CP140098.1, read as the reverse complement.
AGCCTCAGGACTGGGCCCGGCCTGAACGGCCCCGACAATGTGGCTGTCCGGCACGGCCTCCGGTGCAGACTCGACGGCGGGAGGTGCCGGCTGGGGGGTGGCCGCCTCCGGCACGGGGGATGCGGGGGGAGCGGAGGACTTGCGCTTCCTGCCCCGTCCGGAGGTGCGCTGGGATGCCGGTGGGCTGCTCTGGCCCGGATCGGTACGGGAATCGACGTCCGGCGGCGTGGGCGCGGCGGCCTGGATCTCGGCCACGTCGCTGCCCAGCACGATGGGGCTCCCGTCGTGGCGGGTCTCCGGGGTCGGGGTGGCGGGTGCAGGCGGGATCGGAGGTGCCTGGAGCGGCGCGGCCACGATCTGGGGCGCGGTGGACATCCCGTGCGGTGCCGGATCCGGCGTGTCGCTGGCGTGTGGCGTGGGGTCGGCGGGCGGCGAAATCGGGGCGGCGGGACGATCCAGCAGTGACAGGGCCGTCCGGGCGTCCATGCTGTCCGGAGCCTCGCGCAGGGTCGACAGGGCCGCCGGCAGCCCACCGATGCTGTCCACGGTACGCGCCAGATCACGCAGGTCTCCGCCGGTCGTGGGATCGTCCTGCCACGGCAGGCCGGCACCGGCCAGGACGACCCGGCCGTCCACCTCCCACAGCTGGGCGGCGCTGATCCCCCCGTGGGTCAGCCCGTGCATGTGCAGCGCAGCCAGCGCCTCCAGGCCGTCGCGCGCCGCGAGCAGCGCGTCGCTGGCCGGCGTGGCCTGCATCGGCAGTTCCGTGACCACGTAGCCGCCGGTACCGTCGTCGCCATGATCGACGATGGGCAGCAGCTGGGGGTGTTCCGGCAGCGCCGGCAGCCGGGGCGTGTGGGGCAGGACGTGCAGCAGCACGGGCATACCCGTCAGGCGATCGGTCGCCCGCAGCGTCTGGATGGCGGCGTGTTCCGGGCCCGCCGGCACGTGCCGGGCGGCCACGTAGGAGCCGATGGACTTCACGACCGCAAGTATAGATGCTGCCGTCCCGCGGCGGCGGCACGGTTCAGGCGTCCGTCTGTGACGTCGTGGCTTGCTGCGGCTGTGTTCATGCGGTACTAATGGCGCATATGCGTGAAGCCGTGATGGCTGCCCTGGGCACCGTGAATGATCCTGAACTGCACCGTGATCTCGTCTCGCTCGGCATGATCGAGCGTGCCGAGGTCGACGGGGCCGGGGTGGCCCACGTGAAGGTGAACCTCACCACCCCGGCGTGCCCCCTGAAAGACCGGATCGAGGGCGATGTGCGCGCGGCGGTGCAGGCGGTGCCCGGCATCCACGGCGTTGTCGTGACCTTCGGCGCGATGGTGCGCGCCGCCGCGCAGCCCGCCCTGCCCGGCGTGAAGCACGTCATCCTGGTCGGCAGCGGCAAGGGGGGGGTCGGCAAGAGCAGCGTGGCCGTGAACCTCGCGGCCAGTCTGGCCCGGGACGGCGCCCGCGTGGGTCTGCTCGATGCCGACGTGTACGGCCCCAGCGTGGCACACATGATGGGCCAGGGCGCCGCGAAGGTCACGGCGAACGCTGAGCGCAAGATGCAGCCCCTGGAGGCCCACGGACTGAAGTTCCTGAGCATGGCCAACCTGTCTCCAGCCGGCCAGGCGCTGGTGTGGCGGGGCCCCATGCTTCACTCGGCCATCCAGCAGTTCATCAAGGATGCCGCGTGGGGCGAACTCGACTACCTGATCGTGGATCTGCCGCCCGGCACCGGGGACGTGCAGCTCTCGCTGACCCAGACCGTTCAGGTCACGGGTGCGGTCATCGTGACCACCCCCCAGGACGTGGCACTGATTGACGCGGCCCGCGCCATCGACATGTTCCGGAAGGCCAGCGTACCGGTGCTGGGCGTCATCGAGAACATGAGCTACTTCGTCGCGCCCGACACGGGCCTGACCTACGACCTGTTCGGCCGGGGCGGCAGCCGCCGGCTGGGCGATCAGTTTCCCCTGCTGGGCGAGGTGCCCATCGACGTGGATCTGCGTGCGGACGCGGATCAGGGCACCCCGGGTGTCCTGGCCCACCCCGGTTCTGCAGCGTCGATCGCGCTCGCACATGCGGCGCGCACGCTGGCCGGCCAGATCAGCGTGCGTTCCCTGGCCAGCCTGCCGGATCAGCTGACCGTCGTATGAGACCGACTCTGCTCTACTGCGCCACCACCGGGACAGCGCCGGTCGCGGCTTCACTGCGCAGAGCCGGTCTCTCTGTCCTTCTCTGCTTCGCAGCTCTACGAGTCCCTTCGGCCGGATTGAATCGGTTCAAGGAACCGACTCAATCGGAATCGGTATGAGCGCGCTGCCCGCCCTCGGCACGCCCATGCCGGAGCGCACCAAGTCCCGGCTGCTGGAACTCGTCAAGCGGCACGGCCCGCTGACGGCGCAGGATCTCGCACAGCGGCTGGAGGTCAGTGTGCCCGCCGCGCGGCGGCACCTGGGTGACCTCCAGGAGCAGGAGCTGATCGTGTGCCGCACCGAGCGTCCGGGTGGGCGTGGCCGGCCCCAGCACGTCTTCACGCTGTCCGAACGGGGCGAGGCCGCGTTTCCCAAGACCTACTCGACCCTGTGTGTCGATGTCCTGCGGCATATCGAGTCGCTGTTCGGAGAGGGTGCCGTGCTGCGCGTCCTGGATGCCCGCAACGTCGAGCTGGCCGGGCGCCTGCGCGACGATCTGGCCGCTGCCGGTTCCCTGGGCGAGCGCGTGCAGACCCTGGCAGCCCGGCTGGACGAGCAGGGCTTCGATACCACCGTCGAGCAGGACGGCGACGTGTGGTACCTGACCGAGCGCAACTGCCCGAACCTGACGGTGGCCCGGCAGTATCCGCAGCTGTGCGAGTCCGAACTGGGCCTGTACCTGCAGGTGCTCGACGTCCCGGTGCAGCGGGATCGACGCATCGCGTGCGGGCAGGCGGCGTGCCGCTACCGTATCGGCTGAAGGCGCACGCACCCATGACCACTCCGCCCCCGGTCGTCGACGTGACCGGCCCCCTGCATTCGGTGGTCGCGTGGCCACCGGCGGTGCTCGACACCTGGATGCGGCGGCTGCAGCGTGACCTGAACGTCGCCGGATTCGGGACGCCGCACCTGAACCTGCGGGCACCCTTCCAGACGCCGCTGTCCAGCAGCGAGCTGGTCTCCGGCCTGCGCTCGGCCCTGCGTGACCTGCCGGCCTTCGAGGTGCGTCTCCGGGGCTGGAAGCGCCTGCCCGGTGTGATCTTCCTGGAGTGCGAGCCGGATGGTCCGCTGCTGCACCTCCATGACCTCGTCCTCGGGGTGGGGCCGAGCAGCCGGGCACCCTACGACGGCGCGGACTACCGGCCCCACCTCACGCTCGCGCTGGGCGTGCTTCCCTGGGCCGCGGACATGCTGTGGCAGGACGTGCAGACCCGTCAGCCGCCGGTCAGCACCTTCACGGTCGAGGCCCTGAGCCTGACCCGTGAATCCAGGGGGGAGGTGCAGGAACTCCACACCTTTCCGCTGCGTCCGGCGGTGGAGGCCAGGCCGGACAGGTCGTCTGGTTCTGAGGCCACCACGTTCTGATCCATGGTGCAGGTCACACCGAAGGCTCGTCCTTGACATGAAGAGACCAGCGGCGGAGCGCCGATCTCGTTGTCGGCAGCGCCGGATCGGGCGAGAGGAGAGCGCTCCAGACGATCACCGGGGTGCGGTGAGCATGTCGGAACACCCTCCGGGAGCCGGAACTGGCAGCGCGCTCTCAGGCAGGTGCCGTGGTTGCTCGGGCGAGTGGGTGCACCGCGCCGTCAATGCAACCCGATCCGCGATATGGGACCTGAGTGCCAGACCCGCCTCCTACCTCTGTCTGCTCACTGGGCCTCATGCAAATGAGAGGAGCGAAGGATACCGTCCTTCTTGTGTGTCGTGTGCAGGGCTGATAAATCATAAATAACATTGATTTCTCAATCAGAGGCAGTTTAGTGATATTTTTGTGCGCTTGACGTATCTTAGATTGTCTGAAGTATTTTAAAATGATCGTAGAATCAAAGCGAGGCGCAACGAATGATGTGTCGATCCCAATCCTGACTCATCTCTGTGTTCAGAAACGGTTCGAACCATCTGATGGACGGCACCCTGATTGGGGTGGCCCGAATGGCGAACCACACCGTTTCGGCGCGTGAAGTGACGTGGCTGGGACAGACAACAGACGATTCTGAAACTCTCATGAACGAGAGTCACATCGCTGGTGCTACAGCACATCTGCCGCCTCCGCCGGGCAGAGGGCGGGCTCGGCTGGCCCGTCGTGAGCACGGGGGTACGGCCATCATCACGGTGCTGATGACGGGCATGACGCTCACGGCCGTGATCGTGGCGACCACCCAGGTCAGCCTCGGCACCCGCCGCACGGCCACCGACGACGCGGCCAGCGCCCGTCTGCTGCTGGGTGCAGAATCCGGGATGGCCCGCTTTCTGGACTGCACCCGCCAGGGCATGAACTTCGGCAGCGCCACGAATGCGGCGACCCTGGACACGGCGCTGGCCAGCACCGCGTGCTCAACGGGCGGAACCATGAAAGCCTTCACGGTGACCGACGCCAGTGTGTCGATGAAGGTGGTTCGCACCGTGCCGGCCTCGTTCAGCAGCGTGAATGAGCTGAATGCCGTGGACATCACGAGCACGGCGACCAGCAGCCTGGGCCGCAGCAGCGTCACCCAGCGCTTCGCGGTGTCGCAACGGAACCTGCCCCGCCTCACCGTGCCCGGCGCGGTCACGTCGTACCCCGGCGTGAACCTGAACGGAAACGCCAGTGTGGGTGGGGCCACGTTGGGCGATCCGGCCGGTGCGGTCTACCCGTCCTACCTGAGTCTGAAGCGCAAGAGTGCCCTGGGTGTCTCGGAGGGCACCCCGGTCGTCATGGACGCGAGCGCCAGCAATGCCCGGCTGCTCCGTTCGCTGGTTGCCGGCAGTTACGTCCGGATGCCGCTGGTGTCCAGCGTGACCGGCACCCTGGGAGTGGGTGCCCCGACCGGCCTGTTCCGGGTGGATGCCAGTGACGCCGCCGCACAGACCGTGACCCTGACCCCGACGGATCTCCCGGCGTCCCTGCTGACCCCCTACGTGCCCGTCGCGGCCAACGCAGATCTGGTGCTCAACGGCCTGACGGGCCTCACGGCCAGTAGCATGACCGTCCACAACAGTGAGACCTTCCTCCAGGGCGACCGGGTCGCGGTGACCCTGGGCGTTCCGCCGATCACATACTCTGCGACGGTCAGCTCAGTTCCCGCCACCACGGCGTCCGGCACGTCGTTCGGCGTGACGTGGTCGCCGACGACGCCGAATGCCGTGGCCCTGGCGACCTTCAACGAAGGCCAGCCCGTCTCGAAGTCCACGCTGGGTGTGGTCACGGCCGGCACCTTCAGTCCAGGCAAGGAAGCCCCGGTGGGCGGCGTCATGTCGCTGGCGAGTACGACCATCGTGCCCAGCCCACTGGGCGACACGCTGTTCACCAAGACCTTCGGCACGACCCCCGACGATCTGAGGGCGATGTCCAGGGTCGTCGACGAGTCAAAATTCTCGGCGGCCGGCCGCACCGTGTCCGGAGTGACGTGGCTCACCTCGACCACCCATTCGGTGAACCTGAACGCCAACCCGAAACTCAACGGCACCGGCATCCTGATCGTCGACGGCGACCTGACCATCAACCAGACGCAGTCCGACGCCTGCAACATGAACGGCCTGCTCTACGTGCGCGGCAATCTGCGCATTCAGGGCAACCTGCAGCTGTGTGGGGCCATCGTCGTGGAGGGCAGTGTGCTCGATGGCAACAACGATGTGGTTGCCATCGACAACACCACCACGGAGTTCCTGGGCACCGGGCGCAAGATCCAGTACGACCCGAAGGTGTTGTACGACATCACGCAGGGCACCGGAGCCGTGACCTTCGCGCCGCAGGCCGGCACCTGGCGGCAGCAGTGAGACGCGGCCCAGTGCAGGGCTTCACCCTGATCGAGCTGCTGATCGGCCTGGCGATCCTGGGCATCGTGCTGGGCATGGCCGTGCCCGTGTATCTGCGGTACCTCGCCACCCTGGAGACCGCGCAGGTGGCCGGGGCCTACCAGCAGCGGCTGGAGGCAGCGCGTGGCCTGGCCCGCCGGGGAGCACAGATCCGGCTGAGCGTGACCGCCGGCAGCAACGTCGCCACGGTCGAGACCTTCACGGCGGGCGCGTGGACACCCACCAACACCTACACCCTGGGCAACGCCAGAGCCAGCGCGGCCAGAGCGGTCATCCTGTATCCGCCCTACGGCACGCTGGACGCCGCGCCGGTCACCGTCTCCTTCGCGTCCGGCCGCAACGCCGCCATCACCCGGAACGTACGGATCATCAGCGTGATGGGCAAGAGCGTGACACCATGACCGGATCTTCTCCATCCACCCAGGGCTTCACGCTGGTCGAGATGCTCGTGGCCATCTCGCTGCTGGCGATCATCATGCTGGCCACGGCGGGGGCGCTGCCGGGCCTGAACCGCGTGAACCAGACCAGCAGTCAGGAGCAGCGGGCCGTGCTGCTCATGCGGGCCGGGTTCGAGCAGGCGCGGCAGCAGCTGGAGGCGGATTTCGACCGCACTGCGCTGTCCGTGACCCTGACCGGCAACGACGAGAGTGGCGTGACCTGTGGTGCTCCCAGCATGGCGACACTCCGCAGCGGCACCATCGGCACGAGCCCCACACCACGGCCCATGCTGATCCAGGTGAGCATCACCTGTCAGCTGGGCACGGGCAGCACCGCCCCGACCCGCACCTACCGGGTGGACATCGCGAGGCCCGCGTGACCCGCACGGACGGCTTCACGCTGATCGAGATCCTGGTCGCCATGGCGATCTTCGCGGTCGTGACCATCGCCGCGCTGGAACTCCAGGGCAGCACCACCCGGCTCAGCGGCGTGCAGATCAGCCAGGCACAGCGCCTCCAGACGCTCAGCGACACCAGCGGCTATCTGGCCGACCAGATCCGGGCCGGGGCGGGCGTGTACACCGGGCTGAGCCTTCCGGACGGACTGGGCGGTACCAGCACATGTGCCCTGACCGGGACGCAGCCCTGCCTGGCCGTGCTGGTGCCTGTCACCCAGCCGCTCACATGCACGGCCGATCCCAGCACCATCGTGGCGTGGCGGCTGCATGCGTTCCGGTACGTCCCCCGCACCAGTCTCCCTGCGACCTACAAGGGCAACACCGTGCACGACGCCGACGCCTATGGCCTGCTGGAGGTGCGGATCAGCGACCCCGCCAACCCGGCCCCGGCTCCCGGGGCATGTGGCACCGAGCACGCCACCATCCCGACCAGCGTTGCCGCGTATCAGACCAGTTCCAGTGCGGTGACCGCGCCCCTGGCCGACGACCTGTCCATCCCGGCGGGCACCGTGCCCTTTGCCTTCGACGCCACCACGAATGTCGTGACCCTGCGGCTGCAGTCGGCCAGCCGGACGCAGGGCAAGCTGAGCCTGACGCCGGCCACCCCCTACGAGCTGAAGGTCAAGACCCGCAACCGGTAAGGCCCCTCGTGTCGTGACCGGGTGGCGTGTGCCTGCCTGAACGGTGGGGAAGATCTGCGCCCTGACGGTGAGGTCATCGAGTGGTCTCACCGCCACGAGGTTCCACCTCTGCAGGTGATAACGGAGATGCCCACCAGATGAGCTGGTGGGGCATCTCCGCTACACGGCTCCGGTCACACGCCGGCGGGCACCTTCAGCAGGCTCGCCAGGGCGGCCGTGAAGCCGTCGTAGCCGGCGAAGTCCAGCTGCTGCTCGTTGTCGCTCAGGGCGGTGGCGGGGCTGGGATGCACCTCGACGTGGATGCCGTCCGCGCCGACGGCCAGGGCCGCCTTGGCCAGCGGGATCAGCAGGTCGCGGCGTCCGGCGGCGTGCGTGACGTCCACGATGACCGGCAGGTGCGTCTCCTGCTTGGCGAGGGCCACGGCCGACAGGTCCAGGGTGTTGCGCGTCCACTTCTCGAAGGTGCGGATGCCGCGCTCGCACAGGATGACCTCGTTGTTGCCCTCCGAGAGGATGTACTCGGCGGCGTACAGCCATTCCTCGATGGTCGCGGACAGGCCGCGCTTGAGCAGCACCGGGCGGCGGGCCCGGCCGACCTCGCGCAGCAGGGCGAAGTTGTGCATGTTCCGGGCGCCCACCTGCAGGATGTCCGCGTACTCGGCGACGATCTCCACATCCCTCGTGTCCATGACCTCGGTAATGAACAGCATGCCGTTGTCCTTGGCCACGCGGTTGCCGAGGATCAGGCCGTCCACGCCCATGCCTTGGAAGCCGTAGGGGCTGGTGCGGGGCTTGTATGCCCCGCCGCGCAGGATCTTCACGCCACGCGCCGCGAGGAACTGGGCCGTCTGCTCCATCTGCTCCTCGGATTCGATCGAGCACGGCCCGGCGATGATCGTGGGCGCCGCCCCTCCGCCGATCCGCACGCCGTCGATGTCGAGCACCGTGTCGTCGCTCTTGACCTTGCGGGACACCAGCAGCTGCTTCTTGTCGTTGGATTCCTCCAGGGCCAGACTGGCCTTGAAGATCTCCTTGAAGATCGCCTTGACGGCGGCAGCGGTGAAGGGGCCGGGATTCAGGCCCTCGAGTTCGCGCAGCTGCTGATCCTCGCGGGCGGGATCGTAGTGGTTCGGTCGGCCTTCCTGGGTCTTGGCGTGCCCGATCTGCGCGACGACCTCGCCACGGCGCGACAGCAGCGTCAGGAGGTCACGGTTGATCTGATCGACCTCGGCGCGGAGGTCATCGATGGAGCGTTGCGTCATGGGCGCAGTCTAGTTAAGGCCTCCCCGGGCCGGGTCAACCGTACTAGTCAAATGTAAAGAGTTGTCCATGTACTCGGTGGGCGTGGTGCTTACCTGTGATCCGGCGTGTTCACCATGTGGACAGCCACGCGGGACAGCGCCGTGTAGAGTTCCTGCGCGTCGGCCGGGGCGATCTGCGGCGTGGCTGCCAGGGCCGCGGCCATGCACGCCATCCACGCCTGTGCCCGCCGGGGTGTGACCTCGTGCGGCAGGTGCCGCGCCCGCAGCATGGGATTGCCGTAGCGCTGGTGAAAGAGTGGCGGCCCGCCCATGAATCCGGTCAGGAAGGCCAGCTGCTTCTCGGCTGTGACGGTCAAATCAGGAGGGAAGATCGGGGCCAGCTCAGGGTCGGCCGCCACATGCGTGTAGAAGGTCTGCACCAGCGCGGCCAGCGCCTCCGGCCCGATGCGCTCGTACAGGGTGCCGCCCGTGGTCAGGGCAATAGGCGCGGTCATGGCCTCAGGCTAGCGCTGTAGCCGACGAGAAGGGGAGGACACGCGGCCCTCCCCCTGGGTGTGGTGCAGCTCAGACGTCGCGGCGGTCGAAGGCGAAGATGCTCATCAGTCCGAAGCCCGCTGTGTAGATCAGCAGCAGGATCAGGGGCTGCACGATGTCGCCCTGCTGGGCGTAGATGCCCAGGTGCGAGGTCAGCAGGATGCGCTGGATCGTCTCCGGGAACACGACCAGTAGGCGCATCAGGATCAGGGTGGCGAAGGTGGCCAGGGCCGCCGCCGCCGTGTTCAGGTACAGGACGCCGTACAGCAGGGACAGCGCGGCGATCGGCATGAGCGCCACGCCGGCCAGGGCGGTGCCGCGCACGACCTCGGCGAAGGCCGCGCCGCTGGACAGCTGCCCCACCCCCACGAACAGCCCGGGCCCCAGGCCCGTGCCGCCCAGGAAGGTGCCGAAGCCCAGCGGGATGCCGGCCAGCAGCGAGCCGACCACCGTGGTGGTCAGCAGGATGAACGGATAGGTCAGGGCCACGATCAGCTTGCTGGCGATCACCTTCGTGCGGTCGACCGGCCGCAGCAGCAGCGGAGCCAGGGTGCCCTGCGCGACCTCCGCACCGATCATCTCGGCGACGGTCAGCGCGATGAACAGCGGCAGCAGGTACTGGATGGTCACGCCGATGCTTACGGCGGGAAGCTGCCAGCCGCTGATCAGGTTGACCCGGATCAGCTCGGTCAGGCGCGGCGCGAAGGCCCAGACCAGCGGCAGCAGCAGGGTCACCAGCAGGGCCAGCTTGACGCTGCGCGCTCCGAACAGCTTGCGGTACTCGAGCATCAGCAGGGTCAGCATGGGCGGCCTCCGGGCACGGGGTCAGGGAACATGGGGCAGGGAACAGGCATCAGGCCTGCTCCACGCGTTCGCGGTAGTACTCGTACAGGTCGAAGTGATCCGGGCTGGCCTCGAACACCCGGATGCCCTCGGCACCCAGGTGGGCCAGGGCGTCGGGCACGCGGGATTCGCCGCCCAGGTGCGCCACGGCATACGGCGTGCGGGTGCTGACCTTGCGCACGAAGGGCAGGCGTTCCAGCACGGCCGCCGCCGCCACCGGATCGTCCACCCGGAAGCGGTACGCGGCCTGACGTGCCCGCAGATCCACCGTGTCGACCAGCCGCCCGGCGGTCAGGATGCCGACCGTGTGCGCGTAGGTGGCGATCTCGCGCAGGTGGTGCGTGCTGAGGATCACGGCGCAGCCGCTGGTCGCCAGGCTGGTCACGATCCGGTGGATCAGGCCGATCCCCAGTGGATCGAGCCCGCTGGTGGGCTCGTCGAGGATCAGCACCTTGGGTTCGGCCAGGATGGCGCTCGCCACCCCCAGGCGTTGCCGCTGGCCCAGCGAGTATTCCTGCACCTTGCGGTCGGCCATGCGCGTGAGTTCCAGCAGGGCCATGACCTCGCGCAGGCGCTCGCGCCCGATCCGGCGGCCACCGGGGGCCATGGTGGACAGGTTGGCATGCACCTGCAGGTTCTGCGTCCCGGTGAGCTGCGGATAGAACTTCGCGGGGGCCTCGACCACGGCCCCCAGGTAGGCCCGTGCCCGCGAACCGTCGGAATGCACGTCGCGGCCCAGCAGGCGGATCTCGCCGTCGGTCGGGAACGCGAGTCCGGTCATGGTACGGATCAGGGTGGTCTTGCCCGCGCCGTTCGGGCCAGTCAGGGCGTAGACCTCGCCCGCCCGGACGGTCATGTACACGTCTTCAAGGATCGTGCTGGAACCGTATTTCTTGTACAGGCCGCGCACCTCAACGGCAGGAATCGCCGGTGCACCTGGTTTCGTCGCCGTCACCCGGACAGCCTAACCCACGAATCTCCACTAAGTTCTTACAGTTTTCACACGGCGGGCCACCGACGCGTCGCAGGGAAGTGCGCGTGCCGAGGCCGCCGACCGACTGCGTGGGATGACGATGAGAACGCGCGCGCAGCAGACATGAGAAGGGGGGCAGGCCGATTGGGTCTGCCCCCCTCCTCATGTTCCAGATTCGGTCAGAATTTCTTGAACCGAGTCAACTTGAAGGGCGCCTCTGGCGTGCCGCCCTGCAGCTTGTTCAGCTGGCCCTGCGCCACGACCAGATCGCCGCCGACCGCTGTCAGCGTGGTGGGGAAGCGCAGGCCGGTCAGCGGCTCCTCGCTGGTCACCGTGCCCGAGGTGTAGTCCGCGTTGAGTGTGACCTTCGCGATCACCTGCTCGGCATTGCGAACCACATACAGCGTGCGGCCGTCGAGCAGCATGCCGTCGCCCCGGGTCAGGCCACCCATGACGCGGCTCACGGCCTTCGTGCGCAGGTCGATGCGCCACAGGTCACCTGTGTTCAGCTGCACGGCCAGCAGCGCCCGGCCGTCCGGCGTGGCGACGATGCCGTTCAGGTTGATGCCGGGGCCGTATTTCAGGGGTGTGCCTGCCAGATCCAGCCACGCGCTGAGCTTCAGATCCGGCGTGACCCGGAAGATCACGGGGCGCGTGGAATCCGTGACATACACGTTGCCGTCCGGGGCCGGCGTCAGGTCGTTCACGTAGGCGTCCGGTGAGGGCGGCGTCTTGAGGATCGCCACGGGGAAACCGTCGGTGCTGAACACGGTGACCGTGCCGGTCGCGCCGCCGGCAGCCCACACGCGGCCCAGGGTATCGACCTTCAGGCCCAGGGCACTGCCCCGGCCCTGACCGCCGCCCTGGTTGAAGACGCTCACTGCGCCGGTATTCGCGTTCACGGCGTAGATCGTGCCGTTCGCCGCACTGCCGGCGTACAGCACGCCCTTGCGGGCATCGTAGGCCACCCCCTCCGGGAAGTCCTGCGGGCCGGGCAGGGTGTAGTCCCGCACCGTGATGTCGCCGCGGGTGATGATTCCGCAGCGCTCGCGGGCACCGGTCATCCCGGAGGGGTCGCTCTTGTAGTCGTCGGGCTGGGCATGGATGACCAGAGTGCGGTTCAGCACGCCGGTCATGCCGGTCAGGCTGAACTTGTCGGTCGTGAAGGTGGCCCGCCCGGTGCCGTCCGCACCGACGGTCAGCATGGGGGCGTCGCCACCGTGCCCGTACTTGTTGCCGGCCGTGGGGGAATCGTGGTTGCCGCTCATGCCGGGGTCGAAGTGCCCACCTGCCCCGCCGAAGGGCACGATGGTGTTCGTCGCCGCATCCACGCCCGGCGTGCACTTGCCCAGGTCATGCACGTGCATGCCGTGCTGCCCGGGGGTCAGGCCCGTGGCCGTGACGGTCACGCGCACGCCAGCTCCCACCTGCTCGAAGGTCGCGGTACCGGCTGCCGCCCCGTCGGGCGTGCGCAGGGACGCGGTGGCCCGCAGCGGCGTGGTGGCCGGGGCGGCCATCGCCATCGGCATCTCGGCCCCGCCTCCCAGCGCCAGGCCGCCGGCTGCCAGCGCAGCGGTCATCCCCAGGGTGCCCAGAACGAGTGCGCGCATGTCAGTTTCCTCCCGTGTACAGCACGCGGTACAGCACGCCGCTCTGGTCGTCCGTGAAGAGCAGGCTGCCGTCGGTGTAGGTCGCCACGCCGGCCACCCGGCCGAACTGCTTCCAGACGTCACCGTCCTGGAACACGAAGCCCGTCACGAAGGGCTGGATGCCAGTGGGGCGGTTCTGGTCATCGAACACCAGTCGGGAGATCTCGTAGCCGCTGGGCTGGTCGCGGTTCCACGATCCCCGGTACGCGATGAAGGCGTCGTTGCGGTACTCGGCCGGGAACTGCGTGCCCGAGTAATAGTTCATGCCGATCGCGGCCGCGTGCGCGGTGTAGTTCAGCACGCTGCCCTGGGTGGTCGCGCAGTACGCCTCTTTCGTGATCTTGCCGGGGATATTGCCGACATTCACGTAGGGGTCGGGCACCTTGTTGCCGTAGCAGAAGGGCCAGCCGTAGTTCTTGCCCCGCTCGATGACATTGATCTCTTCAGGCGGAATGTTGTCGCCGTGCCAGTCGCTGCCCTGGTCGGCCCCGTACAGCACGCCGGTCGCCGGGTGCCACCCGAAGCCGATGGTGTGCCGCAGCCCGCGGGCATAGACCTCGCGGGTCTTGCCGTCGGGGCTGATCCGCAGGATCGTCGCTTCCTCGGGGTTCTGGGTGGGCGAGTCGTTGTTGGTCGAGCCGAAGGACGCATACAGGTAGCCGTCCGGCCCCCACTGCACGTCGCGGGCCGGGTGCTGGCCGGCGTCGGGGAAACCATCTGCGAACACGCGGGGCACACTCAGCGAGCCGTCCTGGGCCATGTCCATGACCCAGATGGTCTTCTCGCCTACCACGTACATCTTATTGTTCTTCACGTCCAGGCCGTGCGCCAGCTTCATGTTCTGGGCGACCTGCTTTCTCTCGACAGCCTCGATTTTGCCGTCCTTGTTGACGTCCTTCATGTACCAGACGTCGCCCTGGGCACGGCGCGACAGGTAGATGCCGCCGTCAGGCATGACGTGCAGCATCCGGGCGTTGCCCAGACCGGTCGCCATGACCTTGATCGTGAAGCCGGCGGGCACCTTCAGCCGGGAGAGCTTGTCGGGCGTGAATTCCAGCGGCGTCGGTTCGTTGCGGGTCGCCGTGACCGTCACGGGGGCCTCGCCGGGCGCGATGGGCCGGGGGGTGGGCGGGTCAGTCTGGGCCAGAGCCGGTGAGGACAGCAGGGCAGCGGAGAGAAGACCGGTCAGGATCGATTTCATGGTGTGCTCCAGGACAGAGGAAGGAAGGACGCCCTCGCCGTCAGGCAAGGGCATCCGGAACGGGCACTCAGCGGACAGTCGGCAGCCAGCGCAGCAGCGCGGCGTTCATGGCCTGCGCCTTCTCGAAGGTGGCCGCGTGGCCGGCACCGGGAATCTGAACCAGGGTGCTGCCGGAAATCGCGTTCTTCATCTTCAGCTGCAGTTCGGTCGGGGTGACGTTGTCCTCGACCCCGGCCACGATCAGCGTGGGCACGGTGATGGTGGCCAGAACCGGGTTGGCGTCCGGCCGGGTCGCCAGGGCATTCCCTCCGCCCACCGCGCCGTTCAGGCTGGCGTTCTTCACCAGGGTGCTCAGGTGCGCGACCTGGTTGGGCATGGTCGTGCGGCTCACCGAGGTCAGCATGCGCGGCAGCAGGCCGGGCACCAGGCTGGCCACGCCCATCTGCTGCGCCTGCTGCGCGTTCCCGCGCCACGACGCCGCCTCGGCCACGCCTGCCGGGTCGGCGGTCGTATCAATGAGGATCAGGCCCCGGAAGCGCTCAGGAGCCATCTTGTACATCTGCAGCAGGGTCATGCCGCCCATGCTCATGCCGCCCACCACGGCCTTGTCGATCTTCATGGCGTCCATGAACGCCAGCATGGTCATCGCGTAGTTCTCGATGCTGGCGTTCGCGTCCGGCGCGACGCTCTTGCCGAAGCCGGGAAGGTCGACCGTGATCACCTGGTAGCCCGGCAGATTGCGGTTGTTCTTGAACAGCTCGCCGTTCAGCGGGTAGCCGTGGATCAGCACCAGGGGCTGGCCCGTACCGGAGGTCTTGTAGAACACCGATGCGCCGTTCACGGTCACGCTGCCGCTGGTCATCGGCATGGCGGGCATCTGGGCGCCGGCGCCTCCGGCGAGGGCGGACGTGCACAGCAGGGCGGTCAGGGTCGTTAGGGTGGTCTTCTTCATGGGAAACCTCGTTGTGTGGGCGTGAGCCGGAGTCCTTCTCCTCGCAGGGAGATGACGGAGCCGAACCGCAGTGCGGGCCGGTGGTGACCTCCGGGTGAATGCCTTACGGGCCCACAGTCCCAAACGAACCAGACCCTGATTGAGAACGAATCACTTTGTGAATCGACCGTCAGCATGGTCTCAAGTTCACGTCAGGACTTGATGCAGCGACATTGAAGCACCTGGCCTTGACAGCGTGCTGGCAGCCGTCCATTGACCTTCAGTTCAGCGCCACGAAGAGCGGCTGTTCAGACGGACGGGCGGCCCCCACCTTGACGGCGCGACGGTGCAGTTCGCGCACCGCCCGCTCGCCCTCGTTCCCCACATCGAGTGAGAACTCGTTCACGTACAGGTCGATATGGGCCTGCATGACGGCGTCGGACATCTCCAGCGCGTGCTGCCGGATGTACGCGCGGGCGGCCTCCGGGTGGGCGTAGGCGTACTCCAGGCTGGCCCGCAACGCCGCGTTCAGCTCCTGCTGGGTCTGCTGTGGCAGATCGCGCCGCACCAGGATCGCGCCCAGCGGAAGCGGCAGCCCAGTGTCCTGTTCCCACCACGCGCCCAGATCCAGCCGCTGTGTCAGGCCATAGTCCTGGAACGTGAAGCGCGACTCGTGGATGATCAGGCCCGCATCCACCTGCTGGCCCTGGTACTCGCCGCGCTGAACGGCGGGCATGACCTCGTCGTAGCGCATCCGGACGACCTGTACCTGTGGGAAGACCATCCGGAGGAGCAGTTTCGCCGTGGTCAGCGCGCCCGGCGACGCCACCACCCGTCCGTTCAGGTCGTCGACATCGCCCCGCGTGACGACCAGCGGCCCCACCCCCCGGCCCAGTGCCCCGCCGGAGCGCAGCGCCACGTACTGATCCATGACCCCGAAATACGCGCGGTAGCTGATCTTGGTCATGGGCAGGCGGCCCTGGACGGCCCACTCGTTCAGCGTCTGCACGTCCTCCAGCACCTCGCGCACCGGCAGCGGCCCCTGTACCAGTCCTGCGTGCAGCGCATGGAAGATGAAGGTGTCGTTCGGGCAGAAGGAATAGCCCAGTTCCAGGGTCGCGGGCAGGGCAGAGGGGGACGTCATGCCCCGAGGGTAGCGCCGACGCGGGCACAGGAATGGAGCGGGCTGCGCACGTCGCCGCGTGAACCGCTCAGCTGACCGTCAGACGCGGCCGCTACGCTGCCCGGCATGACCCGCCGCGTGCTGCTTGCCCTCGCCGCCCTGAGCCTGACGTCCGCCGTGGCCGGTGGCGGCGGTGCCCCCGCCGGTCAGCCGCCGCTTCCCCGCACCTGCCGTGACGGCTACGTGCGCCCGGATCTGGCGGCACTGAGCCGGGATCTCCAGGCGGCCCGTGCCCGCTGGACGGCCTCCGGCGTGACCTCGTACACCTACGACCTGCACCAGATCGCTGCGCCCGTCCTGTTCCCGGATACCCGCGTGACCGTCCGGGCGGGCCGCGCGGTCAGCACCGCGATTCTGCCTGGCCAGGAGGGTACGCCGAACCCGCTGGCGAGACAGACCATGGAACAGCGCTTCGACGACATCGCCCGGACACTCGCGTTTCAGCGCGGCCGGACGTGCCCCGAGGTACGCGTCACCTTCGACGCGCAGACCGGCCACCCGACCTACCTCTACAGCGGTCTTGGCGACGCCGGGATCGCCGACGGCTTCGGCGAGTGGACGGTCACGACCTTTACGCCGACCCGCTGACGATCAGCGCACGTCGCGCAAGACGTCCCGCGCCGCCTGGGCGTCCCGCGCGATCTGGGCCTTCAGCTCGTCCAGGCCGCTGAATTTCTGCTCGCCGCGCAGGTGGGCGAAGAACTTGACCTGCAGCTCCTGGCCGTACAGGTCGCCGTCGAAATCGAAGACGTTGACCTCGAAACGCCGCGCCTTGCCGTCCACCGTGGGCCGGAAACCCACGTTTGCCACGCCGTGCCAGCGGGTGCCGTCGTCGGCCAGCACGACCACCGCGAAGACGCCCAGCGGCAGCGCCTTGCCGTCGGGCACGCGGATGTTCGCGGTGGGAAAGCCGATGGTGCGGCCCAGGCGGTCGCCCTGCACGACCACGCCCTGCGCGTCGTAGTGGCGGCCCAGCAGCCGCTGCGCGCCCTGGACATCGCCGGTCTTCAGGTATTCGCGGATCCGCGTGCTCTTGATGTCCTCGCCGCCGAGCTGGTGCATGGGCAGGGCGACGACCTCCGGCGCGACGGTGCGCAGGTCATCCACGCCGCCCGCCCGGCCCTTCCCGAAGTGGAAGTCCTCGCCCACCACGACCGTGCGGGGCCGCAGTGAGCGCAGGTCGTCCAGAAAGGCGTCCTTGGGCCGCGCCGCGAACTCGGAGGTGAAGGGCACGGCGATCGTCTCGTCTACCCCGTAGCGGGTCAGCAGATCCAGTTTCTCAGGCAGGGTCGAGAGGAACTCCACGCCCTGCATCAGGACCCGCGTGGGCGGGTCGAAGGTGTAGACCACGCTGGGCACGCGGTGCTGGCGCGACTTGGCCTTGAGCTGCGCGATCAGCGCCTGGTGACCCAGATGCACGCCGTCGAACGATCCCACCGCCACGACCGTCTCGGTGTCGGGGCGCTGGCTGGGGGAGACGTAGGTCTTCACCGGCCCGGTGCCACGGGCGCGGTTCGCAGCAGCCCGTACAGCGCCGCCGTCACGGTGGACGCGCTGCCCACCAGCGTGCCGTCTTTCAATCCGTCCAGCACCGCCTGGGGTTTCATCCACAGCACCTCGATGTCCTCGTCCTCGTCGTGCGGCAGCTTGCTCTCGCGCAGGTTCGTCGCGTGGAACACCGTCAGCGCCTCGTCGCAGAAGCCGGGGCTGGCGTAGAAGTGCGTGAGCTTCTCCATGTCGCCGTCCAGCCCGGCCTCCTCCTGGAGTTCCCGCCGGGCCGCCGCCGCGGCGTCCTCGCCGTCGTCCACCAGCCCGGCCGGGGCCTCCACCGTCACCGCGCCCACCGCGCGGCGCTCCTGGCGCACGAGCAGCATCTCGCCCGCGTCGTTCAGGGCCAGCACCGCCACCGCGTCCGCGTGCCGCACGATCTCCCACTTCCCGTCCATCAGTTCCAGCCGCACGATGTGCCCGTCGTAGATGACCTTCGTGTCCCTGCCTGCGTCGTTCATGTCCCGATCGTAGAGGGTTTCTTGCCACCACGGCACGCCGTGGCCCCAGACTGGTGGCCTGGGTGAACCCCGCGCCCCGCGCACCCGTACTGCTGGAGAGACCCATTCTCGTTCCCGGAGGCACCATGAACTGCACGCCGCACAGCTCCGCCCCGAAGGCCCGCCATGCCTGACCCGACTCCACAGACCGCCCTGGTCATCGGGGCGGGGCAGGCCGGGGGGCCGCTGGCCGGCGCGCTGGCAAAGGCCGGCTGGCACGTCACCCTGATCGAGCGCGGGCACGTGGGCGGCACCTGCGTGAACGAGGGCTGCACGCCCACCAAGACCATGATCGCCAGCGCCCGCGCTGCCCACTTCGCCCGTGCATCGCACGACCTCGGCGTGGACGCCACGCCGACCGTCGACCTGCCGCGCATCGTCGACCGCACGCAGGGCATCGTGCAGGCCTTCCGCGAGGGCAGCGAGGCCGCGCTGCGCAAGGCCGGCGTGACCCTCCTGCGCGGCGACGCCCGCTTCACCGGCGTGCGGCAGGTCGAGGTGACCGTGAACGGCGAGGCCCACACCCTGAGTGCCGACCACGTGGTCATCAACGCCGGGGCGCGCCCCCGCTGGCCCGACCTGCCCGGCCTGGACGGCGTGGGGGCCATGGCCTCCAGGGACATCCTGCTCCTGAAGGAACTGCCCGCGCACCTGCTGATCCTGGGCGGCGGGTACATCAGCCTGGAATTCGCGCAGCTGTACGCCCGCCTGGGCAGCCGCGTGACCGTCGTCGAGGCCGGCGACCGCCTCCTGCCCCGCGAGGACGCCGACGTGGTCACCGCGCTCCAGGGCGTGCTGGAGGCCGAGGGCGTCACCTTCCGGCTGGGCGCACAGGCCCGCCGGGTCGTCCGCCACGGCGACACCCTGTCCCTGGACATCACCGGGGATGGTGGGGACGAATCCCTGAGCGGCTCGCACCTGCTCGTCGCCGTGGGCCGCGTGCCGAACACCGACACGCTGAACGTCCAGGCCACCGGCGCGCAGCTCGACCGGCACGGCTTCATCGTCGTGGATGACCATCTGAATGCCGCCGACGGCGTATATGCCCTGGGCGACATCAAGGGCGGCCCCGCCTTCACGCATATCTCCTACGACGACCACCGCATCGTCCGCGACGCCCTGCTGCACGGCACGCAGCGCAGCACGGAGGGCCGGATCGTGCCGTACACGCTGTACACGGATCCGCAGCTCGGGCGCATGGGCATCGACCGCACGCAGGCCCGGAGCCTCGGCCGCCCCACCCGCGTGTACACGCTGCCCATGACCAGCGTCGCCCGTGCCATCGAGACCGGCCAGACCGCCGGCGTGATGCGTGCCGTGGTGGACGAAGCGACCGACCTGCTGCTCGGCGCGACCGTGCTGGGCCCCGAGGGCGGCGAGATCATGAGCGCCCTGCAACTGGCGATGCAGGGGGGCCTGACCGCCACCGACCTGCGGGACACCACCTTTGCGCATCCCACCCTGTGCGAGAGCATCAACAACCTCTTCATGACCACGCCCGAGACACTCACCGGCCAGGATTGAAGAGGACGGCGGCGGTACAGTGACGCATGAAAGTCCTGTTCATCGGCGGTACCGGCATCATCTCCAGCGCCAGCACGCAGTTCGCCCTTGACCGCGGTGTGGAGCTGTATCTCCTCAACCGCGGCGAAAGCTCGCGCCCTACCCCTCAGGGCGCGCATGTCCTTACCGGCGACATCCGTGACGCCGCCTCCGTGACCGCAGCCCTCGGCGACCACGAGTTCGACGCTGTCGTCGACTGGGTCGCCTTCACGCCCGAACACATCGAGACCGACCTCGCCCTGTTCACCGGTCGCACCCGCCAGTACGTGTTCATCTCGTCGGCCAGCGCGTACCAGACGCCGCCCCAGACCCTGCCCGTCACCGAGAGCACGCCCCTGAGAAACCCCCACTGGCAGTACTCCCGCAACAAGATCGCCTGCGAGGATCGCCTGATCCGCGCGTACCGCGACGGCGGCTTCCCCGTCACCATCGTCCGGCCCTCGCACACCTACGACCGCACGCTGCTGCCCTTCGACGGCGGGTATACAGTCGTGAACCGCATGCGGCAGGGTCGGCCTGTCGTCGTGCACGGCGACGGCACCAGCCTGTGGACGCTGACGCACCACGCCGACTTCGCGAAAGGATTTGTGCCCCTGCTCGGGCACCCCGCCGCCATCGGCGAGACCTACCACATCACCGGCGACGAGTGGCTCCCGTGGAACGCCATCTACGAGATGGTCGCCCACGCCGCCGGCGTGAAGGCCGACCTCGTGCACGTCCCCAGCGACGTCATCGCCGCCGCCGACCCCGAGTGGGGCGCGGGGCTGCTCGGCGACAAGGCGCACTCCATGATCTTCGACAACCGCAAGATCCGGCGGATCGTCCCGGACTTCCGGTGCACCATCCCCTTCCACCAGGGCGCGCGGGAGATCATGGCGTGGTACGACGCCGACCCCGCCCGCCAGCGGGTGGACGAAACAATGGACGCGACGATGGACGCGCTGGTGGCGCGGAGCCGGGGCTAAGCGGCGCTGCGCCGGGCACCGTGAGCGTCAGCACGTCACGGGTCGCGTGCGACGGTCGGTGGAGGCGTCAGGGGCTGCTGAGCGCGCGATTTCGGCATCATCCGCGCCTCTCGACGGTCTGCGGGTGTGGATCGCGTGCCCGCGTGCCGTCGTCGCGCAGCGACGGAAGGAGCGTCGAAGGCCTGTGCGGTACAGGGAGCGGGCGACCAGCGCCCTCCCTTCGCGGACTCCACCAGACCGGGGCCACACATGAAGACTCCGCCAAGCTCGGGTCTGCTCCGTACGCCGTTACGCGTATCGCCCCTCCAGCGGCGTGCGGCTACGCTGGGGGCAATGAGCGACGACGTCATCTGCCCGAAGCGCTGAGGCCCGGCCCCGGCGCGTGCCCCGCCGCGCTGCGGCGTGTGGCCTGACCTGTCGTTGCACTCCATTCCCCTGGAGGTTCTGTCATGACCGTAACCGCTTCCCCGGCGGCGTCCCCGCGGGCGTCCGTGGACATGTCCGCTCCCAACCGTGACCTGAGCGCGCGCGAGATCGCGCTGGATGTCCGCAACCTCGTGAAGGGCTTCCGCAAGAGGTCGGGCGGGACGCTGCTGCGCCCGCAGTACGCTGAGAGCCGCGCGGTGGATGACGTGAGTTTCCACGTGCGCCGCGGCGAGATCTACGGCGTGCTGGGCCCCAACGGCTCCGGCAAGAGCACCCTGATCCGCGCCATGAGCACCCTGCTGATCCCCGACCAGGGCACGGTCAGCGTGTTCGGGCTGGACGTGGTGCGCGACGAGGCGCAGGTGCGGCGGCTGCTGAACCGCGTGTCGGTGGACGCCGCGTTCTACAAGAAGCTCTCGCCGCGCGAGAACCTGCTGTACTCGGCGCAGCTGTACGGCCTCGACCGCCACGTGGCCGAGGAGCGTGCCCTGGTGACGCTGCGCCGCCTGGGCCTGAAGGACAAGGCCTTCCAGGAGCCGCTGGAGGAGATGAGCCGCGGCATGCAGCAGAAGGTCGCCATCGCCCGCGCGTTTCTGACGAGTCCCATCGTGGTGCTGCTCGACGAGCCGACGACCGGCCTCGACCCCAAGTCCCGCCGGGACGTGCAGGAGTTCGTGCTGGAACTGCGCGACGTGCACGACGCGACCATCATCCTGACCACCCACGACATGCCGGAGGCCGAGCGTCTGTGCGACCGCATCGCGTTCATCAGCGGCGGGAAGTTCGTCGCGGAGGGCACCGCCGAGCAGCTCCGCGCGCTGGCGGGCCCCGGCAGGACGCTGGAGGACGCCTTCATCGAGCTGACCGGGGAAGACCTGGCCACAGAGGAGACCGCATGACCACCCCGCACGCCTCCCCGCCCACGCCCGCGCCCGATCCGGCGCGCACGACGCCGGGCACGCTGGCGCACCAGATCCGCGCGGCCTTCGCCTTCGTGTTCCGCGATTTCCACCTGACCCGGCGGTACTGGTCGTGGGTGCTCGTGTTCACGTTCTACGACATGGTCTCGGCGGCGTCGATCATGCTGATCGGCGTGGCGGCGCAGAACCCGCGCCTGACCCTGACGCTGCTGCTGGGCGCGGTGATGTGGTCGTTCCTGGGCCGACTGTTCGGCGAGATCGCCAACTCGATCAGTTACGAGCGCTGGGAGGGCACCATCGAGTACACCTTCATGGCCCCCGTGAGCCGCCTGACGCACCTCGTGGGCGTGAGCCTCTTCGCGGGCGCGTACGCGCTGCTGCGCGGGGTGCTGGTGTTCCTGTTCATGGGCCTGTTCGTGGACATCGGCGCGAGTGTCACTCAGGTGCTGCAGTGCCTCGTGGTGTTCATGGTCGCCTCGCTGGGCTTCATGGGCATCGGCCTGATGGCGGCGGTGCTGCCCGTCATGAGCACCGAGAACGGCGCGCAGGCCACGAACATCATCCAGGCGGTGTTCCTGCTGATCTCCGGCGTGTACTACCCGGTCAGCGTACTGCCGGCGTGGATTCAGCCGATCAGTGCCCTGTCGCCCGCCACGTACGCGCTCGACGCCTGCCGCAAGATCCTGGGCGTGAACGGCACGGGCACGGCCTTCCAGCTGGGTGTGGGGCTGGGCGCGGTGCTGCCGGAACTCGGCATCCTGCTGCTGTTCGGGGCGGTCACCATTCCGCTGGGCCTGTTCGTGTTCGGCAGGGCCGAGACGTGGGCTAAACGAACGGGCAAGCTCAAGCGCGCCGGGTAGGCGTAGCGTGGGCACATGCACCGCGTCAACGATCTGATCGTCCTCGACCTCGAAACGAACGTGAACGGCACCCACCGGGTGTTCCGCCCGTCGGCGGTCGTCATGCCAGACGGCACGCTGACCCTGATCGACACCGGCCTGCCCGGCATGGCCGACCTGATCGACGCGCAGCTGCGCGAGGCCGGATTCTCGCTGGGCGACGTGACGCAGGTCATCGTCACGCACCACGACCTCGACCACATCGGCAGCCTGGACGACATCGTGGGGCGCACGGGCGCGCCGGTGCTGGCGCTGGAGGCCGAGGCCCCGTACATCGACGGCCGCAAGCGCTCGCAGAAGATGCCCAGTGAAGAGGAAACCGCGCGCCTGCTCGCCGACCCCGACCTGCCCGAGGGCCGCCGCGCCATGCTGACCCGCCCGCCCGTGAAGGTACCCGTGACCCGCACCCTGCACGACGGCGAGGAGCTGCCGGGCGGCCTGCGGATCATCGCCACCCCTGGGCACACCGTCGGCCACGCCAGCGTGTACGTGACCGGCAGCCACACCCTGATCACCGGCGACGCCCTGACCGCCGAGGACGGCATCCTGAAGGGCCCGAATGCGGGGGCCACCCCGGACATGCCGACCGCGCTGGAGTCCGTGAGGAAACTCGGCGGGCTGGAGGACGTGCAGACCATCCTCGCGTACCACGGCGGACTGGTCACCCAGGACGCCGCCGGGCAGCTCCGGGGCCTGTCCAGCTAAGTCCGTTCGTGCCGTCCGTTACCCGGGCCGGCGCTGCATCAGCATCGTCCGCTTACACTGCGCGACCAGCTCACCGTGCTGATTGAACGCCCGGTGCTCGACAGTCACCACGCCCTGCGTGGGCCGCGAGCGGCTCTCCCGCGCCTCGACCACCTCGGACTCGGCGCGGAGGGTGTCGCCGTGGAACACGGGCCGGGGGAACGTCACGTCGGTCAGGCCCAGGTTGGCGACCAGGGTACCCAGGCTCAGCTCGTGCACGCTCAGGCCGACGAGCACGCTCAGGGTCATCATGGAGTTGAACAGCGGGCGGCCGAATTCACTGTGGGCGGCGGCCTCGAAGTCCAGGTGCAGCGGTTGCGGGTTCATGGTCAGCGTGGTGAACAGGATGTTGTCGGACTCCGTGACCGTGCGGCGGATGCGGTGGCGGATGACCGTGCCGACCGGCAGTTCCTCGAACCAGCGGCCCTGGGGGCGTTCCAGATCCTCATTCATGCGCTGTCCTCCTGGCTCAGGATCGCGCGGGCGCGGGCGAGCATGGGTTCGTCCACCATCTGCCCCTCGAAGCTGAAGGCCCCGTGGCCGGCTGCCCCAGCGGCGTGCGCGGCGTCCAGCAGGGCGTGGGCGCGGGCGACCTCGGCGGGCGTCGCGCCGAAGACCTCGTGCGCCAGGGCGACCTGGGCGGGATGGATACACAGCTTGCCCGCGTAGCCCAGGGCGCGGCCCTGCGCGGCGTCGGTGCGGAAGGTGTCGGCATCGTTCAGGGCCGTCACGACGATATCCAGCGCGGCCACACCCGCCAGCCGCGCCGCCAGCGCCACCTGCGAGCGGGCGTACAGCACCTCCAGGCCGCCCGGCGTGCGCGTGCCGCCCAGGTCGGCCACGTAGTCCTCCGCGCCGAAGTAGGCCCAGGCCACGGCAGGGTGACTCAGGATGTCGTGCGCGTGCCACACGCCCGCGCCGGTCTCCAGGCCCGCCAGCAGGGGCAGGGTCAGGCCGTGGGTGCCCATGGCGTCCACGACGAGTTGCACGTCTGCCACGGCCTCCAGCTTCGGCACGACCACCCCGGCCAGTTCCGGTGTGAGCACGGCCAGATCGTCCGCGAAATACGGCGAGTGCGGGGCGTTCACGCGCACAAAGACCGGCAGCTTCGGCGCGGCGGCGATCAGGTCGCGGGCGGCGTCACGGGCGACCGGGCGGGCGCTGGCCTTCGCGTCCGGCGTACCCGGAATGGCGTCCTCCAGATCGATCACCACGGCATCTGGGGCACTGCGGGGCAGTTTGGCGATCAGCTCCGGGCGGTTGCCGGGGGCGAACAGCACGGAGCGGGGGCGGGCCACGGCCAGGGTCATGGCTCCGAGGATAGCCGGGGCACGGCGGGGGAGCCCTGCGCTGCCCGGCCCAGCCCGCGCAGGGTGGGCGAGAGCAGGCCGAGCACGCACACCACGGCGCTGAGGGTGCCGCCCACGACGAACAGCCCCCGCACGCCGATGGCCTGCCCGAGTGGCCCGGCGATCGCCAGCCCCAGCGGCCCGGCCAGCCCCATGACGGTGCTCAGGAGCGAGAGCACCCGCCCCTGGAGCTGGTTGGGCACGCCGCTCTGGAGCAGTGCGGTCATGGGCGCGTTCCCGAAAGAGAAGCTCAGGCCGCTGACCACCCACCACACCACGCCCAGCCAGAAGGTCTGCGCCGGGGCCAGGGCTGTCAGTGCCAGCGTGCCACACGACACGGCCAGGGCCAGCAGCACGGTCACGATCCGGTTCTTCGGTGCCAGCACGACGGCCAGCACGCCGCCCGCGATCATGCCGACCCCCGACAGGCCCTCCATCAGCGCGACCTGCGCCGCGCCGCCGCCGAAGTGCGCCTTGACCAGCAGCGGGGTCAGGGTGAAGGTCGGCATGATGGTCAGCACGACCACGGCCAGCAGCAGGTACAGCCGGCGCAGACCGGGGTGCTGCCACACGGTGTCCACGCCCTCGCGGAATTCGGCCCACACGCTGCGGCGCTCAGCGCGCGGCGTGCGGATCTGGGGAATGGAGTAGATCAGCAGCGGCACCAGTCCCAGCAGCGCCGTGACCACGTCGATCGACAGGGCCGCGCCCAGCGGCATCACCGAGATCGCCAGCGCCCCCAGCGGCGCGGCGGCAATCGTCATGATGCCCATCAGCGTCTGGTTCAGTCCGGCGGCGCGGTCGAGAAACTCCGGCGGCACCAGCATGGCCGTGCTGGCCGCCGACGCCGGTGCCTGGAACGCCTGCATGCAGCTGCGAATGAACATCATCACGTACACGTGCCACAGCTGCACCTGATCGGTGGCAAACAGCACGATCAGCACCACCATGCACGCGGCGCTCACAGTGTCGGCCACGATCATGATCACGCGGCGGCTGTAGCGGTCGGCCAGCGTGCCGCCCAGTGGCCCCAGCAGCGCCTGGGGCAGCAGGGCCGCCATGCCGGCGGTGCTCAGGGCGGCCACGCTGCCGGTGGTGTCGGTGATCCACCACAGCAGCACGAACTGCGTCAGGGCCGAGCCGATCAGCGACAGCGCCTGCCCGACGAACACTGCCCAGTAGCGGCGCTGCCAGCCGGGGCCGGGGTGGAGCGTGGCCGGGGTCAGCGTGTCCATGCGATCAGCTCCTCTTTCAGCGCGGCGGCCTCGGCCGTGTCCAGGCGGGTCGCGTGGATGAACTGGCCCGACCAGTACCCGTCGCAGGCCAGGCGCACGGCCTGGGCACGGCCGACCGGGATCCCGTCCATGCGGGCGGCCTGGGTGGCCTCGCCCAGCTCCGGCCCCAGCCTGTCCAGCATCTGCACGCTGTCCAGCAGCGGCGAGAGCGCCACGATCAGCGACCGTTCCTGGGCATCCTCCTGAAAGCTGACCTCGATGTAGGCCCGCAGCCACGCTCCTGGCGGTGTGACGCTGTTGCCGTGGACGGCTGCGACCCGGTTCATAAACCGGCGGTTAAGGTCGCGGGCCAGCTCCAGCACGAGCGCCTCGCGGTTGGGGAAGTGGTGCAGCAGACCGCCCTTACTCACGCCCGCCGCGTGGGCCACGGTCTCCAGCGAGAAGGTCGGGCCGACCTCCAGCAGCACGCTGGCAGCGGCCTCCAGAAGGCGGGCTCGGGTCTGCTCTGGGTCGCGGGTGCGGGGCATGGATTTAACATACCGTCCAGACGGTCGGTAAGGAAGAGGGTTATGATCGGATACCGTAGTCTGGTTGGGGGGACGGCACGGTCAGGGGATTGTGGTTTCGATAGGGCTGCGTGCGACCCCTCTGCTTCGCAGCTCTACGAGTCCGCTCCTCCGGGCCACCTTCTTTTATGGGGAGGTAAGGACACACCCGTCTGGCACATCCTCTTCGCTCCTTCCCAGGGGACTGGGCTCCGGAGCGGACGGTGTGGTTCGCGTGGGTTCTGAGTTGAAAGAAAGCCCGTGACTGTACGGTGCCCCCGCTGCCTAGTTCCGGTCGTTGACCATCCCGGCGCACGGCGGCTACACTGCCCGGCATGATCGCGGCTGCGAACAACGTGAATGACGATCCTCGCTAGGGGACGCCACGCCGCTTGCCGCGCCCCCGACCCCACCACGGAGTCGGGGGCGTTCCAGTGAAGTCCAACACCCCGTAAGGAGCCCCATGACCACGGAACCCCAGCCCGCCACCGAGACCCCCGCCCAGTCCCTGCCCCGCACCTTCACGCGCGACCTCGCCGCGCACGACGGGCAGCAGGTGCGCCTCCAGGGCTTCGTCCACGCCCGGCGCGACCTGGGGGGCGTGCAGTTCGTCGTTCTGCGCGACGTGTCCGGTATCACGCAGTGCGTGGGCAGCGGCCTGAGCCTGCCGCTCTCGGAGAGCAGCGTGGAGATCACCGGCACCGTCAAGGCGCACCCCAAGGCGCCGGGCGGCTACGAGGTGCAGATCTCAGACTTCCGTGTGATCAGCGCGGCGGTCGAGGCTCCCCCGGTCGAGATTCCCAAGATGGAATGGAACGTGAACCCCGAGACCATGCTGGACTACCGCGTGGTCACGGTGCGCGGCCTCAAGGAGCGCGCCGCGCTGAAGGTGCAGGCTGAACTCGTGGCAGGGTTCCGCGACCACCTGATCACCGAGGGCTTCACCGAGATCAGCACGCCCAAGATCGTGTCGGCCGGGGCCGAGGGCGGCGCGAACCTCTTTCCCATCGACTACTTCGGGCACCCGGCGTACCTGGCACAGAGCCCGCAGCTGTACAAGCAGATCATGGTGGGCGTGTTCGAGCGGGTGTTCGAGGTCGCGGCCGTGTACCGCGCCGAGGAGCACGCCACCAGCCGCCACCTGAACGAGTACCTGAGCCTCGACGTCGAGATGGGCTTCATCGACGACGAGGAGGACGTGATGGCCCTCCAGAACCGCGTGCTGGCCGCGATCATGGTGCGCCTGCGCGAGCGGGCCGGGGCCGAGTTCGCGCTGCTGGGCGCGACCATCCCCGACGTGCCCGCCCACATCCCCCGCATCACGCTGCTGGACGCCCGGGCGCTCGTCACCGAGAAGTACGGGCACCAGGTCGGCGGCAAGGATCTCGACCCCGAGGCCGAGCGACTGCTGAGCCAGCACTACGCCGAGGAACACGGCAGCGACTTCGTGTTCGTGACCAAGTACCCCCGCGCCGCCCGGCCCTTCTACGCCCACCCGGACGCCAACCCCGACGGCACCCAGAGCACCGACATCACGCGCGGCTACGACCTGCTGTTCCGGGGCATCGAGATCACGTCCGGCGGGCAGCGCATCCACGACCACGCCATGCTCATGGAGTCCATCGCGGCGTACCGCCTGAAGCCCGAGTCGCTGGAGGGCTACACCGAGGTCTTCAAGTACGGCATGCCTCCCCACGGCGGCTTCGCCATCGGGGCCGAGCGCCTGACGGCCAAGCTGCTGGGGATCAGCAACGTGCGCTACGCCCGCGCCTTCCCGCGCGACCGCCACCGGCTCACGCCGTAAGTCCAGTCGCTCCAGCCCGGGCGGGCTAGCATCCAGGTATGGACGTACTGATCGAAGAGTTCGCGCAGTTCACGGTGGGCGGGCAGCGTGTATACGGCATGCTGCACCGCCCCGATGGCACGGCCCCGGCGCACGGCTGGCCCAGCGTGGTCATCCTGCACGGCTTCACCGGCAACCGGGGCGGCGACCACCGGCTGCTGCCGCTGCTGTCGCGCTTCCTGGCGGCGCGGGGCGTGGCGAGCCTGCGCTTCGACTTCCGGGGCAGCGGCGAGTCGCAGGGCGACTTCAGCGAGATGACCGTGTCGCGCGAGGTCGAGGACACGCAGGCCGCCTTCGCGTATCTGCGCCGCCAGCCCGGTCTCGACCCCGAGCGCACCATGCTGCTGGGCTTCAGCATGGGCGGCCTGGTCGCGGCGCTGAGTGCGCCCGCCGTGAATCCGCACCGGCTGGCGCTGTGGGCCCCCGCCCTGCCCGAGCTGTGGCTGCCCTTCCTGCGCGGCGGTCTGTTGCCCCCGACCATCACGGACTACGGCGGCTGGCCGGTCGGCCGCGACTTCCTTCAGGAGATGGTGCGCCTGCGCCCGCTGGAGGTCGTGGCCACGTGGGGGGGCGAGGCCCGTGTGTTCCACGGGGACGCCGACCAGACCTGCCCGCCCGAGTTCGGCGTCCGCTACGCCCGGGCGCTGGGGGCGGACGCCGTCGCCATTCCCGGCGCGGGCCACACCTTCGACTCTCTGGATCACGTGGACATGCTGCTGCGCGAGACGGCGCGGTTCCTCACCGGGGGGTAGGGCAGGCCGTCTCTGGAACCTTGCTCATTCTCGCGCTGCTCGGGTTCGCCTCTGGCTCACCTGGGTCTGGGCCACCCAGATGGTGTGCCATCCACCCCTGGCCTCACGTGCCCGTGCCCGCCGCACGTCCACTGCGTAACCCGCCCGTTCCAGCGCGGCCGTGAAGCGCGGCACCGCCTCCACGCTCCACACGGCCAGCACGCCGCCGGGGCGCAGGGCAGCGCGGATGGCCGCCAGTCCCTTCGGCGCGTACAGCCAGTCGTTGCCGGTGTGGGTCATGCCCTCGGGGCCGTTGTCCACGTCCAGCAGCACGGCGTCGAACTGCTGCCGGGAGGCCCGCAGCAGCCCCGCCACGTCGCCCACGTGGACACGCGTGCGGGGATCGCGCAGCGGGTGGGCCGCGACCTCGCCCAGCGGGCCCCGGTTCCACTCGACGACCTCGGGCACGAGTTCCGCGACCGTGACCACCCCGGTCTGGCCCAGACCGCGAAGCGCGGCGGCCAGTGTGAAGCCCATGCCCAGGCCGCCGACCAGCACGTGCGGGTGGGGCCGCCCGGCGACCAGGGGCACGGCGTAATCCGCCAGTGCTTCCTCGCTGGCGTGCTGGCGGCTGTTCATCAGCTCGCTGACATAGCCGCTGATGCGGATGCTGAACTCCTCGCCGCGCTGCCACAGTTCCAGCGCGTCGGGCGAGCCAGGAATCGTGGCGCGGCCCAGCGGCACCCAGGGCTTCACGGCGCGGCCGTCCGGGGGCAGGGAACAGGAAAGGAACCGGGCATCACGGGAGTGTACCCGCCCACGCGGTACCAACGAACCGCGCCGCCTGGACTGTTCCGGGCGGCGCGGTCAGAAAGCTGACTCAGTGGTCGTGCGAGTCGGGCGTGTGGGCGTGCCCGTGGTCGAGTTCCTCGCGGGTGGCGTCGCGCACGCCCAGCACGGTCACGTCGAAGTTCAGGGTCTCGCCGGCCAGGGGCGGGTTGAAATCCACCTGCACGGTGTCACCGTTCACGGCGATCACGGTGAAGGGAATCACGCTGCCGTCCTCGGCCTGGGCGTAGTACGTCGCGCCGATCTCCACGTCGTCCTCGAAGTCGGTGCGGTCGAGCTCCTCGACGTTCTCCTCGTCGCGGGCGCCGTAGCCGTCCTCGGGAGCCACGGTGACCTGCACGCGGTCGCCGGTGGTGTGGCCTTCCAGGGCCTTCTCCAGACCGGGGATGATGTTGCTGTGGCCGTGCAGATACGTCAGGGGCTCGCCGGACTCGCTCTGGTCGATGACCTCGCCGTTCACGGTGAGTTTGTAGTCGAGATCGACAACTTTGTCCTGGGTGATGTTCATGGGGGTCTCCGATCCTGCGGTGAGGTGGTGCAGCCCCCGGAGTGTACCCCCTGGCCTGCGTGGCGGGAATGACCCGGTTTTTTCATGTGGGAATCATCGGTCGCCGTTTATCCGCGCTCAGCGCACGCGGAAGGCCCAGCTGACCCGCCCGGCCGTGGTCACGAAGCTCACCCGCACGGCTGCTCCGGCGGGCAGCGGTCGCCGGGGCAGCAGCACTGCCGCGCCCTGCGCTGCCAGCACGTTCCGCCCCGCCTGGGTGTCCGCCTCCGCCCCGCCCTGGAAGGTCTGCGCGGTCAGCAGGCACGCCGCGACAGGGCGGCCGTTCACCTTCAGCGCGGCGTTGCGCACGGTGGTGTCCGGGCCGAGCAGCAGCGCCACCGGCGCTCCCAGCGGCCCCGGGTTCCCCGGACACGACGCCATGGGGTCGGGCCACTCCGAGGTGGCGGCCACCGTGTAGGGACTCACGCGGCCCGGTGCGGGAAAGCGCACGGGGTACGTGCCCGTGCCCTCCAGCCCCCGCTGCACGTCCAGCACGGCGGCCGACTGCACCGGGCCCGAGTCGTCGTGCGCCACGCCCAGCGCCGCGCGGGACAGGCGCGGGTCGATCAGCTGCGGCAGGTGGAACGCACCGGTCGCCCAGTACGCCACGGCCCGCTCAGCGCCAGAGTCCGCCTGCGACGACACGAAATAGTGTCCGGCCGCACAGGTCTCGCCCGCCGCCGTGCGGTGTGGGCTGGCCGGGTCTTCGCGGTGCTCGCCCCGGTCGGTTCGCACCAGATACCGGGCGTGAGATGTGCAGCCTGGAGCCCAGTCGGGCTCGCCGGTGACCGCCGCCACCCCGGCCAGTGCCCGCACTGCGTTTACAGATGTCATTGGAGAGTGCTCGGCCGGTGCCGGTGGAGGAGACGCCGGCGTGGCAGGTGCCGGGGAGGTCGGCTCAGGCGTGGCTGCTTCGGGTGGCACCGGTTCTGGCGCTGGGAGCGGCGGCACCACCACTGTCGGAGGCACACCCACCGGTTCCGGTGACGGCGCTGGCGTGGAGGAGGCTGCCTCTGGCCCAGACCGCTGCCCCGGCAGCCAGCCGGCCGCCCACAGGCCGGCCACGCCGAGCCCGAAGAGAACGGCGAACAGCAGCAGCGCGAGCACGGCGCGGCGGATCATGTGAGGTCATGGTACGGACGGCAGGGACGCGTGGATCACCGCCCACGCCTATCCTGCCTTCATGACCGCTCCCCGCCCGGACTTCCCCATGCACGTCAGCGTCGAGCAGGCCCGCGAGATGCTGGCCGCCCTGCTCCCCGCCCCCGCGACCGAGACCGTGGGCCTCGCGGACGCCCTGGGCCGCACCCTGGCCGCGCCCCTGGGTGCCCTGGTCAGCCATCCCAGCGCCACCGAGAGTGCCCTGGACGGCATCGCATGCCGCGAGGCCGATACGTGGGCGGCCACGGCGGCGGCCCCGGTGCGCCTGCGCGTGGTCGGGGAGAGCCGCGCCGGGCTGCCTTTCACCGGCACCGTGGGCGAGGGCGAGTGCACGCGCATCTACACGGGCGCGCCCATGCCCCCCGGCACCGAGGCGATCTGCCCGGTCGAGGAACTGGCTGATGACGGCGACGACGTCCTGCTGCGCCGTCCGGCCAGCCCCGGCGACGTCCGCCCCGAGGGCGGCGACTTCCGTGCCGGAGATGACGTGATGGCGGCGGGCCTGCTCCTGACCGCCCCCCGCGTGGCCCTGGCTGCCGCGCTGGGCCACCGTGAGCTGGCGGTACGCCGCCGCCACCGTGTGGCCCTCCTGAGCACCGGCGACGAGGTCGTGGAGCCCGGCGAGCCCCTGAGTGCCGGTCAGGTCTACGACTCCAACCGCTACGGCCTGGCCGCCATGCTGCGCGAGTGCGGCTGCGACGTGCTGATGCTGGGGCACGCGCCGGACTCGCCGGACGCGCTGCACGCCGCCATAGAGAGCGCGGGCGGGGCCGACCTGCTGGTCACCAGCGGCGGCGTCAGCATGGGCAGATACGACTTCATGCGCGACCTGCTGATCGAGCATGGCCGCGTGGCGTTCTGGAAGGTGCGGATGCGGCCCGGTGGCCCCGCGCTGCTGGGGGGGTGGCAGGGCCTGCCGGTGATCGGCCTGCCGGGCAATCCGGTCAGTTCCCTGGTGGTCTTCCACGTGATCGTGCGCCCCGCCCTGACCGGCCAATCCCTCCAGTCGCTGACCCTGCGGGCCGCCACACCCTTCCGCGCCCTGCCGGACAAGACGGCGTTCTGGCGCGGTGTGATCGACGGCGGCACCGTGCGTGACTACGGCAGGCAGGGCAGCGGCATCCTGCGCTCGCTCAGCGACGCCGACGCCCTGGTGATCGTGCCCGAGGGCCGCGCGGTCGCGGCGGGCGACGACGTGCAGGTCGTGCTGCTGTAGGACAGGTCGGGGGAACAGGTACCGGCCTTCATCACGTCTTGATCTGGCGCTGACCCGGCGGTGGGACGGTAGGCTGTGCTCTGCACTGAACAACTGTTCACGGGCACGTGCCATCCGTTTAGGTGGCCGCGCCCTGGAGGTCGACCCATGAACCGATCCCGTCTCACGCTGTCCCTGGCCCTGCTGACGGTTCCGCTGGCGGCGGCCCAGACCGTGGCCCCCGCCCCCCTGACCGTGCCTGGCGACACGCGCCCCGACGCACCGGAACTCGCTGCCCGTGGGCAGTACGCCGTCGGCGTCCGCACCCTGAACCTCGTGAACAGGGGCCAGCAGGACATCGTGAATGCGCCGAAGGAGGGAGCGATCCCGCGCTACGACCGCCCGCTCACCGTGGAGGTGTGGTACCCCGCGCCCGGCGTGAGCGGCAGCGGCAGCACCACGTACCCCGACGTCCTGGGCAGTGGCCCCGGCGACCCCAGACGGCCCAACACCCCCTTCGAGACGCCGGGCCGCGCCACCCGCGACGCGCCCGCCGTGCAGGCCGGGCCGTTCCCGCTGGTGATCCTGTCGCACGGGTACCCCGGCAGCCGCATCCTGATGTCGTACCTGGGCGAGAACCTGGCGAGCAAGGGGTACATCGTGGCGTCGATCGACCACACCGATTCCACGCACGGCGACAAGGCGGCATTCGCGAGCACCCTGGTGAACCGCGCGCTGGACGACACGTTCGTGATCGGCGAGATGGCGCGGCTGGGCGCGGCCGGCAGCGGGTCGTTCCTGAGCAACGTCGTGAATGCCGACCAGACCGGCATCGTCGGGTACTCCATGGGCGGGTACGGCGCGCTGAACGCCGCCGGGGCCGGCTTCGGCCCGCAGATGGCCCCCCTGGTGCCCGGCGGCGCGTTCGCGCAGCGGCAGGTCGGCAACTACACGGTCGATCCACGCATCAAGGCCGTCGTGGCCCTCGCGCCGTGGGGCGGAGACGCCGCCGTGAAGGCCATCGGCGTGAACTTCGGCGGCAAGTACGGCTTCTGGGAGGATGCCGGGCTGGCGAACCTCAAGGTGCCCACCATGTTCATCGTCGGCGACCGCGACGACGTCGCCTTCTACGAGGGCGGCGTGAAACCCCTGTTCGAGAACGCCGTGAACACGGAGCGGTACATGGTCGTGTACCAGAACGCCTCGCACAACAGCGCCCCCAACCCGCCGCCTACCGCGTCCCTGGGCAACTTCGACGACTACATGCACTACGCCGAACCCGCGTGGGATCTGGGCCGCCTGAACAACCTCAACCAGCACTTCGTGACGGCGTTCCTGAACCTCAAGCTCAAGGGCCAGGCTGCCGCCGCCGAGTACCTGAACGTTCCCGTGCAGAAGTCCAACGACATCAAGTTCAGCCGCAACGCCGACGGCACCCCCAAACCCGACGACACGTCCTGGAAGGGATTCAAAGATCGGACGGCACGCGGGATCGAGCTGTACAAGCTGATGCCGAAATAGTTAAGTAGATCGAAGTTGATCTTTAGATCAACCGAGCGGACTCGCAGAGCTGCGAAGCAGAGCGAGTATCGAAAAAAGTACGTCGTAGCGAGAATGGAGAGATTCCGGCGCTGTCGCGGAAGCTCGTAATGGTAGCTACGACGTACTTAGCGGAACTCGCCGACCCGCAGCAGCGGCCCTCCCCGTCCGTCGATCCGGGCGGGGAGGGTCTCGGTGCGGACGACCGCGCCCGTGTCCGCATCCACCGTCTCGAAGGTCGCGCGGCGCTGCGCCGGGAACAGCGTGAGCAAGGTCATGGTCGAGCGGGCCGTGCCGGGATGGCCCACGTAGTCTCGCCCGCCGATGCCGCCGCTGGACAGGATGTTCAGACGGCCCAGCCGACCGGGGTAGTACGCGGCGTGGTGCCCGTGGACGTACAGCAGCACGTCGCCCGCCTCCATGACCTGCCGCAGCGCGTCGGCGTCGCGGATGACCTCGCCGGGGCGGTTCTTGTCGGCGCTCACCCCGGCCAGCGGCAGGTGCCCCACGACCAGGCGGAGGCCCGCCGCCCGTGCCGGGGCCGACGCGAGCTGTGCGGCCAGCCACGCACGCTGCGCGGCGTCCACGTCCGGCCCGCTGGCATCCAGCGACGCCACGAACACCGAGCCGTCGGCCAGAGTGAAGCTGGAGCGGAACGGGAACGCAGCCCGGTCGGTGGAGGTCACGTCCGGCACGTGCGCCGCCCAGTACGCCCGTGCCTCGCGCCGGTCGCGGGGGGCGGCGGGGCTCGCGTCGTGATTGCCCAGCGTGAACACGAACGGGATTCCAGCGTCGGCCAGAGGTCGCCGCACGTCCCGGTCGAAGGCGGCCCACATGGCCCGCACCTGCACGTCGGTCAGGCTGGCCTTCTGCCCCCCGATCAGGTCGCCGGCCGACAGCACGGCGTCAGGCTGCCACTCCTGTGTGATGCGCGTGATGCTGCGACCCAGCGCGGGAGGGTACGTGATGCTGCCGTAGGGGCCGTTGAAGTCGCCCAGGATCGCCACTCGCACGGTAGCTGCCGGCGCGTTTGGAACTGGTGGCGTGGCCGACAGCATCAGCGGCAGCAGGAGCAGGAGAAAGAGGCGCGGCACGTCCGCAGTTCATCACGGTTCCTTGAGCCGGGCATCAGCCGGAGCTGACGCGGGTGGCCCAAGCTGGGGTATGCCCACCGATAACCGCGATCCCCTGCCCGTGAATCCCACCCTGATGCCGCACACAGAACCCGTCCGCGACGACCAAGCCGCCGAGCAGGGCCATCTCCCCGACGTCCTGCCCGACGCGCCGGGCGTTCCGGTGCCCACCACCGACGGTCTGAGTGCCCAGGAGGTCACGGATCTGGTCGGCGGTGGGGATGCCTCCATGGTCGAGGCCAACCGGGCGCTGGAGCAGGCCGAAGGGCTCGATCCGGACACCGAGAGCTGACGGGGGGGGAGCTGACCCTATCCTGCGGGCATGCAGTCCATCGCCGACGTCCGTGCCGCGTGCGCCGCGCTGCCGCACTCGCAGGAGACCTTTCCCTTCGGCCCGACCACGCTGGTCTTCAAGGTCGCCGGGAAGATGTACGCCCTGACGGACATCCACGCCGACCCCGTCACGGTATCCGTGAAGGTGCGCCCCGAGCGCGGCGATGAGCTGCGCGCCGCCCACGATGCCATCACGCCCGGGTACCACCTGAACAAGCGCCACTGGATCACCGTGACCCTCGACGGCCGGGTGCCGGGCGACCTTGTCCGGGAACTGCTGGCCGGCAGCCACGCGCTCGTCGTGGCGGGCCTGACCCGTGCGCAGCGGGCGGAGCTGGGCCGGTGAGGGTCATCCTCGGCGCGGGCGAACAGCGCTGGGACGGCTGGGTGCCCACGCAGCGCGCGGAACTCGACCTGCTTGACCCGGACACCTTCGTCGCCTTCTTCAGCGACCGGCGGGCCGATGCGTTCCTCTGCGAGCACGTGTGGGAGCACCTGACGGTCGAGGAGGGCGAGCGCGCCGCCCGGCTGGTCTTCGGATACCTGAAGCCCGGCGGGGTGCTGCGCGTGGCCGTGCCCGACGGGCACCACCCCGACCCGGCGTACCGCGCGCTGGTCGCCGTGCACGGCCCCGGCCCTGCCCACGACCACGAGGTGCTGTACACCCTGGAGACCCTCGTGCCCGTGTTCACGCGCGCGGGATTCGACGTGCAGCCCCTGGAGTGGTGGGACGCGGCGGGCACCTTCCACCACGTGCCGTGGCAGGTCAAGGACGGCCCCATCTACCGCAGCCGTCTGCTCGACCACCGCAATGCCGAGTGGCGAGAGGGCAGGGGAGGGCCGGGCTTCACGAGCGTGATCCTCGACTGCCGCCGCCCATGAGGGAGGGTCACAGTCTGGCCGCTGGCACTGCTCGTGGTGCAGGGCCGAGGGCCAGTGTGGTCAGCCTGCCTTACTGGAGCAAAAACAGAAAAGCCGTGCCGGTTGGCCTTTTCCCTGTCTCCCCCTGAGGGGAGGTGCCCCGCAGGGGCGGACTCGCAGAGCGCGAAGCGAGGGGTTTGCCCACCGTGCTACCGAACCCCCCGCTCTGCGCTGGCCCTGAGGCATTGCCCCCACCCCGCCTCCGAGCAAAAACCAGGCTCGAATTACGCTATTTACATATCG
Organism: Deinococcus sp. AB2017081; assembly: GCF_034440735.1. Classification (NCBI taxonomy): domain Bacteria; kingdom Thermotogati; phylum Deinococcota; class Deinococci; order Deinococcales; family Deinococcaceae; genus Deinococcus; species Deinococcus sp. AB2017081. The sequence goes on along the minus strand of NZ_CP140098.1, from coordinate 2,880,678 downwards.
ACGGAATGCCGCTAAGCTGAAAGGTGAAACGCCCCACCATCCCACTCTGCACGAGGTTCCCGCATGATCGTCGAAACCAAGCTCATCGGCCGCCGCACTCCGTTCGAACGCCGCCCCATCGACCTGCCCGACGGCCCGCACACCCTGCGCGGCCTGCTGACGCATCTCGTCCACCACGAGGTCGCCGCGTACCACGAGCGGCAGGCCGGCGTGGGCATGCTGCGCGTCATGACCGAGCGCGAGCTGCAGGACGGCGCGGCCGGTGGCCGCGTGGCGGTGGCCCCACAGGAACGCGGCGTGGCCGTCAGCGCCGACGACGCCACCCGCACCGCCCTGACCGCCTTCGGCGACGGACTGTACTACGTGTTCATCGACGACCGGCAGGTCTCCGACCTCGACGCGCCCGTGGCCCTGCGCCCCGACAGCACCCTGCTGATCGTGCGCCTGACCGCACTGGCCGGGGGCTGACCGTGGACGTTCAGGAACTCCTCCGCTCGTACGAGCAGCCGTGGAAGGCGGACTTCGAGACGCGGCTGGGCACCCTGCCGCCGGAGCTGGCCGGTCCCCTGCGATCCGTCCACCGGGGCTCCGGCGATCCCCAGGAGCGCGAGCGGGTGCAGGAGGCCGTCACCGCCGCCCTGCACGCCAGCGACGCTGCCACCCGCCACGCCATCGCCGCCGTGTTCTTCCCGCACTTCCCGGACGTGGCCGCCCGCACGCTGGACGCCCTGCTGACCCGGCACCCGTACCCGCAGGGGTACGCCCGCCGCGCCTTCCGCGCGCCCGGTCACGTGCTGGCCGCGGCGCACGCGCAGGCGTGGCTGTGGCAGACGTGGCACGTGACCCGCGAGTACCCGCAGCCCATCGAGTGGTTCGCGGTACACGCGGGTCTGCTGAATGCGTGGCAGGCGCACGGCCTGGGCCTGCTGCTGGGGCAGGCGGTCAGCGACGGCGACGAGGAGGTCTTTCAGATCCTGCGCGACACCGCCGGCACGCAGCACCCGGTCGCCCGCATGGGCCGCCATGTGCCCGCCGCCCTGCTGTCCAGCACCCGCGAGGACGCCTGGGCACTGGCCGAAGGCCTGTTGCTGGCCGCCCAGCGCCAGGAGGGCCTGCGACAGGTGATCCTGGAGACGGTGGACGAGGCCAGCGTGGACGCCTTCACGCGGATGCTGCGCGTGATCCTGCGCGACGACCTGCTGCGCTTTGCCGCCACGCTGCGGGCCGCGTGCGTGTGGTTCGGCCTGAACTACGACGTGACCGACGTGAAGACCGTGCGGGCGCTGCTGACCCAGGCGCTGAGTTATCTGGAGGACAGCGAGGCGGCCCGCGCGGCCGTGACCTCCGGCGCTGCGGTGGATTCCTACCTGGCCCTGTTCGTGCTGGGGATGCGCGACGCCGTGCAGGCCGCCGACGTGGCCCGCCCCCTGCTGACCGACCCGGACGCCGCCCTCCGCATGGCCGCCGCCCAGTACCTGATTGCCGCCGACCTCCTGACCGACGAGGATCGCCGCACGCTGCTGCGGGACGCCGACCTGCGCCTGGCCGCGCTGGCCGGGGGGGCGGTGAGCCGCTGGGGAACCAGCAACACCGTCTTCACCTTCGAGGAGTACGAAACCTACGCCCTGCGCCTGCCGGATGCCGCGCGGCACGACCCGCTGTTGTTCCCGTGGCAGGGGCACGTGCCCGCCCGCAGTGACGCGCTCGATACCCTGCCCATCCTGCGCGGTGAGCGGCCCTTCTCAGCGCTGGCCCCGCACCTGGGTGGCATGAGCATCTACGGCAAGACCGCGCTGCTGCGCCAGCTGGCCGAATATGCCAAGTCGCACCCGCTGGACGCGCCGACCCGGACACTGCTGCTCACCCTGCTGCAGGATCGCAACAGCAGTGTGTCGCAGGAGGCCGTGACCGTCATGGCCCACTTCACCCCGCACCCGGACGAGGTCGCGGTGGTGCATACCCTGCTCAGGCGCAAGAGCGCCGACCTGCGCCGGGGTCTGATCCGCCTGCTGGCCGCCGACAGGGACATCGCGCAGAGCAGTGCCCTTGCGCTGCTGGGCACCACGAACGCCGAGCAGCGGCAGGCGGGCCTGCAACTGCTGCTGGAAACGGGCCGCCCCATCCCCGAGGGTTTCACCCCGAAGAACGTCACCGAGCAGACGCTGCTGGCCCGCCTGACTGACCCCGGCGCGCAGGTCACGCTGCGCGACGGGCTGGGCCTGTTCGACCCGGCGGGCCTGACCCGGCCCACGCCGCCCGCCGTGCGGGAGCGCGACTACCCGGCCGACCTGCAACGCGGCGCGGAGCTGCTGCGCTCACTGGACGCCGTGATCGTCGCCCACCGCGAGACACCCCTGACCGGCATGGGCTGGGACGGGCAGGAGACGATCCTGCTGGGCAACGTGTCGGGCTGGAACCTGAGGCCCCGCGAGAACCGGCCCATGCCGCTGCTCGACCTGTGGCAGGGCTGGTGGCAGGCCCGCCCGGATGCCCAGGACGGCGACCTGACCCGCATGCGCTGGACACTGTCGCACTTCGTGGAAAGGACGGACACCACGGCCGGCGAGCTGGAGGGGGAACTGGACTCCGGCGCTGACCTGAAGGCGGAACTGCTGGAGATCCTGGGGCTGGATCAGGACGATCTCGACGTGCTGGAGGACGCCGACGCCGACGAGCAGGCCGAGCACGAGGCGGCCATGACCTCCGCCCAGATCCTCCAGACCCTGCGCCGCTAGACGCTGCACCGCACGCTGGGGCCGCTGGTCGCCCTGCGGCTGGAGCACCCCGATCTGGTGGGGGCGGTGGTCAGCTTCCTGCACGGCGAGCACGCCACCCCCACCGACACCGACATGGCCCTGGACGCGTGGGAGACGGCGCTGTCGTACCTGCCGCCGGACGCCGAGATCCACGTCGATCCGCAGTATTCGTGGCGCTCCCAGGATCCCCGCGACCTGCTGTCACCGCTGCGGCCGTCCGGCGCGTGGACGACGTGGACTTCAGAACAGACCCAGCGCCTGTGGAACCTGACCGTGTACCAGGGCACGGCGTTCCCGAAGCTTCCCCGTCAGCGCCCCACCACCGTGCTGCTGCTGCACGCCTACGCGCACGGCTGGGCGACCCGTGACGACCTGTACGACCAGCTGATCGGCGAACGCCCGGAACGGCAGGGCTACTACTACAGCACCGATTTCGACGACCTGAGCACCTACACCCGCCGCACCGTGAAGGCCGACCTGCCCACCCACCCGGACTGGCGGGCCGCCGTGAGTGCCGTCCGTGACCGCGTGCTGGAGGTCGAGCTGGGGCGCGGCGACCTGGAGACGCCCGCCACCCGGCCCGCGCTGGCGGTGCAGGGCCTCCACGGCGCGGCGCTGACCCTGCGCCTGCTGGCGGGGCTGGGGAAGAATCCCCTGAAACGCGGCTACCAGGGCAGCAGCGAGAGCCGCGACGTGACCTTCAGCCACCTGACCCGCGTGTCGTTCCCGCAGCCCGGCGACACGGCCGCGAGCCTGCGCACCCAGGCCCACGCGCTGAAGATCCCGGATTCCCGCCTGCTGGATCTCGCGATGTTCGCGCCGCAGTGGGCCACGCTGGTCGCTGGGGCGCTGGGCTGGAAGGGCCTGGAGGGCGGCGTGTACTGGCTGCACGCCCACACCCGCGACACCAACTGGAGTGTGCCCGCCGACGTCCGCGAGGCGTGGGAGGCCGAGATCAGCGAGCGCACGCCCCTGAGCGCCACCGACCTGACCGAGGGCGCGGTGGATGTCGCGTGGTTCCACCGCACGTACAGGGCGCTGGGAAGGGAACGCTTCGCGGCCCTGCTGGACGCCGCCAAGTACGCGAGCAGCAGCGGCGGCCACAAACGCGCCGAACTGTATGCCCGCGCCGTCCTGGGAGAGCTGGACGAGACCGACCTCCGTGCCCGCATCCGTGAGAAACGCAACCAGGACGCCGTCCGGTCGCTGGGGCTGCTGCCGCTGGCCCGTGCGAAGGCGAAGGCCGCGAAGGAGCTGGAGGGGCGCTACCGCGTGATCAGCGACTTCCGCCGTGAGGCCCGGCAGTTCGGGGCGCAGCGGCAGGCCAGCGAACGCCTCGCCGCCGACATCGGCCTCCAGAACCTGGCCCGCACCGCCGGGTACACCGACCCGCAGCGCCTCGTGTGGGCCATGGAAGCCCGCACCGCGCCCGACTGGACACAGGCCGTCACGGTGGACGGCGTGACCCTGGGCATCGCCCTGACCCCCGGCGGCGAGGCCAGCGTGACCCTCCGGCGCGGCGAGAAGCCCCTCAAGACCCTGCCGCCCGCACTGAAGAAGGTGCCCGAGGTCGTCGCCCTGCGCGAGAGCGTCACAGAGCTGAACGCCACCCGCAAACGGATGCGTGCCGCGCTGGAAGAGGCGATGATCCGGGGCGACCACTTCCAGCCGCAGGAACTGCTTGATCTGGCGGCGCACCCGGTGATCGCCCCCATGCTGCGCGGCCTGGTGTGGATCGTGAACGAGGCGCACGCGGGCTGGTGGGACGGCGACACGCTGCACACGCCGAGCGGCCCGCAGCCCATCGGGGATCACGCGCTGCGGCTGGCGCACCCGCACGACCTGTTCGTGGGCGGCCACTGGACGGCGTTCCAGGCGCAGGTCATGGATCGTGGCTTGGCGCAGCCGTTCAAGCAGGTCTTCCGTGAGTACTACCCGCCCACCGCCGCCGAGCTGGACGCCCGCCGCAGCACCCGCTTCGACGGCCACCACGTCCAGCCCACGAAGGCCGCTGCCCTGCTCAAGACCCGCGGCTGGGTCGCTGTTCCCGAGGAGGGGGTGCGCAAGACCTGGCACGCCGAGGGCATCAACGTCTGGATCGACACCAGCCTGGGCTACGGCACGCCCAGCGAGGTCGAGGGCACCCCCCTGACCGCCGCGTACTTCGTCCAGCGCGACGGGCAGGAGGCCATGCCGCTGTCGCAGGTGCCGCCGCGCGTGTTCAGCGAGACCCTGCGCGACCTCGATCTGGTCGTGTCCGTGGCCCACGTGGGCGGCGTCGATCCCGAGGCCAGCCACAGCACCGTCGAGATGCGCGCGGCCCTGCTGCGCGAGACCCTGCGCCTGTTGACCCTCGATAACGTCCGCGTGATGAACGACCACGCCCTGATCGACGGCCACCACGCCCGCTACACCGTCCACCTGGGCAGCGGCACGGTTCACCGGCAGCCCGGCGGGTTCCTGTGCCTCATCCCCGTGCACAACCAGCACCAGGGCCGCGTGTTCCTGCCCTTCGCCGACCCCGATCCGCGCACGGCCGAGGTGATCAGCAAGGTGCTGCTGCTGGCCGAAGACCGCAGGATTCAGGATCCGACGATTCTGGAACAGCTGCGGTGAGGGGGCGTGCCAACCCCTCGCTTCGCGCTCTGCGAGTCCGCCCTTCGGGCACCTCTGCTTCGCAGCTCTACGAATCTCCTCAAGGGGAGGCAAGGAAAAGGCTGACCGGCACGCTTTTATTGGCTCCCGTTGAGGGGAGCTGGCCGCGGAGCGGACTGAGGGGTTCGCCCGCCCCCTCAGAAGCTCACCCCAGCGCCGGCAGCCCCACCCGCTCGCGGTACGCCGCCACCGGCTACGCCCGGCCACCACCCTGCCGTACCCACTCCACTGCGCCGTCCGCATCGCGCTGGAACCGGAACGCCTCGCCCACCGCGCCGAAGCCGGCCTCGGGCGCGGGAGCCAGCGTGTCGGCGTCCACCACCGTCAGCTCCGTGACGCTCAGGCCCGGGTCGCCCTGCGGGGACAGGGACACCAGACGGCCATTCAGGTTCACCACGTCGTACACGCCCCAGTCGGTCGCGTAACGCCCGGTGAAGCTGTCCAGGTCGAGGCCCGGCGCGTCCGTCTGCTCCTTGTCCGGAGTCTTCGCCGCCACATCGATCACCTTCACCAGATTCGTCGCCCACTCGGTCGCCGGGCCGCCCAGGCAGTTCGTCAACACCGACACAGACAGTCCTGACGCCGGATCGAGCCACGACTGCGTGATGTGCCCCGGAAACCCGCCCGAGTGACCCACCAGCGCCCGCCCGTTCACCTCGTCGATGATGAAGCCCAGCCCGTACCAGCGCCGCACGGGGCGTGTCACCTCTGATTCCCTGCGCTGCATCAGTCGCTTTGAGGCGTCGGCCAGCAGCTCGGTGCGCCCCGGCGTGTGCGCGGACAGGTAGGCGGTCACGTCTTCGGCGGTGCCGTAGAAGCCGGTGGCCGCCGCCATCGCCCGCGTGTCGCTGGACGGCAGCACGCGCCGCGCGTCGTTCCCGGCCAGCCGCCCGCTGTGCCCCGCCGCCAGCTCCGGCTCCCGCGCCGCCCGGAGTTCCGGCCCTAGGTTCATTAGCTTCAGCGGCCCGGTGATGTGCGCCGCGATGTAGTCCTCGTACGACTGCCGGCTGGCGGCCTCCACGATCAGGCCCAGCAGCGAGTAGCCCATGTTCGAATACTTGAAGTGCTGGTTTGCCGGGAAGACGCTCTGGGCGCGGCATAGCTCAATCAGCGCCTCACGGTTGGGGAAGTCGTGCAGCTGCTGCCAGTAGTCGCTGTCGGCCCCGTCGCGGTTGATGCCCGACTGGTGCCCCAGCAGTTCCCGAACTGTCAAGGCCGCCGCGGGCGAGCCCTCCAGTTCCGGCAGCCAGTGCCCCGCCGGGTCGTCCAGCCGCACGATCCCGGCCTCAAGGAGCTGTAACACCGCCGTCGCCGTGAAGGTCTTGGAGTGCGAAGCGATGCGGAACAGGTGCCCCGGCGTGAGCGCTTCGCCAGTCGCCTCGTTCGCCACGCCCAGCGCAAATGACGCCGCCAGCTCGCCACCCACCCGCACCGCCACCTGCACGCCCGGCACCCGCGCCAGATCCCGCTGGTACTCCAGCCAGGACTGGAGGTAAGGGGCCAGGGCGCGGACGGTGTCGAGGAGAGGCATGCGGCGAAGGTAGCGCGTCTGGCCGTTCGGACGCACGGCGGTTCAGGTGGGCTGGACGAACGGGCAAGGGCGTCCCGGTGTGCCCAGGACGCCCCGCTGTTCAGAAGCTCAGAACGCCGTTTCGAGTGCTCCCAGCGCTGCGTCGGCATCCGTCACGCCCGCCTGGGCCATGTCGGGCCGGCCGCCGCCCTTGCCGCCGCCGGCCGCGGCGAGCTTGCCGATGAGCTGGCCGGCGTGGGCACCGCGGGTCACGGCGTCCTTGGTGGCCTTGACGACCAGCCCTTTATCGCCCGCCAGCACGACCATGTCCGCGCCGCTCTGGTCGAGGAGTTTGTCGGCGGCGGCGCGCAGGTCGTTGCCCTCGATGCCCGCGAGCTTCAGGGTGGCCACCCGGAACCCGCCGAGGTCGCGGGTCTGCGCGGCGCTGCCGGTGCCGCCGCCCATCTGCGCCTCGGCGAGCTGGCGGCGGACGGCGGCCATGTCCTTGTCGGCGGCCTTGAGCTGCGCCTGCAGGCCGGTCACGCGGGCTTCCAGACCATCCGGGCTGGTGTTCAGCAGCGCAGAGGCCTTCGCAGCACCGTTCAGGCGTTCGCGCACCCACGCGGTCGCCTGCTCGCCCGCCAGCGCTTCCACGCGGCGCACGCCGGCGGCGACGTTCTCGTCGGACAGGATCACGAACGCGCCGATGTCCCCGGTGCGGGTCACGTGCGCGCCGCCGCACAGTTCCATGGAGCTGACCGGCTGCCCGGCGTAGTCCACGTTCCCGCCGACCCGCACGACGCGCACGGTCTCGCCGTACTTCTCGCCGAACAGCGCGGTCGCGCCCGCGGCCTTCGCCTCGGCGATCGGCATCTCCTGCCACGTCACGGGGAAGTTCGCGCTGACCCAGCGGCTCACCAGGGTCTCCACGGCGGCGATCTCCTCGGCGCTCAGGGCCGTGCCGTGCGAGAAGTCGAAGCGCAGGCGGTCGGCGGCGACCAGCGAGCCCTTCTGCTGCACGCCGCTGCCCAGCACCGCCCGCAGCGCCGATTGCAACAGGTGCGTGGCGGTGTGGTGCCGCTGGATGGCCTGCCGCTCGCCGGATACGACGCCGCGCACGCTCACGCCTTCCTTCAGCTCGCCGGACTCGACCAGCACGTCGTGCAGGAACACGCCCTGCGGCGTCTTGCGGGTGTCGCGCACCACGCCCATGCCACCGTCCCACTCGATGCGGCCCGTGTCGCCCACCTCGCCGCCGCCCTCGGCGTAGAAGGGCGTGCGGGACAGCACGACCGTCGCCTCCGACCCGGCGGGCAGGTGGTTCAGGCGCTCGCCCGCGCCGACGAGCGCCACGACCTCGCCGTCGGCTTGGAGGTGGTCGTACCCGACGAACTCGGTGGGGGAGAGGCCATCGAGCGCTTCCTGGTTCCCGCCGAACAGCTCGGACTTGCCGTACTTGCTGCCCGCCCGCGCGAGGTTCTGCGCGTTCTCCAGGCTCTCGGCGTACCCGGCCTCGTCCACGCTGATGCCGTACTCCTCGGCGATCTCCTTGGTCAGGTCGACGGGGAAGCCGTAGGTGTCGTACAGGATGAACGCGTCGTTGCCGGACAGCGTCGCGCCCTTCTCTAGGCCGGTCAGCAGTTTCCCGAGGCGCTGGATACCGCCCTCCAGCGTGCGCAGGAAGCTCTCCTCCTCGGCCTTCACGGTCGCCTCGATCTTCGGCAGGTTCTCGCGCAGTTCCGGGTACGCGTCGCCCATGCGCTCGGCGACGATGGGCACGAGCTTGTACAGGCTCGGCTCGCGCAGGCCCAGCAGGTAGGCGTGGCGGCACGCGCGGCGCAGGATCTTACGCACCACGTACCCGCGCCCGGTGTTGCTCGGCTGGCTGCCGTCCGCGACGACCATGCTGACCGAGCGGATGTGCTCGGCCACCACACGGTGCGACACGCTCTGCGGGCCCTCGTACGGCTGGCCGCTCAGCTCGGCCACGCGCGCCACGATCGGCGCGAACACGTCGTTGCTGTAGAAGTCGTACACGTCCTGCACGACCGTGGCGATGCGTTCCAGGCCCATGCCGGTGTCGATGTTCTTGAACGGCAGATCCTTCAGCACCGGCGTGCCGTCGGGCAGGGGTTCCTGGCGGTCGAACTGGGGGAACACGCAGTTCCAGATCTCCAGGAAGCGGGCGCTCTCGCGGGTGTCGGCGTACTCGGCCCAGGTGTCGTCGCCGTACTTCGGGCCGCGGTCGTAGAAGATCTCGCTGCACGGGCCGCACGGGCCGTTCGGCCCCTCCTTCGGCGCGTCGGCCGGCCAGAAGTTCTCGTCCGCGCCGAACCGCAGGATGCGCTCGGGCGGCAGGCCGTTCTCCTGCGTCCAGATCGCGAAGGCCTCCTCGTCGTCCTGGTAGATGGTCGCGTACAGACGCTCCTTGTCCAGGCCCATCCACTCGGGACTCGTCAGGAACTCCCACGCCCACGTCAGCGCCTCACGCTTGAAGTAGTCGCCGAAACTGAAGTTCCCGAGCATCTCCAGCAGCGAGCAGTGCCGCAGCGTGCGCCCCACGTTCTCGATGTCCCCGATCCGCAGGCACTTCTGCGCGGTGGTCACGCGCTTGCTGGCCACGCCGTCGAACACGGCGGGCGCGCCCATGAACTGCTCCTTGAACGGCTGCATGCCGGCCACGGTGAACAGGGTCGTGGGATCGGGGGCGATGGTGGAGTAGCTGGGCAGACGCAGGTGGCCCTTGCTCTCGAAGAAGTGCAGGTATTTCTCGCGGATCTCGGCGGTGGACAGCGGGCCAGTCATAAAGGACAGTCTAGCGCGGGGCGGGAAAGGGACAGGAACTGTCGTCCGCCTTCAGGCGAGGGGCAGCGTGTACAGCGTGACGTCGAAGCCCAGCACGGTGCGCCGCCCGACCGGCGTGAAGCCGTGGCCCTCGTACAGCGCGCGGAGTTTTGGGCGCGCGGTCGCGGTGTCCAGTCTCAGCGCGCCCACGCCCCGTACCCGCGCCTCCCGCGCCGCGTGGTCGAGCATCCACGCCGCCAGCCCCCGGCCCTGCGCGTCCGGGTGGACGGCGAGTTTGTGCAGGTACAGGGCGTCGCCGGGTGCGTCGTCCGGCCAGAACAGCGGATCGTGGGGCAGCAGGGACAGGCACGCCGCGGCCAGCGCCCCGTCCCACGCGACCCGCCACGACGCCGCCGGGTAGTGCCGCAGCAGGCGCTCCGGCGTTAGGGTGTGCGGGGGCCACAGCGGCTCGCCGCGCGCCTCCAGGGCGAGGGCGGCGGCGGTCAGGATGCGAGACGCGGCGTCCACGTCCCCGGACGTCACGGTCAGCGGCGGAGTGGCGGACGTCAACGCCGGCTCCCCTGGACAGGAAGCCGGCGCGCCACGAGGACGGGCATCCTCAGTCCATGTCCACGGCCCACCACGCCTCGCGCTGGGCGGCCAGGCGGGCGCGCGGGTCGCCGATGGAGTCCAGCGCCTTGGCGAGGCCCTGCCAGTCGGGTTCGCTCATGGGGTCGATGGCCAGGGCGCGCTGGTGGAACTGCGCGGCGTCCTTGGCCTTGCCGGCGGCGGTGGCGGCCTTCGCGGCGATGCCGAGCAGGCTGAACTGCTTCTGCTCCAGGCGGGCGCGCACGTCGTCCACCCACGGGCTGTCCGCGCCCGGCAGGAAGTTCCCGTACTGCCCGATGAGTTCGCGCATCTCCTCCAGGCCCAGGGTGCCCTGTTCGGCCTGCGCGGTCAGGAGTTCGAAGCGCTGCACGTCGTACTCGGGGTTCAGGTCGCTGTTCAGCGCGTAGCGGCGGTTCGCGCTGACCACCGCGTCGTTGCTCAGGCTGCGGCGCAGGCGGTGCAGGGTGGTGTGGAACAGCGAGCTGGCGCGCGCCTCGTCCTTCTCGGGCCACAGGGCCTCGGCGGCCTCCCAGGAGGTGACCTCCTTGTGCTCCAGCAGATAGAAGAACAGTTCCAGCGCCTTGCGGCTCACCCACGACACGGGCGCGCCCTGCCACACGACCTGCGCGGTGCCCAGGCCCTTGGCGAGCATGCCGCTCTCGCCCTGCAGGGTCAGGCCCGCGCGCCTGAGGCGGGCATCGACGGCGGTCGTCAGGTCGGCGGGCGTGAAGGGCTTGGGCAGGTAGTCGTCGGCCCCCAGGTTCATGCCGCGGCGCACGTCGTTGCGCTCGGCGTGGCTGGAGAGCAGCATGAACGGCACGCTGGCGAGCTGCGGGTTCTCGCGGATCTTCTCCAGGAACTCCAGGCCCGTCATGTACGGCATGACCACGTCGCTGACCACCAGATCCGGCGTGAAGACCTTCAGGAGGTCGAGCGCCTCCACGGGATGGCTGCTGGTGCGAACCTCGTGCCCGGCGCGTGAGAGGATCACGCTCACGAGCTTCAGGATGGCGGCGTCGTCATCCACGACCAATATCCGGGGCATGAGGAAAGTCTAACAGGAACGTGCCGCCTGTGAGGACGGCTGTGTGGGGTTCCTCACGTCGTCTGAGACGCACCGGACGTCTGATGTGCCCTACCCTGGAAGGCATGACCGCGCCCCTGACCGTGATTCATGCCCATACCCTGACCCTGGATGACGTGCAGCACGATGTTGAAGCGGTGGTCGTCGGCGGTGGGCGCGTTCTGGCGACGGGTTCACGCGAGGAGATGCGTGCCCTGGCACCGCGTGCGGAGGTGCTCGACCACCGCGACCTGCTGCTCACACCGGGCCTGTGCGATGCCCACATCCACCTCGTCATGTACGGCGCCTCCCTGTCCGAGGTGAATCTGGCCGGGGCCCGCAGCGTGGCCGAGGTGCAGGCCCGTGTGGCCCAGCGGGCCCTGGCCACGCCGGCCGGCACGTGGATCCGGGGGGGCGGCTTCCTGCTTCCGGAACTGGGCCTGAACGACTACCCACCGGCCACGCTGCTCGATGGCGTCAGCCCGCACCATCCGGTGATCCTGTATTCGCGCGACCACCACATGACCTGGGTGAACTCGGCGGCGCTGCGGCTGGCGGGTGTGACCGACAGCACGTCCGATCCGGCCGACGGGAAGATCGTCCACCCTCTGGGCTGTCTGCTGGAGGGTGCGTCCGATCTGGTTGCGGCACACCTTCCCCAGCCCACGGACGCCGAATGGCTGGCCCACGCACGGGCCGGCGCCGACGACCTCGCCGCGCGGGGATTCGTCAGCGCGCACACCATGGCCTACGAGGAGCCCGGTGCGCCGCGCGCGCTCCAGACCCTGGCGACCAGGGGAGAACTGCCGCTGCGCGTGTGGGCGTGCCTGCCGCACCAGCGGTTGGAACAGGCCCGCGACCTGGGCCTGGCGGGCAGCGCCGGCGGGATGTTCCAGTGGGGCGGCGTGAAGTTCTTTGCCGACGGAGCGCTGGGCAGCCGCACCGCGTGGCTCCACGCCCTCGGCTTCGCGGATGGGTCGGGCACCGGCATTGCCCTTGACCCGCCGGAACTGATCGTCGAGCGTGGGCGACAGGCCATTGCGCTGGGCCTCACACCCGTCACGCACGCCATCGGTGACCGGGCCAACACGGAAGTGCTGAACGCCTACGACCAGCTCCGCCCCGACGCCGAGGCACGCGGCATCCGCCTGCGGATCGAGCACGCGCAGCACCTGCGGCCCCAGGACATCCCGCGCTTCCGGGGCCTGACCGCCAGCGTGCAGCCCATCCACCTCCAGGCCGACGCCGCCATGATCCGCACGCTGCTGCCGCATCTGGAGGGCACCAGCTACGCCTTCCGGTCGCTGCGGGACGCCGGGGCGGTGCTCGCCTTCGGCAGTGACGCGCCGGTCGCCCCACCGGAGATCCGCGCCACCTTTGCCGCCGCCGTGTCCCGCGTCGGCGACGACGGTGGTCGCCTGGCCCCCGGCGAGGCCCTGACCGAACTGGACGTGCTGCACGCCTACACCCGTGGCCCCGCGCAGGCCGTGGGCTGGGACGACGAGGGCATCATCCGCCCCGGTGCCCGCGCCGCCTTCACGCTGTGGGACCGTCTGGGGGGCAACGCGCGGGCGCTGGTGCTGTAACCCTCACCAGTCGCCCCGAACGCAGCGCAGCCGCACCTCCAGCCGCCGGATCGGGATCAGCACGGCCGCGCCCCATGCCCACAGCGTCCCCTCCTCGGCCGCCGCTGCCTGGATGTAGCCGCCCATGCGGGCCCAGTCGGCCCCGGTGCCGCATCCGGCCACCCGCAGCGCCGCCAGTAGATCGGCGTGGATGTGCTCGCTCACCATCAGCTCGCCGCACGTCAGCGGGCCGGTCAGCGGCGCGGCGCACCCCGACGCCACCGCCGGCCACCCGCCCCCCTGGGCCAGGAAACTCCCGATGAACACGGGCAGCGTCCCGGTAAACCACGCCGGATCGTCGAAGGCGGGCAGGTTCGCGCAGCCGATCTCCAGCACCCGTTCCTGAATCCGCACGAACGGGGCCTCGTTCTCACTGACCAGTGGCAGCCGGGCAGCCAGCGCGGTTCGCGTGTCGGCGCAGGCGTTCACCGGGGCCGCGTGGGCGGTGCCCAGGAGCATCGGCAGGAGCACCAGCAGCGTCAGCAGAAAGCGCGGGATCACTTCTGGACGCTACGCCGGATTGGGGCGGCATGGAAGACGGCACCGAGACGTGCCCGGTGCCGCGTGGTGGAGATGGTCAGCCCTTGACGACGATGTTGATGATCCGGCCGGGCACGTAGATCTCCTTCACCGTCTCCCTGCCCTCGACGAAGCGGGCCACGTCGGCATTCGCGCGGGCAGCGGCCATCGCCTCGTCCTGGGTGGCGGTCTTGGAGATCGTGACCTGCCCGCGCACCTTGCCGCCCACCTGCACCCCGATGGTCACAGTGTCTCGGGTGGCGGCGGCCTCGTCCACGGCGGGCCAGGACTGCGTGTGCACGCTGCCCTCCAGCCCGCGCTGGTGCCAGATCTCCTCGGCGATGTGCGGGACGACCGGGGCCAGCAGGCGGTTGAAGATGTCCAACGCCTCGTCCCACGCGGCGGTGCCGGCGGCGGGCGAGCGCTTGGCCTTCACCAGCGTGTTCGTCAGTTCCATCAGCGAGGCGATGATGGTGTTGAAGCTCAGGCGGTCGAAGTCGCCCGTCACCTTCTTCAGGGTGCTGTGCACGGCGTAGCGCAGGTCGGCCTCGGTCGTGGTCTCGGCGGGGCCGCTCGTGCCGTCCTCGAAGTACACGTTCCACACGCGCGACAGCCACTTCGCGGGGCCGTTGATGCCCTGCGGATCCCACGGGCCGCCCAGCTCCCACGGCGCGATGAACATCAGGTACGTGCGCACGGTGTCCGCGCCGTACTCGCGCACCAGGTCGTCCGGGTCGACGACGTTCCCGCTTGATTTGCTCATCTTCTCGCCGTCCTCGCCCAGGATCATGCCCTGGTTGCGCAACCTTGCGAAGGGCTCGCTGTGCTTGGTCAGGCCCAGGTCGCGCATGACCTTCACCCAGAAGCGCGAGTACAGCAGGTGCAGGATCGCGTGCTCGATGCCGCCCGTGTACAGGTTCACCGGCATCATGCCGTCCTTGCTCGGGTCGAACGGGCCGTCGTGGTAGCCGGGGCTCAGGTAGCGGTACATGTACCAGCTGGAGTCCACGAAGGTGTCCATGGTGTCCGTGTCCCGCTCGGCGGGGCCGCCGCACACCGGGCAGGTCGTTGCCAGCCACGCCCTGTCCAGCTTCAGCGGGCTCTGGCCGGTCGGGGTGAACGCCACGTTCTCCGGCAACCGGACGGGCAGCTGATCCTCGGGCACCGGCTGCGCGCCGTGCTCGGGGCAGTGCACGAAGGGAATGGGCGTGCCCCAGTACCGCTGGCGGGCGAACAGCCAGTCGCGCAGGCGGTACGTGGTCTTCGCGGTCGCGATGCCGCGCGCCTCCAGCCGCTCCACGATCCCCGCGATGCTGGCCTTCCCACCGGGCAGGCCGTCGAACTCGCCGGAGTTCACGATCACGCCCTCGCCGGTGTACGCCTCTCCGGCGTCCGCGGCCATCGGCTCGCCGCCTTCGGCACGGATGACCTCCACGATGTCCAGGCCGAACTGCCGGGCGAACGCGAAGTCGCGCTCGTCGTGGGCGGGCACGGCCATGATCGAGCCGGTGCCGTACGTGACCAGCACGTAGTCCGCCACCCAGATCGGCAGCTGGTGCCCGGTGATGGGGTGCGTGGCATAGCTGCCGGTGAACACGCCGGTCTTCTCGCCCTCCTGCTGGCGTTCCACGTCCGTCTTGCGGCCCGCCGCCGCCACGTAGGCCTCCACGGCGTCACGCTGCTCGTCGGTGGTCAGCGCGCCCACCTTGGCGTGCTCGGGGGCCAGCACCATGAACGTCGCGCCCATCAGGGTGTCCGGGCGGGTCGTGAACACCGTCTCCGGCCCGGCCGGCGTGTCGAAGGTCACCTCCGCGCCCACGGACTTCCCGATCCAGTTCGTCTGCATCAGGCGCACCTTCTCGGGCATGTCGGTATCGCTGAAGTCCAGCAGCTCGTCGGCGTAGTCCGTGATCTTCAGGTACCACTGGCTCAGGTTGCGTTTCTCCACGGCCGTGCCGCAGCGCTCGCAGTGGCCGTTCACGACCTGCTCGTTCGCCAGCACCGTCTGATCCTTCGGGCACCAGTTCACGAAGCCGCCCTTCTTGTACGCCAGGCCGCGCTTGTAGAACTCGATGAAGAACCACTGGTTCCAGCGGTAGTACTCGGGGTCGCTGGTGGCGAACTGGCGGCTCCAGTCGATCATGGTGCCCATGCGCCGGAACTGCCCGACCATGCGCTCGATGTTCGCGTATGTCCACTTCGCCGGATCGACGTTGTTCTTGATCGCCGCGTTCTCGGCGGGCAGCCCGAAGGCGTCGAAGCCCATCGGGAACAGCACGTTGTACCCGCGCATCCGCAGCCAGCGCGCCCGCGCGTCCGGGGCCACGTTCGCGTACCAGTGCCCGATGTGCAGGTTTCCAGAGGGGTACGGGAACATCGTCAGCGCGTAGAACTTCTCGCCGGGAGCAGATTCGTCGAAGGTGTACAGGCCGCTCCTCTCCCACGCGTCCTGCCACTTCTGCTCGATGGCGTGCGGGTTGTACCGCTCCATGCGCGGCTCGGGGATGTGGATGGGGCTCTCGTTGTTCGTCTGGGTCATGGCTGTACTCCTTGGAAGGGTCAAAAAAAGCCCCGGCACGCAGCCGGGGACGCTCGAACACACCTTGCGGTCAGTCGAGGCGTCCCCGGATGGCAAGCGCAGAGCGGATCATGCCTGAAGTGTAGCGCAGCCCGGCGGGGAACGTCATGCGCCGACCGGCTCACCCCAACCGCCACCACAGCGCCAGCAGGCCCACGAGCAATACGGGCGGCGTGAGCACCAGCCCGGCGCGCAGGTACTCACCCCACGACACGCTCAGGCCGCGCCCCTTCAGGACGTGCAGCCACAGCAGCGTGGCGAGGCTCCCGATGGGCGTGAGTTTCGGCCCGATGTCCGCGCCCACGAGCGCCCCGTACGCGAGGGCCCGCTGCGCGTGGCCGCTGACGCCGCTCTCCTGGATGCCCAGGATGGCGGTCAGGAGGGCGGGCAGGTTGTTCAGGCCCGCGCTGAGTCCGGCGACGCTCACGCCCGAGGCGAGCACGGCGGGGAGGGTGCCGTGGGCGGCCCAGCCGCCCAGCCACGCGCCGTACGCGCCGGTGACGCCCGCTCCGCGCAGGCCCGACACGACCGTGTACATGGCGAGGCTGAACGCCACGACGTTCCACGGCGCGCCGCGCAGGACGGCGCGGCTGCCGACGTTCCCGCTGCGCGCCGCGACGATCCACACGGTTGCGGCGCACGTGACGACCACGGCGCTCAGGGGAATCCCGGCCCCCTCGGCCAGGAACGCGCCGGCGAGCAGCAGGGGCGTGACCACCCACCCGGCACGGAACACGCCCCAGGAGGTCACGGCGCTCGCGGGCTCCGGCAGCGCGGCCACGTCGTAGCGCGCCGGCAGCGTGCGCCCGTACACGGCGAGCAGCACGCCCAGGCACGCGAGCACCACGGCCGCGTTCACCGGGAGCATCACGCCCGCGTACGTCCCGAAGCCGATCCGGAAGGCGTCGGCGGCGATGATGTTGGTCAGGTTGCTGACCGTGAGCGGCAGGCTGGCAGCGTCCACCACGAAGCCCACGGCCAGGGCCACGGTCAGCGTGGCGGCGCGGCCCAGGTGCAGCAGGCCCGCGAGTTCCAGCACGATCGGCGTGAGGATCAGCACCCCGCCGTCGTTGGCGAACAGGGCGGCCACGACCGCGCTGAACACGACCAGCAGCGCCAGCAGCCGCCGTCCGTGCCCGCCGCCCCAGCGGGCCACGTGCAGCGCCGCCCAGCGGAACAGGCCCGCCGCGTCCAGCAGCAGGCTCAGCACGATCAATCCGACGAGGCTCAGGGTGGCGTTCCACGTGGCGTGCCACAGCCCCGGCAGGTCGGACACGGCCACCACGCCGGTCAGCAGGGCCACCGCGGCCCCCAGCGTGGCCGCGCGCGCCGCGCCGAGGCCCAGGGGTCGCCAGATGACCAGGGCGACGGTCGAGAGGACGATCAGGACGGCCAGCACGCGCGGAGTGTAGCGCCCGCACATCACCCCCGCCGACCGATACCGTCCCTTGGTGATGCACGTTACACTCAGGGGCACGATGCGACCTCAGCTCCGCCGGATCCGCTGGCTGCCCCGACTCGTGCTGTCCCTGCTGGCCGTGGGACTGGCCCTGACCGGGCTGGTCTATGCCCTGACCGACCACCCGAAACCGGTGCAGGCCGCCGACGTGACGTGTCCGGCCGACACGCCCCCACTGAAGGCCGGGCAGGACGTGAAGCTCCTGAGCTGGAACGTGCAGTACCTCGCCGGGCGCGGCTACGTGTTCTTCTACGACACCCTGGCCGGCGACGGCCCGGATACGCGCCCCACCCCGGAGTCGATCGCCCGCACGCTGGACGAGGTGGTGGACGTGATCCGTGCCGAGAACGCCGACGTGGTGATGCTTCAGGAGGTCGACCGCGATTCGAAGCGGACGGACTACGCCGACCAGCTCCAGCTCATCCAGGCGCGACTCGGCGGCGCGTATCCCTGCACGGCGACGGCGTACTACCACCGAGCCGCGTTCGTGCCGCACCCGAAGATCATGGGGAAGGTCGGCCTGAGCCTGAGCACCCTGAGCAAGACCAGCATCGCCGCTGCCACCCGCTACCAGCTGCCGCGCATCTGTGGCGACCCGGTCACGGTGGCCTTCAACTTCAAGCGGGCGGTGCTGGGCGTGACCCTGCCGGTGCAGGGCAGCCGGCCGCTGACCGCCCTGCACACCCACATGGACGCCTTCGCGCAGGGCTGCACCACCATGCAGAACCAGGTGGCTGCCGTGCAGGAGCTGCTGGATACGACTCCGGCCCCGTGGGTCATGGGCGGCGACTTCAACCTCCTGGGCACCCGTGCCGCCTACGACCGCCTGCGCGAGCGCGAACGGGCCTACTTCAACCCGGATACGGAACTCACCCCACTGATGGACAACTACGAGTCCTTCCCCAGCCGCGCCCAGATCGACTCTGGCGAACCGGAGTTCATCACGCATTACGCCAACGACCCGGCGGTGGGCCGGCCCGACCGCACCATCGACTACTTCTTCTACTCAGCGGGTCTGCCGCGCACCGCCGAGCGCGTCCGGCAGGACGACCCCAAGATCAGCGACCACTACGCGATGCTGACGACGGTGAGGCTGCCCTGAGGGCAGTGCAGAAGGCTCAAGGCAGCAGGCAGATGGTGAAGAGATCTAGAGCCTTCTGCCTGTTGCCATCTGCTGGCGCGTCAGCGCCCCCTCAGTCCTGGCTCGTGATGAACGGCAGATTCCGGTCGTACTGGGAGCGGTCGAGGCCGTAGCCGTACACGAAGGCGTCGGGAATCGTGAAGCCCAGGTACTCGACGGGCACCTCGACCTTGCGGCGGCTGGGCTTGCTTAGCAGGGCGGCGACCTTCAGGCTGGCGGGGCCGCGCCCCTCCAGGTAGTGCAGCAGGTAGTTCATGGTGATGCCGGTGTCGACGATGTCCTCGACCAGGATCACGTGGCGGTCACTGAGGGGAAACTGGAGATCCTTGACCAGCCGCACTTCACCGCTGGACTGCTTGGCGTTGCCGTACGAGCTGGCCTGCAGGAAGTCGATGGTGCACGGCACGCCCAGGGCCCGCACGAGGTCGGCGTGGAACATGAACGCGCCGTTCAGCACGCAGATCAGGTGTGGCTCACGGCCCCGGTAGTCGTCGCGGATCTTCGCGGCGAGTTCCTGGATACGCGCCTGAAGCTGCTCCTGGGTGATCTGGACGGGGCCGGTGCCGGGGGTGAGGCTCATAGGAGTCTCAGGCTAACACGGGCCTGTACGGCGGGCGAGGCGCGGCCCGTATACTCCGGCGCATGAGTGGCCTGCCGCCCCTGTCCCTGGAGTCCGTCCCCGGCGTGCTGGGCCGCATCGTGATGGAACGGGCCGCCGACTACCGCGCGGCCGATCCGGACGTGGGTGCACCGCGCACCGGCACCCGGCACTTCGAGGCCGCGCTGCGGGCCCCCGGTCTCTCCCTGATCGCGGAGGTCAAGCGGGCGAGCCCCAGCCAGGGGGCCATCGCGCCCCTCGACCCGGCGCAGGCGGCGCGGGCCTACGAGGCGGGCGGCGCGGCGGCCATCTCGTGCCTGACCGAGCCCCGGTACTTCGACGGCACCGCCCAGGCGCTGCACGACGTGGTCGCGGCCGTCCGCGTGCCGGTGCTCCGCAAGGACTTCGTGGTGCATCCCGTCATGCTGCGCGAGGCCGCCGAGTGGGGCGCGTCGGCGGCGCTGCTGATGGTCAGCGTGCTGGGCGGGGCGACCGGGGCGTATCTGGAGATCGCCCACCACCTGGGCCTCGACGCCCTGGTCGAGGTGCACGACGAGGCCGAACTGGACATCGCGCTGGTGGCGGGGGCGCGGATCATTGGCGTGAACAACCGTGACCTCACGACGCTGCATATCGATCTGGCCGTCAGCCCCCGGCTGATCGCGCGGGCACGGGCCGCCGGCTTCACGGGCGTGCTCGTCGCCGAGAGCGGCTACCGCACCCCGGCGGATCTGGAACGTGTCCGGGACGTGGCCGACGCGGTGCTGGTCGGCACCAGCTTGGCAGGCAGCGGTGACCTGACGCGGGCCGCCCGTGACCTGATGGCGCCGCGCTCTCTGACGGAGGGGTGAGGGCCAGCCCCCCCAACGCTCAACCTTGGGATGATGGGAACGGGGAACGCACTCCGTAGACTGGGCAGGATGACGACGGCCACCTCCGCTCCGCCCCGGTACGTGCGCTGGCTCGTGCTGGGCGGCGCCGTGCTGCTGCTGGTGGGTGTGGCGCTGCTGCCGGACGTGCGGGCCTTTCTGGTGCGCGGCTACGCGGCGCTGACCTCGACGGATCCGGCGGTCACGCACGCCTTCGTGGACTCGCTGGGGTGGGCGGGGCCGCTCGCGCTGATCGCGGGCTTTGTGGTTCAGGCGGTGCTGCCGGTGCTCCCGGCACTGGTCATGATCGCCGTGACGGCGCGGGCCTACGGGCCGGTGGAGGGCTTTTTCATCGTGTACGCGGGCACGCTGCTGGGCGCGGCGGCGGGCTACGGCCTGGGGCGCTGGGTCGGGGACGCGTTGGTGCGGCTGCTGGCCGGCGAAAGTGCCCGCCTGAAGGCCCACGCCTTTGCCGAGAAGTACGGCGTGCAGGGCGTGGTCATGATCCGCCTGATGCCGGTGCTGTCGTCGGACGTGATGAACCTCGTGGCGGGGGCGGCCCGGATGGGTTTCCGGCCCTTCATGCTCGCCACGGCGGTGGGGGCGCTGCCGGTCACGGCGCTGGTCGTGTGGCTCAGCGGCAACGCGCAGCGGCTGTTCTGGGGCGTGGGTGTGCTGTCGGGCGTCGTGGCGCTGGCGGCGATGGGCCGCTGGTGGCTGGCCCGCCGGGCTGGTCAGGACACCGGCCCCCGGCCGCCGGTCGGGTAAACTGCGCTCCATGCGCCCGCCGATGAGCTGGACGGCGGGGTGTGGGAGGGTCATGACGGACAGCAAGACTGACGCTGCGGCGTCCGCGTACGAACGCGCTGGCGTGAGCATCGATGCCGGGCACCGCGCGGTGGAACTGATGAAGGGTGCGGTGGCGCGGACTCACACGCCCGCGGTGCTGGGGGGGATCGGGGGCTTCGGCGGCCTGTTCCGCGCGGCCTTCTCGCACCTGAGTGACCCGGTGCTGGTCGCCAGCACGGACGGCGTGGGCACCAAGACCAAGGTGGCGGTGCGGGTCGGCAAACACGGTGGCCTGGGCGCGGACATCGTGAACCACTGTGTGAACGACATCCTGGTGCAGGGGGCCCGACCGCTGTTCTTCCTCGACTACGTCGCCATGGGCAAACTTCGCCCCGAGGTCGTGGCCGAGGTCGTCACCGGGGCCGCGCGGGCCTGCGAGGCGCTGGGCGTGGCCCTGCTGGGCGGCGAGACGGCCGAGATGCCCGGCGTGTACGTCGAGGGGGAACTCGACATCGTGGGAACCATCGTGGGTGTGGTCGATCGCCCCGCCCTGATCGACGGCACGCGGATCGAACCCGGCGACGCCGTGATCGCACTGCCCAGCGCGGGCCTGCACACCAACGGGTTCTCGCTGGCCCGCCTGGCGCTGGACGATCTGGACTGGAACGAGGCCCGTGCCGATCTGAACGGGCGGACCCTCGCGGACGTGCTGCCGGTGCCGCACCGCGCGTACCTGCCCGCCTACGATGCCCTCCACAGCGCCGGGGTCGACGTGCGCGGCATGGCGCATATCACCGGGGGCGGCCTGGTAGACAATCCCCCGCGCGTCTTCCCGGCGGGCGTGGGCATGCGGATCGAGACCACGTCGTGGACGGTGCCGCCTGTCTTCGAGCTGATCGTCCAGCGGGCCCAGGTCGAGCGCCGCGAGGCCTTCCGTGCGCTGAACATGGGCGTGGGGTTCCTGTTCATCGTGCCCGCCGCGCAGCAGGCGTCGGCGCTGGACGCGCTGGCGGCGGCGGGCGAGCGGCCCTGGGTGATCGGTGAGATGATCGCCGGTCAGGGCGTCACCTTCGCTGGCGGTCAGCCTTGACGCAGCGGCTCGCCCCGACCGGCTTCACCGCTCCAGACCGGGCCACCGCCACCGAATTCTGGGTCGTCCGCCACGGCGAGAGCACGTGGAACGCCGACGGCCGCTACCAGGGGCAGGCCGACGTGCCCCTGAGCCACATCGGGATTCTCCAGGCGGCCACGCTGGCCGAGCGTCTGACCGGGCAGGGCTTCGCGGCCGTGTATTCCAGCGACCTGCTGCGGGCCTCGCAGACGGCCCAGGCGGTGAGCGCCCGGCTGGCCGGTGCCCCCACCGTGCAGCTCGACCCCGGCCTGCGTGAGATTGACGTCGGGCAGCTCTCGGGTCTGGTCATTGCGGACATCCGCGAGCGCCACGCCGACTACCTGCAGGCACTGCTGGTCGATCCGTGGGCGACCCGCCGCCCTGGCGGCGAGAGCATGGAGGATCTGTATGCCCGCTGCGGCGCGGCCTTCCACGCGCTGCGGGAGCGGCACCCGGGACAACGGGTGCTGGTCTTCACGCACGGCGGCGTGGTGCGCGTCGCGGTGGGGCTCGCGCTGGGTGGGGTGCCCGCCAACGCGTGGTCGCGCCTGAGCGTCACGAACACCAGCATCACGCGGGTGCTGCTCGGCGACGGCAGCGGCACCCTGCTCGGCTTCAACGACGACGCCCACCTGGAGAACCTGCTGGAAGCGACCGAGGCGGACGACGTCCTCGGCCAGTCGCCGTGAGCACGCCCGCTCCCGACCTGACCGCCCGCTACGTGGCCGGCGATCCCCGTGCCCTGGCCCGCGCCGTCACCCTGGCCGAGGCAGGCCTGCCCGCAGCCCGGCCCCTGCTGCGCGCTGCCCGGAAGCACGCCGGACACGCCGTCGTGCTGGGCGTGACCGGCAGCCCCGGCAGCGGCAAGAGCACCCTGACCGACGTGCTGATCGCGCAGCTGCGTGCCCGTGGGCAGCGGGTCGCGGTGCTGGCCGTCGATCCCAGCAGTCCGTATTCCGGCGGCGCGATCCTGGGCGACCGCATCCGGATGCTGCGCCATCACGCGGATGCCGGCGTGTTCGTCCGCTCGCTGGCCAGCCGGGGGGCCCTGGGCGGCCTGTCGGCCCGCACCATGGGCGTGCTGGCCCTGCTGGAGGGGGCAGGCTTCGACTGGGTGATCTTGGAGACCGTCGGCGTCGGTCAGTCCGAGGTCGATGTGGCCGCCGCGTGCGACCACACCCTGCTGGTGCTCACCCCGGCCGGGGGCGACGGCGTGCAGGCCTTCAAGGCCGGGATCATGGAGATCGCGGACGTGGTGGCCGTGAACAAGGCCGACCTGCCGGGGGCCGACCGCACCGTGCGCGAACTGCTGGCCGCACAGGGCCTGGGGGCCCACGACGCCGGCACGTGGTTCGCGCCCATCCACAAGACGGTGGCCGCGACAGGAGAGGGCGTGGAGGCGGTCATCGACGCCGCCCTGGCGCACCGTGCCCACCTGGGCGAGGCCGGCCTGCGCGCCCGCCGCGAGGCCCGCGCCGAGTTCGAGGTGCGGGCGCTGGTGCAGGAGCGCCTGCACCGCCGTGCCCGCGAGGTCAGCCACGACCTGTATGCCCGCGTGGCCGCCGGCGAACTGGATGCCGAGACGGCGGCCGATGAATTGCTGGGCCGGACATGAAGGCCGGGCCGCTTGCCCCGGTGCTGGTGCTCGCTCTGGCGGCCCAGCGGCTGCTGGAACTGCGGGTGGCCCGCCGCAACGAACGCTGGGCGCGGGCGCACGGCGCGGTGGAATATGGACAGGCCCACTACCCGCTGTTCTTCGTCCTGCACCCGGCGTGGATGCTCTCCACGTATCTGGAGGGGCGGCGCTCGGCCGGGCGGGTGAACCTCCCGGCCCTGCTGGCGCTGCTGCTGGCCCAGCCCCTGCGCTACTGGGTGATCCGCACGCTGGGGCGGTACTGGAACACCCGCATCCTGATCGTGCCGGGTGGGGAACGCGTGACCGGCGGCCCCTTCCGGTACGTGACCCATCCGAATTACGCGGTGGTGGCGCTGGAGATCGCCAGCGCGCCGCTCGCGGTCGGGGCGTGGCGGACGGCCCTGGCCTTCACGCTGCTGAACGCCGCGCTGCTGCTCCTGATCCGTATCCCGGCCGAGGAACGTGCCCTGGCGACCTACCGCAGCGCTCCGTCCTCTCAGGGCTGAGGAAAGCGCCGCTCCATCACCAGGCCGCGTGGGGTGTCGGCCAGCTGCACGGCGGGCAGGATCGTGAGGCCCTGCAATTCCAGGCGCGAGCGGCCCGGCTCGTTGGTGCGCTCGACCGCGCACGCCACCCACTGCACCAGGTAACCCAGCTTCGATGCCTGCACCACGGCCTCCAGTTCCGGCAGGCCGTCCGTGAAGTGCTCCGTGACGATCACGGCGTGCTGTGTGCGTTCGGTCGGCTCGGTGTCGAAGCTCCACCATCCGGACTCCGTGTCGCGGGTCACCAGCACGGCGGGTACACCGCGCAGGGACGCGAGCGACCGCGCGAGGTCTTCTGCACCCGGCAGGCCGATCACCGCGTCGAATTCCGGCAGACCCACCACGAATTCGTCCACGATGCTCAGAACATCCTTCTCGCTCAGGTTCTGCAATCTGGACATCAGCCGTTCCTCGCTGGGCAACAGGGACGACACGACGGAACGAAATGACGGGGCCATGCCCTATGGTAGCCGAGTCCCGCCCTCCCAGACACTCTCCCCCCGCTGTCCGCCCTGCCGGTGGCACCCGCGTGGATGGCGGAGTAGGGTGCTCTGCATGCAGGCCACCGCGACCGTCATCGCCGCCCGCCACGCGGCGGCCATAGCCGTGGCGGTCACGGCCGGACACTTCATCAACGACGCGTACAGCGCCATGCTCACGCCACTGACGCCGGCGCTCCAGGCCAAGTATGGCGTGAGTATCGCCGCCGTCACGCTCCTTGCCAGTGTGTTCAGCCTGACCAGCTCGGTGCTCCAGCCCGTGCTGGGCATCGTCGGGGAGCGCCTCGACCGCCGCTACGCCGCGGCCCTGGGCCCGCTGATGACCGGCGTGGGCCTGACCCTCATGGGCTTCGTGCCGTGGTTCGGGGCGCTGGTGCTGCTCGTCGCCGTGGCCGGGCTGGGCAGCGGGTTCTTCCATCCGGCCGGGGCCGCGTATGTCGCCCAGCACAGCCCACCGGATCGGCGCGGGCTGTGGGCCAGCCTGTTCAGCGCGGGCGGCACCGGCGGGATGGCCCTGGGGCCAGTGTTCGCCGGCGTGGGCCTCACGCATCTGCCATGGTTCGCGCTGATCGGCGTGGTCGTCGCCGCCGTGACCTTCGCCGTCACGCCCAGCGGCGTCCAGAAGGCGCGCCGGGTGTCGGTGGCCGAGTACGTGGGGATCTTCCGAGGGCCGATCGTGTGGCTGTGGGCCATGGCGGTGCTGCGCAGCCTCGCCAGCATGGGCTACAACGCCATGCTGCCGTTCATCCTGCTCGGCCGGGGCTACGGGGCGCGCGAGGTCGCCATCACCCTGGCGGTGTTCGCCGTGGCCAGCGCCCTCGGCGGGATCCTGGGGGGCCGCCTGAGTGACCGTCACGGCCGGACGCCGGTGCTGCGCGGCGCGATCCTGACCACCATTCCCTTCTTCGCCGCGCTGATCCTGTCCAGTCCCGGCGACTGGTGGTTTTACCCGCTCACCTTCCTGGTCGGGGCGGCCGTCAATGCCAGCATTCCCGTCGGGGTGGTCACCGCACAGGAGTACGCGCCCGGCCACGTCGCGGTCGCCAGTTCGATCATGATGGGCTTCTCGTGGGGCTTCGCCGGTCTGCTGGTCTTCCTCGTGGGGGCGCTGGCCGACGTGACGACCCCGACCACCGCCGCCCTGGTGGCGCTGACCCTGCTGATCCCCAGCGCCGTGATCGCCACGAGGTTGCCGGAGCCGCAGAAGGCCGACTTCAGCTGAGGTGCGTGTCCGTCAGGGCTGACTCCAGTGCCCGGTGCGTTACCCCACCAGGGCGGTCGGCCGGTCGGCCACCTGCACGGCATCCATGATCAGTCCCAGCGCGCGGCGGCGCAGGGCAGGATCCGGCACATTCACGCTCAGGATCAGTTCGTCGGCCCCGGTGTCCTCGGCCAGCGCGTGCAGACGCTCCGCCACCGTCCGCGGATCGCCGATGATCGCCCGGCGGCGCATCCCGTCGGCCACCGCCCGCTCCTGCGGGGTGTACGGGTACGCCTTCGCCTCCTCCACGGTGGGGAAGGGCGCGCTCTCGCCGCGCGTCAGGCGCAGGAACATCAGGCCCAGCGGCAGGCTCTGCTCCTCGGCCTCGGCCGCGGTCGGGGCCGTGACCACGCTGGCCGCCACGATCACCCGCGGCTCCGGGAACGCCGCCGAGGGCTCGAAATGCCGCCGGTACGCGTCCGCCGCCCGCCGCGCCAGGTCGGTGTCCGGGTTGATGTGCCACGCGAACGCCAGCCCCGCCCCCGCCTGCGCGGCCACGTGCGCGCCGTGGCCGCTGCTGCTCAGGATCCACAGCGGCGGGAACAGCCCCTCGCCCGCCGGGGCCGCCACCGTCCCCGCGAAGGGATGCCCGGCCGGGAACTCGCCCGTGCCGTACGCGATCAGGTCGGACAGCTGCCGCTCGAAGGGTTCCTCCATCATGGCCCCCGCGCCCCGCAGCGCCCGCGCCGTGCGTCCGTCCGTGCCCGGCGCGCGGCCCAGGCCCAGATCCACGCGGCCCGGCGCGAGCGCGCCCAGAAGACGGTAGCCCTCCGCCACCGACAGTGGCGAATGGTTCGGGAGCATCACCCCGCCCGAGCCCAGGCGGATGGTCGAGGTCACCTGCGACGCCGCCGCCAGCACCGCCAGCGGCACGCTGGACGCCAGCGCCCCCATGTTGTGGTGCTCCGCGACCCAGTAGCGGTGGTAGCCCAGCGCCTCGGCCTCCTGCGCCAGCCGCAGCGCCTCGTGCACGCCCCCCGCCGCGTCCATGCCCAGCGGCACCGGCACCAGATCGAGAACGGACAGCGGCAGGGGAGAGGAAGCAGTCATGCCCGCGAGTGTGCGCCGGTTGGCGCGGGCAGACGCTGGACTGGATTACGAAGTGCTTTGCCCACTGACCCTGTTCCCCACACCCCTAGCCCACAGAGCCCCCGTGCCCTTTCCTCCGGCCCACGCGCGCCTATCCTGGGCCGTATGGAGTTTCGCGCTTGAACAACGACATTCCCGCGCACGTGCCCGGCGGTCAGGGCGAGGTGATGGCGCACGCTGTGGACGCCTGCGTGCACTGCGGGTTCTGCCTGCCCGCGTGCCCGACGTACGCGCTGCTGGGCGACGAGATGGACAGCCCGCGCGGCCGGATCATCCTGATGAAGGAGGTGCTGGAGGGCGGCCTGCCCCTGATGGACGCCGCCCCGCACCTCGACCGTTGCCTGGGCTGCATGGGCTGCGTGACCGCGTGCCCCAGCGGCGTGCCCTACGGGGAACTGATCACGGCCTTCCGGGGCTGGAGCGAGCCGCAGCGCACACGGTCGCCCCTCGACCGCGCCAAGCGCTACGCGATCCTCAAGGCGCTGCCCGCCCCGAAGCTGTTCAGCGTGGCCGCCCGCGTGGGCCAGTTCGCCAAGCCGCTCGCGCCGCTGCTGCCCGACGCGCTGCGCAGTCCCCTCGACCTGCTGCCCGAACACGTGCCCGCCATGCAGCCCAGCGCGCCCTTCACGCCCGCGCGGGGGCAGAAGCGCGGCCGGGTGGCGTTCCTCGTGGGCTGCGCGCAGCAGGCGCTCGCGCCGAACTTCAACGCCGCGACCCTGCGCGTCCTCGCGCGCAACGGCATCGAGGTCGTCGTGCCGGACGGCCAGGGCTGCTGCGGCGCGGCGGCGCTGCACACGGGCGCGCGGGACGAGGCCCTGAACCTCGTGCGGGCCAACCTGAACGCCTTCAACCCCGACGACTACGACGCGATCCTGTCCAACGCGGCCGGGTGCGGCGCGGGCCTCAAGGAGTACCCCATGGTGCTGCACGGTGAGCCCGACGAGGCCTGCGCCCGCGCGTTCGCGGACAAGGTCATGGACATCAGCGAGTACCTCAACGCCCTGCTGCTCGACGGCACCCTGGAGCCGATGGTGCCCGCCTCGCGCCCCCTGACCGTCGCGTACCACGACGCATGCCACCTCGCCCACGCGCAGGGCGTGCGGGCCGCCCCCCGCGCCCTGCTGCGGCACATCCCCGGCGTGACCGTGCTGGAGGTGCCCGAGGGCGACCTGTGCTGCGGCTCGGCCGGCACGTACAACCTCGAACAGCCGGAACTCGCCACGCAGCTCGGCCAGCGCAAGGCGCGGAACATCCTCTCGACCACGCCCGACCTGATCGCCAGCGGCAACATCGGCTGCCACACCCAGATCCAGAGCCACGTCCGCCGCCAGGGCAGCCCCGTGCCCGTCATGCACACCGTGGAAGTGCTCGATCTGGCGTACCGGGGGGAACTGTGATGGCTTCGCCTTGCAGAGGGCCGAGGGCCGAAGGCACAGAGCCGGATGCCTGGTGCCCCCTGCCCTGTGCTCCCGGCCCTCGGCGCGCCGGAGGTGCACCATGATCCCCGAGAAGCAGGCCCTCACCAGCACCTCTCCCGTGCACAAGCCGGTGTCCGGGGGCGGCTCCTCGAACGCGCTGGCCGCCGACCTGACGCGGGCGCTGGGGGCGCGGAAGGTGCTCAGTGGCCTGTCGGAGCGGCTGAACTACCGGTACGACGCGATCCAGTTCGGGGTGACGCCGCACTGCGTGGTGCTGCCGGAGAGCACGGCGGACGTGGTGGCGGTCATGCGGGCGGCGCGGGCGGCGGGCGTGCCGGTCGTGGGGCGCGGCGCGGCGAGCGGCCTGTCGGGCGGCGCGGCTCCCATGGTGCCCAGCGTGGTGATCTCGTTCACGCGCATGACGCGGCTGACCATCGACCCCGCGCGGCGCGAGGCACAGGCCCAGCCGGGCGTGATCACGCTCAAGGTCTCCGAGGAGGCCAGGCCACACGGGCTGGTGTACCCGCCCGATCCCGCCAGCTTCCGCACGAGCACCATCGGCGGGAACCTCGGGGAGAACGCGGGCGGCCCCATGTGCTTCAAGTACGGCGTGACCGGCGACTACGTCAGGGGCCTGGAATTCGTGGACGTGGACGGCGACGTGCACACGCTGACCCGCGACGCCTACGATCTCGCGGGCCTGCTGATCGGCTCCGAGGGCACCCTGGGCCTGATCTCGGACACCACCCTGCGCCTGACCACGCCCGCGCGGTTCACCCGTACCCTGATGGCCCACTTCCCCGAGGTCGGGCAGGCCGCCGAGGCCGTGAGCCGCGCCATCGCGGCGGGCGCGGTGCCGAGCAAGCTGGAGTTCATGGATCAGGCCTGCACGAACGCCATCGAGGACTACCTGCACCTGGGCCTCCCGCGCGAGGCGGGCGCGCTGCTGCTGGTGGACACCGACGGCGACGACCTGGACACCGTCGAGGAGGAACGCGCCCTGGTCGAGCTGGCGTGCGTCGCGGCGGGCGGGCAGGTGCGCCGCGCCGCCACGGACGCCGAGGCCGCGTCGCTGTGGCAGGCGCGGCGCAGCGTGTCGCCGGCGCTGGGCCGCATCCGTCCGCAGCGCATGAACGAGGACATCGTCGTGCCGCGCAGCGTGCTGCCCGAGGTCGTCCGTGAGATCCGCGCGCTGGGCGACGCCTCGGGCCTGACCCTGGTGCAGTTCGGGCACATCGGGGACGGGAACCTGCACCCGAATATCCTCTTCAACCCCCGCACCGAGTCGGCCGAGGCCGTGCACGACCTCGCGCACAAGATCGCCCTCGTCGCCATCCGGCACGGCGGCGTGCTCAGCGGCGAGCACGGCATCGGCACCATGAAACGCGACTTCATGACGGATGCCGTCGATCCCGTCACCCTGGGCGCGCTCCGGGACGTGAAACGCGCCCTCGACCCGAACGGCGCGCTGAACCCCGGCAAGATCCTGCCGGACGAGGCGGGGGAGGGTGCCCATGACCATCCTTGACCTCTCGCCCGGCGACCAGACGGTCACGGTCGGCGGCGACACGGGGCTGCTGGACGTGTACGCGGCCCTGCCCGCCGGGCTGTACCCGCCGTTCCCGCCGGTCGAGCTGCCGGGCGGCGTGGGCGGCCTCGTGGCGCGCGGGGGGTTCGGGCAGACGTTCTTCTTCGGGGCGGAGGTGCTGGGCGTGACGTTCCGCGCGCCGTCCGGGCGGGTCGTGCGGGCGGGCGGGCGCACCGTGAAGAACGTGCAGGGCTACGACCTGACCCGGCCCTTCGTGGGCAGTTTCGGCGCGCTGGGCGAGGCCCTGGAGGTCACGTTGCGCCTGCGGCCGGGGCTGGCGTTCCGGCACGTCGCCGCCCCCGGCTCCCTCTCCGACGTGTCCACCACGGCCGCCCGCTTCGCGTGGGAGCACGGCGGCGACCTTCACCTCCTGCACTTCGGCCACGCCCGCGAGGTCGAGCACGCGCTGTCGGCCCTCCCCGGTGCCCGCGAGGTCACGGAACGCGCCGACCTCCGCCCCCTGTTCCCGGATGGGATGGGCGTGGGCGACGGCGGCCCGCTCCGCGACGGGCGCTTCGGCTGGGTGAACGGCAGGGACGTGCCGGCCATGCCCGCGCTGTTCGGGAAGCTGGCGGCGAGCCTGTAGGACTTGCCGGAAGCGGGCTGCACAAGCTCAGTGTGCCTTGTCGGAGTCTGTGCCTAGAGCGGCTCCGAAGATTTGAGCCGGTGCGAGATCAACGGCCAGGACAGCGTCCTGATCATCCTTGTCTGTTCGGGTTTTCCAGGCGACAACGAACTGGGCGTGACACACTTCGCCGGCCCGGAGCGCCGGATACCGGACGGTCACGCCGGCGACCGATGCCTTGATGCAGCCGAACTCGAAGAACTCCGGCCTGTCGTGGAACCACCGCGGGGGCAGGTGAAAGTGTGCCTGCTCGGCGTAGAACTGGAGGGCGGTCGGCTCGATCGTTCCGAGGGCCACTTGCGTCAGTCCGTGCTCCCACGAGCGGGCGACGACAGACTGCCTGGACTCCCATCCCGTCTCCGTCCACAGCGTGTCCAGGCCCCACGTACAGCTGAACTCCTGGCACAGATGCTCGGGCTGATCGACTTCGCTCCGAACCCGCCACATCACGCCCCAGCACTCATCCACCCACTGTTCCTCCAGCTGGCCGGGATCCAGTCGCCCCAGCAGCAGTGCTCCGCTTGCCCCAGGCAGCGCGAAGGCCTCCGACGTGAAGGCACTCCCAGCCATCTGCTGGGAGCCGGACGGCTGGAGGACGCTCGATCCGATCGCAGCCCTGAGCAGGAGTGACCCCAGCGGGGTATAAATCGCCACGGCTGAGTGATCATTCCTACTCACTTACAGCGCTCGCGTCTGGAAGACCATCACGTCGCTGCCGCGTTCCAGCGGGCCGCCCTGGAAGGAGCCGGTCACGCGGGGGCTCTCGAACCCGGCGAAGCGCAGCAGCCACTCGACCTCGTAGCGGGTGTAGTACCGCTGGGTCAGGGTGTAGTGCCGGCGCTTGAGGGTGCCGTCCGGCTGGGTCGTATCCACGTGGTACTCGGTGGTGATGTGCTGGCGCACCTTGTCGTGCCGCTGGACGAGGAACACGTCGGTGCGTGCGCCGTCGGGCGTGTGGAAGGTCTCGCCCTCATGCCGCAGGGTGTTCGCCTTCCCGAAGCGCGGGACGTACAGGTCGAAGGCGAAGGGGGCCCCGGGGGTCAGGTGCGCGTGGATGTTCTCGAGGGCCTGGAGTTGCTCGTTCGGCGTGTACAGGTGCATCAGCGCGTTGAAGGGGGCGATGGCCAGCGCGAACTTCTGGTCAATGCGGAAGGTGCGGGCGTCGCCCTGTTTGAACGCGAGGGTGAGGTTCTCCTTTGCGGCACGTTCGCGGCCGCGCTCGATCATGCGTCCGCTGGGTTCCAGGCCCGTGATATCCACGCCCCGGCGCGCGAGGAACGCGGTGACGCGCCCCGTGCCCGCGCCGATCTCCAGCACCGGGCCGCCGGCGCGCTCGCCCAGGCCCCCGTAGAAGTGCAGGTCGTCACGGTAGACGTCGTACTGGTGGTCGTAGAGGTCGGCGAACGCGTCGTAGTCCACGAACCTGACTGTAGCGTTCCTGGTCTACCCGAACAGCTTCAGGAACGCCTCTCTGCTCAGAACGCTCAGCTGCGGGGGACGGGCACCATCCTTCGTGCCGTACGCGCGGCGCAGGACGTTGGCCCAGCGTCGCAGGCGGGTGCGGTCGGCGGGCGGCAGGTCGTGCGTCTCGAAGCCCACCAGCGCCAGCAGCGGAGCCAGGGCACTCAGGCAGTACACGACCTGGGCATCCGCGTATTCCGGGCGGGTCTTCAGGTCATGTGCCAGGGCACGGAAGTCCTGACGCCCACGCGGAATGCTGCGGCGGGGGCCGAGATCGACCAGCACGGGGTTATTGACATGGAACTCCACGCCGGACATGCCCCGCTCGGGCCGGAAGCCGTCCTTCAGCGTCAGGCCGCCGACCGGAAAGCGGGCGCGGCCCACGCGGAACAGGTTGTCGGCGCGGCTCCCGGCGGGCCGGATGCCGCCCACCCGGTCGAAGGCGCGATCCAGGGCGATGAACACGCGGCGTTTCAGGGCGGGCCAGTCGACGGGGGTCAGACCATCCACGCGCGACAGGGGCACGCTGCGGTAGCCGCGCTCACGCAGGGCCACGAGCAGACCCGGCAGCAGGGGCACGGTGACCCGGGCACCGGGGCCGGCATCGTGCAGGACGACCACGTCACCGGGCATCACGCGGGCCAGCAGGCGCTCCTGCACGGTGTCCGGAGTGGCGCCTTCCCGCCAGTCGCCACCCTCCACGCTCCAGTGGGCACCCGTCAGGCCCGCCGCCCGCTGGCCCAGCACGGTCGCCAGCGTGTAGGCGCCGTGCGGCGGGCGGTGCAGCGTCACGGACTGGCCCGTGACCGCCGAAATCCGCCGGGCGGCGTCGCCGGGATCGCGGTACGCGCCCCACGGAGAGCGCCACCACGCATGCACGTGCTTCACGGCGTGGGCCTGCACCTCGTGGCCCTCGTCCAGCATGCGCCGGATCAGCGCCGGGTGAGCCTCGGCACGGGCGGCCAGGACGAAGAAAGTGGCATGCATACCGGCGTCGCTCAGCGCGTCCAGCACGGCCGGCGTGGTTGCCGGATCGGGGCCGTCGTCGAAGGTCAGGGCGATCTCCAGCCGGGCGCGGCGGCCGCTGCGGAGTCGCCCCAGGTTCGCCCACTGTGCCAGCACGAACGGCACGCCGATATAGGCCGTGAGCCCCAGCGCGAGCCAGCGCCGGTTCACGCCCGCCCCAGCCGCCGCAGCAGGGTGGCGGCCACGCGGTCGGCGGCGTCGGGTACGCCCAGCGCTGCCGAGGCTGCCGACATGCGGGCGTGCTCGCTGCTGTCCAGGGCACGCAGCACCGCGACGCGCAGGGCGTCCGGCTGACGGGCCCACAGGGCGGCCCCGTGGCGTTCCAGGTACAGCGCGTTGTGTTCCTCCTGGCCAGGAATGGGCTCGTGGATGACCAGGGGGATGCCCAGAGTGGTCGCCTCCGCCACGGTCAGGCCGCCCGCCTTGCCGACGACCAGATCGGACGCGGCCAGCAGTTTCGGGAAGGCGGTGGAAAACCCCAGGCGGTGGATGGTCGCGCTTCCCAGCTGCTCCACGCCGCGCCCGCGTGCTCCGGCCATGACCAGCACCTGCACCGGTCGGCCCAGGTTCGACAGCTCGTGCAGCACGCGGCCCTGGGCCCGGAACGCGCCGGTGCCGCCGCCCGAGATCAGGATCAGCGGCTGATCGGCCCACAGGCTGTGGCGGGCCCGCAGCGCGGCGCGGTCGGCCCCGATCAGGGCGCGGTACGCGGCGGCGATGGGAATGCCCGTGACCTCGATGCGCTCTTCGGGAATGCGCCAGCGGATCATCTCCTCGCGGGCCTGCGCGGTCGGCACCATCAGCACATCGGCGTCGGGGCGCGCCCAGTGGTGGTGGATACGGTAGTCCGTGACCACCAGGGCGTTCAGATAATTCTGTCCCAGCTGCCGCCGGGCCGCGTCGGCCAGGGCGGTGGGACTGGGATACGAGCTGACGACCACCTCAGGCCGGAGGCGCTGCACGTCGCGCCGCAGGCCACGCAACCCCAGCGCCCGGAACGAACCGGTCACGACGCTGGGCTCGTTCTCACGGTCTGTCCAGTTGTAGAACGCCCGGTACATGCCGGGGGCGTGTTTCAGCCACAGGGCGTACGTGCCCGCCGTGATGGCCCGCTCGGCCGCGCTGAGGTAGGTCAGGAAGTCGGTGTGGTGGGCCTCCACCGGGGTGCCGGTGGCCTCCAGCGCCCGGCCGACCGCGTCGTTCGCCTGGTGGTGCCCGTTGCCGAACGACGCCGAGAGGATCAGGGCACGCAGCGGCCCGTGGATCACGTGCGCCTCAGCAGCAGCAGGCCAGCGGCGGCGAACACGACGTTAGCGAGCCACGCCCCCACTTCCGGCAGCGCGGGCAGCGCACCGGCCACGGTCAGGCCCACGAAGAACAGAAGGTAGTACGCGACCGCGATCATCAGGGCGATGCCCAGGCTGACGCCCAGCGTCCGCCCGTAGCGCAGCGCGAAGGGCAGGGCGGCCAGCGCGAGCACCACGTTGCCGAAGGGCAGGGCCAGCTTGCGGTTCAATGTCAGGCGGGCGTCCTGTCGGTCGGCCGGGGTGGCGGCCGGGTCACGCAGGGTACCCGTCAGCTCGCTCCAGCCCAGCGCGTCTGCGCCGATCGCGTCGGCGTACTGAGCCAGCGTCTGCTTGCGGCTCAGGCCGGTATCCACCATCAGGGGATCGGTGGCGTTCTCGGGGATGATCACGTTGGGGAAGGTCGCCTGCACGGCTGTCCGGAACGCGGCAGGGTCACCCTCGGGCACGCGCGACAGGGCGGCGGCGGCGGCGTAGTCCACCGTGAACACCGCGTAGTCCGTGAGCACCAGACGGTTGTCCTCGAAGGTGCCGCTGTTCGCGAAGATCAGCGTGCCGGTGCGTGGTGTGTCCGGCGACCACTTCTCCAGGCGCACGCCGGTCATGCGCCGCG
Organism: Deinococcus sp. AB2017081; assembly: GCF_034440735.1. Taxonomy (NCBI): domain Bacteria; kingdom Thermotogati; phylum Deinococcota; class Deinococci; order Deinococcales; family Deinococcaceae; genus Deinococcus; species Deinococcus sp. AB2017081. Next base: position 2,845,546 of record NZ_CP140098.1, on the reverse strand, counting down.
TGGCCGGATCGTATCCGCCCATCGCCAGCGTGAGGTTGCCGCCCAGATCCACGGTCTTGCCCACCAGTTGCCCCAGCCCCGCTCCGGTCAGGGCATCCCAGTACAGACCACGTGTCTCGACGTTGGCGCGGGGCGCGACCCACAGGCTCAGCCACACGCTCAGCAGCGTGACCAGCAGGGCGACCACAGCGACCGGCCGGGCGGCGCGGCCCAGCGAGATCCCGCCCGACTGCACGGCGATCAGCTCGCGCTCGGTGCTCATGCGTCCGAAGGCCACCACCGTCATCAGCACGACCGCCATCGGGAAGACCTTCACCAGCGTGTCCGGGAGCTGGAACGCGATCCACTGGCCGATCAGGCCCACCGGTACCCCGGCCAGCCACTGGCTGGACACGAAGAAGTACCCGAAGCTCAGGATGGCCGTGAACAGCAGCGTACCCGCCAGCAGCGGCGGGATCAGCTCGGCGGTGACGTAGCGGGTCAGGCGGGTCAAGCCTGGTTTCCCCTTCCCGACAGCGAACAGGATCGTCGCCTCGGCCGCCACCACGCCGTCTACCTCGGCGCGGCAGGTGGTCTTGCCCAGGCCCCGGCGGGCGAACTCCAGTTTTGCGTGCAGGTGCAGCGTGTCGCCGGGCACGACCTTGCGCTTGAACCGCGCGCCCTCGACCCCGGCCAGGTAGCCGATCATGCCGGGCTCCAGCGAGTCCTGCATGCAGAAGAAACTCGCCTGCGCCAGCGCCTCGACGATCAGCACGCCGGGCATCACCGGCTCCTGCGGAAAGTGGCCGGGAAAGAACGGCTCGTTGATGCTCACGTTCTTGATGGCGTGCACGACGCCACCCTCCACACTCAACACCCGGTCGACGAGCAGGAAGGGAAAGCGGTGGGGCAGGGTCTTGAGGACGTCCTGGATCAGGATCGGGTTCATGGGGGCTCCTTCGGAGGGGGCTGTGGGTGCTGGGCAATAAAAGAGGGGAGGGGCTGTCTGGGCCGCCTCCCGTCCGTTCCTCATCGCTCAACGCCCAGAGCTCATCGCCAGATCGTTACCGTCTCAGGTAATTGTCGCTGCTGACCAGCGAATCGCCCAGCACCGGGATCATCTCCAGCGCCATGCCGGTGCCGACCGCGACGGCCTCGACGGCGTTCTCGGCTACGGCCACAGGAATGCCGGTCGTCTGGCGCAGCAGTTCGTCGAAGTTGCGCAGCAGCGAGCCGCCACCGGTCATAACGATCCCGCGGTCAATGATGTCGCTCACGAGTTCCGGTGGGGTGATCTCCAGCACGCGCTTCACGCCGTCCACGATCTTGGTCACGGGCTCGGACAGGGCCTCGACGACGTCGCGGCTGTCCAGCGAGATCGTCTTGGGCAGGCCGTTCACGAGGTCACGGCCCCGCACCTCGGCGGTCAGGTTCTCGGCGTCGTCGAGCAGCATGGCCGCGCCGACCTTGACCTTGATCTCCTCGGCGGTGCGCTCCCCGATCAGGACGTTGTGCTTGCGCCGCACGAAGCGGATGATGCTCTCGTCGAACTCGTTGCCGGCGATCCGCATGGATTCGGACACCACGATGCCGCCCAGCGAGATCACGGCGACGTCGGTGCTGCCCCCGCCGATGTCCACGACCATCGAGCCGATCGGTTCGGCGATCTTCAGGCCCGCGCCAATTGCGGCGGCCAGCGGTTCCTCGATCAGGAAGGCGCGTTTGGCGTTGGCGTTCAGGGCGGCCCGCAGCACAGCGCGTTTTTCCACGTCGCTGACGTTGCTGGGCACCCCGACCATCAGCTGCGGCTTGAAGCCGAACAGGCGGCCCGCGCTGCCCTGCACCTTCTGCAGGAACATCGAGATCATCTTCTCGGTGAGGCCCTCGTCGGCGATCACTCCGTCCTTGATGGGCCGCACGGCCACGATCCCGCCGGGCGTGCGCCCGATCATGCGGTAGGCTTCCTCGCCACCGCCTTGACCTGTTTGCTGTCGCGCGACATGGCGATCACGCTGGGTTCCTGCAATACCAGGCCGCGACTCTTGCTGTAAATCAGGAACGTCGCCGTTCCCAGGTCGATACCGATGTCTTTCTGACAGCCTCACACTCATCCTCCGGGACAAACCATCCAATCGTAAGCACGGGGGTAATGAGAGGCCCCTGAACGCATGTTAAGGCGTGCGGGAGCGGGTCATGGGCGGCTCAGGAACGCGGTTTGATATATGCCGCAAGCGCCGCCACCACACCGGTCACGCCGGTCAGGATGAGGGCCCGGTCGAGCGGCTCCATGTCCGGCAGCCCCAGCTGGCTGAGCACAGTCGTGGTGACGGTTCCTGCCGAGCGCAGCAGCAGCGGAGCGCCGCTGTTTAGGGACGCGAAAGCGCCCAGCGTGAGCGCTCCCAGCGTCAGTGCCAGAAGGATCAGCAGGGCCACCGCCAGCCATGCCACCCACTTTCATGGTGAGGTCACTGTCATGCGAGGGTTCCGTCCACGTGTACCGGGGGCATTCTAGTGACCCGCGTGTGGTGCGCCGTGAAGAACCTCACAGCGTCTATTCTTCATGGTGTGTCCCTGCCCGCCCGTGTCCGAGTGACCTGCCCGCCCCTGCCGCTGGCTCCGGCCCTGCGCACCGCTGCGGCCCGCCTGTGCCCTGGTGTTCCACCGGAGGCCGTCACGCACGCGGCCCTGGCGATTGCCGGCGGGTCGGTCATAGGAGCACACCTGCGCTGGAGTGAAGGAGACGTGCAGGCGATCGACAGCGGCTGGAGGGGGCGCGGTATCGAGGAAGCGCTCACAGCGGCCCTGGCCGGAACCTAACGCCCGTTTGGTAGGCTGACGTATGACCGCCGCCACCACCGCCAGCGAGGGCATGGCCTTCGCGCTGTCCGACGACCAGCGCCTGATCGTGCAGCACGTCCGCGAGTACAGCCGCGCCGAGATCGCGCCGCACGCCGCCGCCTTTGACCGCAGTGGCGAGTATCCCCGCGGGCAGCTGCGCGGCCTGGCCGACCTGGGCCTGCTGGGGGCCACGGTTCCCGAGCGCTGGGGCGGGGCGGGCCTGGACTCCGTGACCTACGCCCTGTGCCTGGAGGAGATCGCCGCCGCCGACGCCAGCGTGGCCGTGATCGTGTCGGTGCAGAACGGCCTGCCCGAGCAGATGATCCTGAAATACGGTACCGACGAGCAGCGCGAGCGCTTCCTGCGGCCCCTCGCCAGCGGCCAGCACCTCGGCGCGTTCTGCCTGACCGAGTCCCATGCGGGCAGCGACGCCGCCAGCCTGTCCCTGAAAGCGGTGCGTGACGGCGACGACTGGGTGCTGGACGGCACCAAGGCGTGGATCACCAGTGGCGGGCAGGCCGACACGTATCTGGTCATGGTCCGCACCGGGGGCGCGGGGGCACGCGGCATCAGCTGCTTTATCGTGCCGCACCCCAGCGCGGGCCTGACCTTTGGCACCCCCGAGGAGAAGCTCGGCCTGCACGCCTCCCACACCACCACCGTCACCTTCGACGGCGTGCGCGTCCCGCACGCGAACATGGTGGGCGAGGAGGGCCAGGGCCTTGTTATCGCGCTGGCGAGCCTGGACGCCGGGCGCATCGGCATTGCCATGCAGGCCCTGGGGATCGCCCGCGCCGCACTGGAACACAGCGCCCGCTACGCGACCGAACGCGAGCAGTTCGGCAGGAAGCTGCGCGAGTTCGAGGGCGTGTCCTTCAAGGTCGCCCGCATGGCGGCCCGGATCGAGAGTGCCCGGCTGGTCGCGCTGAAGGCCGCGTGGCTGAAAGATCAGGGCCGCCCCTACGGCAAGGAGGCGAGTATTGCCAAGCTGCTCGCCTCCGAGACCGCCGTGGACGTGACCCGCGACGCCATCCAGATCTTCGGCGGCAATGGCTACAGCCGCGAGTATCCCGTCGAGCGTCTGTACCGCGACGCCAAGGTCACCGAGATCTACGAGGGCACCTCCGAGATCCAGCAGCTGGTGATCAGCCGCGCGGTGTTCGCGGAGCTGGGGGACTGAGTGGCGTTGCCACCGCTGCGGCCCTCATTTCCGGGAGTAGGTGGTACCACCGATGACCAGCCTGCTGCGCTTCGCGTCCCAGAAGAAGCCGTAGGTGCGATCCACCCGGCCGCTGCGGTAGCGCAGTTCCAGGGTGTAGCCGCTCACGTGGTACGTTCCCTCCTCATCCGGCCGGCTCGACCCGGCCGACCCCGTGGTACGGGTCGCCCCGTTGTCCATGGTGCCGTACAGGTTCTGGCTGGCTGACCGGGTGAAGCGGCCGTCCGGCGTGAAGGTGTAGTACTGCCGCCAGACCGAGGTCGCGCCCCACATCAGCGTGCCGGAGGTGTACGCCGTCTCCAGGCCGTAGGTGCCGGTCAGGCGTTCGTTCTTCTGGAAGGGCAGGCCCGGCACCGCCTTCAGAGCCTCCCACTGTCCGCCGCGCTGCACCTGCAGGGCGCCACCGATCCGCCGCCAGCGCGTCCACTGTCCCGGCTCGCCCGTCACCGACGCGGCCACGTTCAGGTCGTGGGGTGTCCAGCGCAGGTTCAGGTACGCCCGCCCGTCCCTGAGCAGCAGCACCGAGCGCTCCTCGCCGGTCACGTTGACCCCGTCGTACCGGTTGTCGTAGGAATGCACGATGCCCTCGATCTGCGCGGATGTCGCCCCCGCCCCCGGCGTCGTGCGGTACAGGTTGAAGATCCGCTCCTGCTCGGCCTGCTCCCGCCTCGCGGCCTCGACCGGCGAGAGGCCGGCCGGCGCGCCGGCGGGCGTGCAGATCGTCTGGGTGGTGTCCGAGTCGGCGCCGTAGGCCTGCTGGCCGTACAGCAGCATCCGCCCGTCGGCACCGGTCAGGGCGCGGAACATGTTGTAGCGCGGGGCGTCGTCGCCCACGCCCCGGTACACCCCGGCCTCGACCACCAGATCCTCCAGCATCCGGTTGTCGTAGTCGGCGTCGATCTGGATCGCGCCGGTGTTCGCGTCGTAGGTGAAGCGCCCGGCCAGATCCTTGAGCGTGTATGGCGCGTTCGCCTTCCACTGGCGCTTCAGGTTCGTGGCCCGCAGGCCGTGATCCGCCCACAGGGTCAGGGTGTAGCGGGTGGTGCCCTCAAGGGTCTCGTTCTCGTCGGTGTCCTTCTGCACGCAGGTATAGGCGGCGGATTTCAATGCACCGCCGGGCCGGAACGGGGCCTGCCCTCCTGCCGCCACCAGCCGGGTCAGGATCGCAGAACGGTAGAACGGCCCGAATTCCGTGGCGGTCACGAACGGCCCGCCGGTGCCCGCTGTTCCTGGCGTGGTCGCTACCGGCGCCGGCGCGGCCGTGGCGGTTCCCCGGCGGATCTGGGCGGTCAGCGCGTACTCCTGGGGGTACTGCCGTCCCAGATCCGCGTGTCTCATCAGGAGGTCGCGCAGGTTCGCGCAGTCGGTGGCAGGGTTCTGACTCTCGCCCGTCAGGAGACGGTTCACCTCCTGCCGCCGTGCCAGCGCCGCCGAGCTCAGGCGATTCACGAGTTCCGGACTGGAACGTCGGAGGTACGTTTCGATGGCGGGCAGTCCGAAGGTGGCCTGCCACGCGGCATAGCCCCTGTCCACCCCGGCCCGCTGTGCTGGGGCCTGAGCCACGCACCAGTCCCGGATCAGTCCCCCCAGCTGCGCCGAGACGAACAGCGTGGAGGCCGCCTTGACCACCGCGTCGGTCGCTGTGGTGTCGGCGGCCTGGGTGCCACCTCGACCGGTCATCCCTGCGCCCACCAGCGCTGCTCCTGCCAGCAGCGCACGCCGTCTCCGCGTCCTGTCCCGCATCACGTCCCCCGGAGGTGGGCAGCTCCGCCGCCTCCACCCGCGCCGGAGTATAGGGGGAACTGACGGTGCGGTCATCTGCAGGGATGGCCCCCGGTGCCATGCTCCTCGGGGGCGGCCATTCCCGGGTTCTCCCGACCCTTAATGCATCCCGATCCGACTGCCGCGCTGCCCTCACCACTGACCGGCACACTCGGGTATGACCGTTTCCGCGCTGCTGGCTGTCTCGGCCCTGGCTGCCCCCTTCACCCTCCAGACGGCTCAGGGCCGCGACTGGTCACTGTCCAGCGCCCTGGGCCGCGAACGGATCCTGATCGTCCGCAATCCGACAGCGGCGTATCTGGACGCCATGCGGGCACAGGACACCGAGTTGCAGGTGCGTGATCTGCGCGTGGTGGCGCTGGTGCCGCCCGGCGACGCCCGCCTGAATGCGCCCGGCTCGCTGATGCTCACGGTGCTGGCCGATCCGGGGGGCAAGGTGGGTTCCCGGTACGGTGCTGCCGCCCTGATCGGCAAGGATCGCGGCATCAAGGCGACGTATCCGTCACCGCCGTCTCTGTCGACCGTGAACGCCCTGATCGACACCATGCCCATGCGCGAACAGGAACGGCGGCAGCGCGGGCGCTGAGCCGGCACGCGCCGCCGCCGACCGGGGGTGTCACACTGTGGACGATGCTCCGTCAGTTCCTGTGGATTCCCGGTCTGGTGCTCGTCGTGGCCGTCCTGGCCGATATGCTCGTCACGTGTATCCAGTCCGGCGAGGGTCGCCTGAGCCGGGCCATCCACCGACCGCTGTACTGGATCGTCACGACGGCGTCGAGGATCAGTGGGCGGCGCACCTGGCTGTCGTGGAGCACGCCCACCCTGATCGTCGGGACGCTGATCGCATGGACACTGCTGGTGTGGTTCGGCTGGACCCTGATCTTCTGGTCGCAGCCCGGAGCCCTGCTGGGTGCCGAGAGCGGGCAGGCCGCGACCTTTCCGGCCACCTTCTACTTCGTCGGGTACACGCTGAGCACCCTGGGTCTGGGCGAGATCATCGCGCCCGAGACCTTCTGGCGGATCATGACCGACATAGCGTCGATCAACGGCTTCTTCCTGCTGAGTTTCGCCATCACCTTCATCGTGCCCATCGCCCAGGCCCGCAGTGACCGGCGCGAACTGGCCCTGCACCTGCACCGCGCGGGGCCGGATGCCCAGAACCTGATCCTGCGGGCCCACACGGATCACGACCGGGGTCTGCTGAGCCTGACCACGGACCTGCACCTGATCCTGAACCGCATCGATGCGGCGCACCTGAACTCGCCGTACCTGCACCGCTTCCACGATCACGACCGGCAGGACGCCCTGGATCTGACGCTGCCGGCCCTGGGCGAGGCGCTGCTGATCATCCAGGGAGCGCTGGACAGCGACCGCCCACCCGGCCTGCAACGCGCGCTCGCGTCGGTCGACTCGCTGACCCGCACCTTCGAACGCGTGCACCACCAGCCCCTGCCGCCCACTCCACCCCCCCCGGATCTGGACATCCTGCGGGACGCCGGACTGGCCGTGCGCAGTGCGGACGAGTACCGCGAATTCCTGCACACGCACGACGCGCTGCGCCGCCGGCTGGCGGCCATGGCGCATGCCGGTTCCTGGCGCTGGGATCAGGTGGCGCGGGTCGAGAGCCGTCACTCGGCGCGGATCTGAGGGCGTGTCCGGGTCAGTACCAGCACCCGGTCGTCCGGCGCTCCCGCCTCGCCCGTCACCACAAAGCCCACGCGGGCCGCCAGCCGCAGCGACGCCGCGTTCTCCGGGCTGATGATGCAGAAGGTCTCCGCGCCCGGCAGGTGCGCGTCCCGCCAGCCCAGCACCGCGCCCACCGCCTCGCCCGCGTAGCCGCGCCCGTGCGCCCACGGCAGCGTCACCCAGCCCGCCTCGGGAACCGCGTCCAGTTCCGGCTGCCCCGCCAGCAGGTCACGCTTGAAGCGCCCCAGCCCCACCTCGCCCACGAAGCGTCCGGACTCGCGTTCCTCGGCCACCCAGTACCCGAAGCCCAGCAGCGCCCAGTGACCGGGGTGCCGCAGCAGCCGCGTCCACACGTCCTGCCGCGCCAGAGGTTTGCCGCTCGTGTACCGCGTGACCACTGCGTCCTGCCACAGCTCCACGCACGAATCCAGATCGTCCGCGCGGTGCGGGCGCAGCAGCAGGCGCGGAGTGGTGAGGGTGGGGGCGGTGGTCATAACTCGTCGAAATACTCGACATCGACCCGGCGAACGCGGTAAGTCTCCCGCGTAATCACACCGACCCCGTAGTCGATCATCAGGCGCGCCAACGTCGCCCCGTCGATCAGGATGATGTTGCCGATCTGGGCTGCCGTCTTCATTGCTCCGTCGCTGAACGCTGCGGTCGTGATGAAAAAGCCCTTGGACGCCCTGTGATAGGTCAGGCTGCCCGCGAAGGTGCGGATTTCCGGACTATGAACCGGGTTCTGCCATTTCTTGGCCTGAATGTAGACGCGATCCAGGCCCAGCGGATCCTGCTTGATGAGGCCGTCAATGCCGTTGTCTCCACTCTTTCCGATGGCCATTCCTGCGTCCCTCGCGCTGCCCCCGTAGCCCATGGCGACCAGCACGGCCACCACAAGCCGCTCGAATTGCTGCGCTGAGACGGTCTGGATTTGAGTCTGCAATTCTTTGACGAGGGCGTGATCCAGGGTGGCGGAGAGGGCTTCAAGCTGCTCCTCAGGGGAGAGGGTGGGTTGGGCCGCGTCCGGTACGACGGTGACCGTCGAATCGGCGGGCTCCCCGCCTGCCTGGAACTGCTGGAACTCGGGGAAAGCGAGCAGATCGCGTGTCGATACAGTGTTGGGGCGCTGTGCCAGCAGGTTTCTCCCGCGATCCGTAATGGTCACTGTTCCTCTCGATGGGCTGCTCAGAGCACCGGCCTTGAGCAGGTACGTCTTGGCCCACCCGATGCGGTTCGCATACGTGGCCTGCCGTCCGCTCGGCAGCATCTCGGCGAGGTCAGCCTCGGAGAGAGCAAAGTCGCTGGCGAGTCGTGCGTAGAGGTCGCGAACCATCCAGACCTCTCCATCGCTGGCGGCCACGAGAAGCGGTCGCATGAAGGATTGGTAGTCGGGAACGGGCACACCGTAGGCTACCCCAGGAAGATGGGCTGCCCACCTGAAAGTGCCGCGGCTCGCTCAGGTTGACTGTTCGACCTTCGAGCGCCCGCTCAGGCCGGGTTCTTCTCGTTCATCTGGGCTTCGAGCACCACGCGCATGGGCTGTGGTTCGCGGTTCAGAAGCTGGGTCAGGGTGGGGTCGGTGGCCGCGAATTCTTCCCGGCGGCTGGCGTGGAAGAGCCCCATCGTCACGGCGATTCTGTCCTCCGGCATGCCGCGTGCGACCAGCAGAGCCCGGAAGTCGTCATCGGGAACAACCGTGCGGCGGGTGGGATGGCCGGTCAGGGCAGAAAGCAGCTCTCCGATCTGGGCGAGATCAAGTGCGTGCGCGGCCGTCAGGGGTGGCGTGGGGCCGTCAAAGCGTCCCTCATCGGCCAGGATGATCGCGGCGGCCTCCGCCAGATCGGCGTGTGTTGTCCATGACACCGGGCCGTCCTGCGGGGCACTCACCTCGCCTGTCGTCCACGCTGGCCCGAGCAGAAACCGCGCACTGTCGGCATAGAACCCGTTGCGCAGCGACGTGTAGGGCTGACCAGATGCCCGCAGCAGCGCCTCGGTCGCCGCATGAAGGCGCATGGGCGGAAACAGCGAGTCCTCGCTGGCGGCCATGTGACTCGTGTACAGCACCCGCTGGGCACCGGCACTCCACGCGGCCTCGAAGGCGGTGCGGTGCAGGCGCAGCCCGTCCTCGCCCAGAACGCCCGACGACACCACCAGTACCTGTGTGGCGCCTTCAAAGGCGTGGCGCAGGGCGTCTGGATCGGCAAAATCGCCCTGCCTGACCCGGACGCCACGCTGGGCGAGCTCCTGCGCCCGGTCTGGATCGCGGACGCTGACCCCGACCTGCCCGGCCGGCACCCGCGTCAGCAATTCCTCTGTGATGGCCCTGCCCAGTTTGCCTGTTGCTCCAGTCACGATGATCATCGATACCTCCCTTTGAATATCACTGATAACACTACACGTTTCCAGCGATAACAGATGAGGAGTACAGAGCCTTGGGTGCAGCTCCGGCCGGCGGCCTCTATAGTCGGCACATGACCACCGCACCCCCGGACACCGTGGTCGACGGGCAGCGGGAGCGCATTGTGGACGCGGCCATCGCCCTGCTGATCCGCGATGGCCGCGACGCCCTGACCACGCGCAATGTGGCCGCCGCTGCCGGCGTGCAGGCCCCGACGCTCTACCGGCTGTTCGGCGACAAACGCGGACTGCTGGACGCCGTGGCCGAGCAGGGCTTCGCCCGGTACCTGCACCAGAAACAGGGCAGCGCAAGCGGCAAAGACCCGCTGGATGACCTGCGCGACGGGTGGAACCTGCATGTGGCGTTCGGTCTGTCACACCCGGCCATCTACGTGCTGATGGTGGGCGATCCGCGTCCAGATCGCGCACTCCCGGCCGACACCGCCGGCCGGGGCTACCTCCATCGGAAGATCCGGGCACTGGCCCAGGCCGGGCAGTTGCGGGTCAGCGAGGAGCAGGCGGCCCAGCTGTTCCATGCGGCAGGCAGCGGTGTGGTGCTCACCCTCCTGTCCCTGCCCGAAGACCAGCGAGACCTCAGCCTGTCGGTACTGGCACGCGAGAGTGTGCTGGCAACCATGACTGGCGGCGCGGCCCCGCGAAGCGGCACAGGGCTGTCACAGGCCGCCGTGACCCTGAACGCCCTGTTGCCGGAGTCGGCGGCCCTCTCCGCCGCCGAACGCCTGCTCATGACCGAATGGCTCACTCGCATCGCTACGCCTGCTCTGGAGGAAAGGCGACAATCCTGACGGCACCGTCCTGGGCGAACCACTGCGCATTCACGATGCCGTCCACTCCCGACGGAAGCTGCACCCGCTGCCGGGCGACAGTCAGGTTTTCTGGAGGCTCCTCCTGAACGAAAGGCCGCCCACCCGAAGGTGAAGCGACCCCATCGTTCGACTCTGAAGCTTCGTTCAGTCCGTGTACGCCCCGACGCTCGCGCTGCTGACCAGCTTGGCGTACTTGGCGAGCACGCCGCGCCTGTACCTCGGCTCCGGCTGCACCCACGCGGCGCGGCGGCGCTCGATCTCAGCGTCATCAACGTGCAGCGTCAGTTGCAGCGTCTCGGCGTTCAGTTCGATGGTGTCGCCCTCGTGCACCAGGGCAATCGTGCCGCCGACGAAGGCCTCGGGCGCGACGTGGCCCACGACCAGGCCGAAGGTGCCGCCACTGAAGCGCCCGTCGGTGATCAGGCCCACGCTGTCGCCCAGGCCCTTGCCGATGATCGCGCTGGTGGGGGAGAGCATCTCGCGCATGCCGGGGCCGCCTTTGGGGCCTTCATAGCGGATCACGAGCACGTCGCCGGCCCGGATCTGGTCGGCCATGATCGCGTGCATGCACTCCTCTTCACTGTCGAACACGCGGGCGGGGCCGGTGATCTTGATGCTCTTCAGGCCGCTGATCTTGGCGACACTGCCCTCCTCGGCGAGGTTCCCGCGCAGGATGGCGAGGTGCCCCTCGGTGTAGATCGGCTGGTCGTAGGGGCGGATCACGTCCTGCCCGGCGTCCGGCGCGTCCTTCTCGTCCGCGAGGTTCTCGGCGACCGTCTTGCCGGTCACGGTCAGGCAGTCGCCGTGGAGCAGGCCCTCCTTCAGCAGCATCTTCATCACGCGCGGGATGCCGCCGACCTCGTGCAGGTCGGTCGCCACGTACTGCCCGCTGGGCTTGAGGTCACAGAACACGGGGGTGGCCTCGCGGATGCGCTCGAAGTCGGCGAGCGTCAGGTCGATGTCGCAGGCGTGCGCGATCGCCATGAGGTGCAGCACGGCGTTGGTGCTGCCGCCCACGGCCATGATCACGGTGATGGCGTTCTCGAAGGCCTTCTTGGTCAGGATGTCCAGCGGGCGGATGTCCTGCTCGATGAGTTTCAGCAGGGCGCGGGCGGAGTCGGCAGAGGACACGGCCTTCTCGGCGTCCACGGCGCTCATGGTGCTGGAATACGGCAGGCTCATGCCCATGGCCTCGAAGGCGCTGGACATGGTGTTCGCGGTGTACATGCCGCCGCAGCTGCCGTTGCCGGGGCACGCGCGCTTCTCGATCTCGGTGAAGTCCTCGCGGGAGATCTTGCCCGCGCCGTAGGCTCCCACGGCCTCGAACACGGACACGATGGTCAGGTCTTTTCCGTCGTAGTGGCCGGGTTTGATGGTGCCGCCGTACACGAACACCGCCGGGATGTTCAGGCGGGCAATGCCGATCATGGCCCCCGGCATGTTCTTGTCGCAGCCGCCGACCACGATCACGCCGTCGTGGCTCTGCCCGCGGCTGACCGTCTCGATAGAGTCCGCGATCACCTCGCGGCTCACCAGCGAGCACTTCATGCCCTCGGTGCCCATGCTGATGCCGTCGGACACGGTGATCGTGCCGTAGATCTGCGGCATGCCGCCGCCCTCGCGGATGGCCCCCGTGATGTGGTCGGCGAGTTCGCCCAGCCCGTTGTTGCATGGCGTGATGTTGCTCTGCGCGTGCGCCACGCCGATGATCGGCTTCTCGAAGTCGCCGTCCTCGAAGCCCACGGCGCGCAGCATCGCGCGGTTCGGGGCGCGCTCGTCGCCCTGGGTGACGTGGTGGCTGTTCCAGTTGAGCTGCTTCTTGCCCGTGGTGGTCATGCCTCAGGCTACTCCCAGAGTGCCGGTGACCACTCCGGAGGTCTAAGGGTCTGTGCGGCTGACCGGAACCGGCCGGTCTGCGGACGTCCATGCGAAACCCGACACGGCGCGGCGGCAGCGTCGCCCGGGTGGCAAGTCGTAAGGCAGCGCCTGAACCGGCTCAGTAAGATTCGTGTCGCACCACGCCGCCTACCGTGCGGTGGTGCCTGAACGACTGCCTGAGCTGGGAGAACCGGTCGGTGAACTGCATAGTTTCACCCAGAACGCCGGGCCGCTCCGGGTGCTGTTCATGTCCGAGCTGCGCCCACCCCTGGGCGAGGCGGTGGGCGGGCGCAGCGCCTCGCTCCAGCAGTGCATCGTCAGCGACGCCACGCGGGCCGGCGACGCCATCCTGATCATGGGAGAGACCGCGCCCAACCTCGTGGTCATGCAGCTGTCGGCCGGCCAGCCCGACGCGGCCGCGCTGCTGGAGCATGCCCGGTTGTCGTGGCCGCAGACGGCGTTCCTGGCCTTCACGGCGGGGCCGGATGTGAACGCTCACCCCCTGGTCGAGACCTATGGCGACATGACCTGCCTGACCTCGCCGGATCTCGCGTCCCTGCACGCGGCGGTCGAGCAGGAACTCCAGCGGCTGTGTTTCGGTCTGATCCGGGGGGTGTCGCTGCCAAACCTGCTTCAGATGTTGCACTGGGAGCGGCGCAGCGTATCCCTGCTCGTCCGGCGCGGCGAGGGCCGGGCGTGGGGTCGTCTGCACCTGCGGGCCGGCGACATCGTCGACGCCTATGTGCACGAGTCCGGGCAGGCCGGCGAGACCGCCGCACTGGAGCTGCTGTCGTGGGAGCACGCGGTCACCACGCTGGAGCGCTCGTACCGCAACCAGCACACCGTGATCCGTACCCCGCTCCAGGGCCTGCTGATGGAAGCCATGAAGCGGCAGGACGAGTCGAGCCGCGCGCCTCCCACTGTGGCGGAGGCCGGCCCGACTGAGAACACGGATCCGTCCTCCGGCACGGTGCCCCCGCCCTCCACCCCGTCGTCTCTCCGCCAGCCCGAGCCGCTGCGCGATTCCACCCCCCGTGAGGTCTGTGCTATGTCGAACATCAACGCCACCCTGGAAACGGCCCTGAACACCATCGACGGAGCGTTGGCTGCCGCCCTGGTCGACCACAGCAGCGGCATGCCGCTGGGCAAGATGGGCAGCGGCGTCAATCTGGACATGGCCGCCGCCGGCAACACCGAGGTCGTCCGCGCCAAGCTCCGCACCATGGAGATGCTGGGCATCAAGGGTGGCATCGAGGACATCCTGATCACGCTCGACACGCAGTACCACATCCTGTACCTGATTCCCAGGCAGCCGCTGTTCCTGTATCTGGTGCTCAACCGCGACCGCGCGAACCTGGCCATGGCCCGCTTCAAGCTCAAGGCGCTGGGCAGCGAACTGACCATCTGATTGGCCCCCACCGCGGTTTGGCCGCGTACGGCACAGGCCCCGTCTCCGTGTGGAGGGCGGGGCCGTCTGGGATCAGCGGGGATCAGCCGATGTTCAGCCCCACGTCGAAGGTTGCCGCATAGCCCCTGCTGGCATCACCCTTCACGTCCAGCAGGAGCTGGTTCCCACCGTTGCGGTAGATCCCGTCGGTGGCGTTGGGCGTGTCGGCCTTCGTGCCCTTCTGGCGGTAGGGCGCGCGGGCGAACACGGCCGTGTTCACGTTCTCGGGGAAGAACAGCTGTGAGGTGAACTCGCCTGTGGCCCTTCCACTGGCGTCGAGCGGGCGCAGCTTGAAGTGGATGTGTACCGCCCGGCCCTGGTACCACCCCGGATAGATGGTCGTGAACCTCGCCCGGCCCTGCGCGTCCGTGACCTGCGAGCCGCGCAGGAAGTCCCCGGTGTTGCCCTGCACGTCCGAATACACGCCCAGCGCGTCGCAGTGCCACACGTCGATCAGGACGCCGCTGCGCGGCGTGCAGCCGCCTACCGCGACCCGGCTGACCACGAAGCTCAGGGTGAGCGGGACGCCGGCACTCAGCCTGCCCGTGGTGCTGTCCCTGCGGATGTCCGAACGGCGCGGCTCGCTCTCGACGAAATACGGCCCCTCGGTCATGGCCGGGCGCACCACGCAGCCGGGCAGGCCGGCCGCGCCGCTCGTGCCGGCGCTGGTGCCCCCGGCCCCTGACATCCCCCCGGGGCCGCCGCCTCGCTGGGCGAGCACACCACCCGCACCCAGGGCAGCGGCCCCACCCCCCAGGCCCAGCAGGCGCAGGGCACGGCGGCGGCTCAGGATCGTGCCGGTCATCCCATCGTCGGTGTCCCCGTCCAGATGGAGTGGGCTCAGGTCGGGTCGGTCGCTCGGGTTCATGTCGGGCCTCCTGTGGGCGGAGTGCCCGCCTGCACTGATGGTGCACCGTGCGGGTTAGCACACGGTTGGAAGGCGCGGGCGTGATCCTGCTCCGGTCGATCCGGCACCCGCAGGACGGAGGGGACAGGCACCGTCGTCCCTGTCCCCACTGTCCCGGTCTTCCCGTGGCCTCAGTTCGAGGGCGGCGTGGCCGGTTCGGCCGGCGTCGCGGGGGCCGGCGTGGCCGGCGCGGTGCCGGGAGCGGGCGCCGCTGCCGGTGCGGGCGCCGGGGCCGCGACCGTGACCACCTCGGGGCGCGACTCGATCTTCAGCTTGGCGATCTGGGTGTCCAGGTAGCGCTGCGCGGCCTCGCGGCCGAGCTGCTCGCGGATCAGGGGCGCCGCGTCGGCGGCGGGGGTCACGCCGGCCTCGGTGCGCTTGGTGACGACCAGCACGTGCCAGCCGAACTGCGACTGCACGGTCTGCACGGCGCCGACCTTGCCAGTGAAGGTCGCGCGGTCGAAGGTCTCGACCATCTGGCCGGGGCCGAAGCAGCCCAGGTCGCCGCCCTGGGGAGCGCTGCCGGGATCCTGGCTCTTGTCGGCGGCGACCTTCGCGAAGTCCGCGCCGGCCGCAAGGTCGGCCACGATGGTCTGGGCCTCGGCCTGGGTGGGCACCAGGATGTGCTTGGCGCACGCCTCGGCCGCTTTCGCGAACTTGGCCTTGTTCAGGTTGTAGAAGCCCGACACGACCGCGTCCCCGAAGGTAAAGCGGCTCTGGAGCGTCTGGAGATACGCGCCCACGACGGCCTGCCGCTCCAGTTCCACCCGCAGATCGTCGCTGCCGGTATACCCGGTGCCGTTCAGGGCGTCCTGGAAAGCCTGATCAGACTCGAAGTCGGCGCGGGCATCCTGAACCTGCTGATCCAGCGCCGCCGGATCGGCGGTGGTGTTCACGCGGGCCAGCTGGTACGTGGCGCGGTCGCGCAGGTACTGGGTCAGGAACTCGGGGCGGGCCGACGCGAATTCGGTCAGGTAGGAGTCCTCAAAGGGGATGCCCTGGGCATTGACCACGCGGGCCGCCGCCAGCCGGAACGCCCGCTCGAATTCCCCGAGGGTGACATTCTCGGTGCCGACCGTGCCGACCAGCGTGGCCGGATCCTTGGCCGGCGCAGCGGGGGCCGGCGCCGCGGGAGCCGGCGCGGGAGTGGTCGTGGCCGGGGGCGTGGCCGGCGTGGACGGGGCAGGCGTGGTCTGGGCACCGGCCGCGCCGCCCAGCAGGGCGATGGTCAGCAGAAGTTGTTTCACGTTGCCCACTGTAGCGTTCCTGGCCCGTGGCCGATTAAGGGCGGGGTGAACGTCCTGAGCGGGCTGCTACAATCCCCCCCGTGCGCCTGACGTTAGTCGAGACCAGCGATCCCCGCGTGTACGACGACGTGGTCGCCCAGCTGCCCATCACCAGTGCCCTGCAGGGCTGGGGCTACGGCGAGGCCCGGCGCGTGCTCGGGCACGTTCCCCAGCGCTACCTGATCCAGGAGGCGGGCCGTACGGTCGGTGCGGTGCAGCTGCTGCGCCGGCGGCTCGTCCCCGGCCTGAGCACCCTGTATGCCCCGCGTGGCCCCGCCCTGGAGAGCCTGGATCTGCTGCCGGACGTCGCGCACGCGCTGCGCCGGGTGGCACGGCCGACCGACGCCCTGCTGAAGATCGAGCCGCCGGTACCCCTCCCGGCGGTGGACGGCGCGGTCATCCCGGACGCCTATGGCCCCTTCCGCCGCGCGGAGAGCGAACAGCCCGAGCACACGATCATCGCTGACCTGACCCGCAGCGAGAAGGAAATGTTCGATGGCCTGTCCAGCATGGCCCGCCGCAACGTCCGCGCCGCCGAGAAGCAGGGCGTGGTGGCGGGCCGCGATGACGACTTCGACGCCTTCTGGGAGATCTTCACCGCCACCAACGACCGCGCGAAGCTGGGGGCCTTTCCCCGGAAGTACTACGAGACCATGCTGCGCGAGGGTAGTGGACACGGCGGCGAGGCCTACCTCGTACTGTCGCGCTCCCAGGGCCGGGCGCTGGCGGGCGGCTTCTTCCTGGGCATGGGGAAGGGGACGTCGTACCTGTTTGGCGGCAGCATCCGCGATGACCGCGTGGACGACGTGGGGCAGCCCCTGAAGGATGCCAAGGCCCCCGATGCGTTCTACTGGAACGCCATGCTCGACGCGAAACGGCGTGGCTACGAGCTGTTCGACTTCTGGGGCATTCCGCGCGTCCTGGACGAGTCCAAGCACTCCTATGGCGTCTTCCGGATGAAGCTCAAGTTCAGCGAGCAGCGCGTGTGGTATCCCGCGTATGACCTCGTGCTGAACCCCGCCGCCCCGGCCATCGTGAAGGCGCTGCGCTGGCGCAAGACCCGCAACAACCTCCGCAAGCGCGGCAGCGCCGACGACGTCCTGTAAGGGCAGCGAGGAGGTCTGGGGAACGACGGGCGGGCACCCCCGCCCCGCGTTCAGTTCAGCGTCCTGGCCGAACTGGGCACCATACCCAGCAGCAGCTCCAGGCGGTCGATCACGGTCGGAGCCCGCAGCACGTCCTCGCGCTGAGCGCCGTCCAGGGGCAGCACGTTGGCAGCGAAACTCGCCATGAGCAGGGGATCGGCCGGCGCTCCCTGACGGATCTCGTCGGCGTCGGCGGGGCGCAGCCGCAGCAGGGCGGCAAGCATCTGCTGGGCGCTGGCGTGTTCGGCATCCGGGCCGACGCCGCTGTCCTCCAGGGGCCACCGCCGCACGTCGGCGCTCAGGTACGGACGATCCAGATGGAACTCGGTGACCTCGAAGCGGTCGCCGCCGACCACCAGGATCGTGCTGGTGCCGTCGTCATGGAGCTGCGCCTGCTTCAGGTGGGCCAGGGTTCCGACCCGCGACACGCGCTCCTCGAAGGGCCTGGGGGATTCCTGCGAGGACGCCAGCACCCGCACGATGCCGAACGGAGAGCCCGTGTCCTGAACGTCCCGCAGCAGCGCCCGGTAGCGTTCCTCGAAGACGTACAGCGGCAGGGCCACGCCAGGGAACAGCACCAGATTGGGCAGGGGAAACAGGGGGACGAACATGCTGCCAGTCATCGTGGGCCTGTTCCGTCACGCGGACTTGCGTAAAAGGTACACATGCCGGCCACGGCTCCGTTCACTCGCTGCCGTCAGGATCGGCAGTTTTTCTCCGGCGGCGGGTGGGGGGCGGCGGCGCGTTCCAGGCCTGGAGCTGCGCGTGGGTGGCCCCCAGGCCCGTCAGGGTCACGGTGTCCTGCGGCGTGAGTCCCGCGCCGCGCAGCAGTTCCGGTCGGCGCTCCAGGGTGCGGGCGAGCGCCTGTGCCCGCCGCCACGCCGCGATGGCCCCGTGGTTTCCGCCGCGCAGCACGTCCGGCACCTCCAGGCCATTCCATTCGGGCGGGCGCGTGTATTCGGGGTAGTCCAGCAGGCCGGAGCTGAAGGAATCGGCGCGGTGCGAGTCGGGATCACCGATCACTCCCGGCACCAGCCGCGCCACGGCCTCCAGCACGCACGCGGCGGCGGCCTCGCCCCCCATCATCACGAAGTCCCCGATGCTGAGCTGGCGGGTGACCAGGGTGTCCACGCGGGCATCGAAGCCCTCGTAGCGGCCACACAGCAGTGCCAGGTGCGTGCGGGTCGCGAACTCCTCGGCGAGCGCCTGCGTGAACGGCTGGCCGGCTGGGGTCAGCAGGATCACCTCGTCGGCCGGGGGCACGCTGTCCAGGGCGCGTGCCGTGACATCGGCGCGGATCACCATGCCTGCGCCGCCGCCGTAGGGGGTGTCGTCGACCTTCAGGTGGCGGTTGCCCGCGAACCCGCGCATGTCCACGAGATTCACGTCGATTAGCCCACGTGACCGCGCCTTGCCCACGATCGCCTCCTGGGCGTAGGGGGCCAGGAGTTCCGGGAACAGGGTCAGGAACGAAAAGGTCAGCATTCAGGCCACGGGGGCGTCGTCCGGGTCGGCGTTCGCGGTGTCCAGCAGATCCTCGGGCGCGTCGGCGGTGAGGGACAGCGAGGCCGGGCGGCCGCGCGCGTTCAGGACGACCACCACATACGGCGCCTGGAGAGGCACCAGCGCGTCGCCGGCGCTGTGGCGCACCACCAGCACGTCCTGATGGCCCATGTCCCGCACGTCCACCACCTCGCCCTGCACGGTGCCGTCCGGGCCGCTCACGCTCAGGCCGCGCAGCTCGTGGTAGTAGTACACGCCCGGTTCCGGTGCCGGCAGTTCCGCGTCGGCCGCGTAGACCCCCAGGCCGCGCATGGCCTCTGCCGCGTCACGGGATGCGACCCCGGCCAGATGCAGCGCCACCCCCTGCGTCAGCGGCTCGACCCGGCGGATCTTCAGCCAGCCACGCTCCTCCACGTACACCCGCTCCAGTGCCCGGAACTGGGCCGGATCGCCCAGCACGTAGACCTTGATGCCGCCCTGCACGCCGTGTGGCCCCAGCAGGTGTCCCAGACGGGTTGTCTCCGTGTCCGTCACTGCTTGCGGGGGGCGTCCAGATCGACGTTCACGCGTTCGCGGGGATCGCTGGCCGCCCGAACCAGCGTGCGGATCGCCTGGATCACGCGGCCCTGGCGGCCGATCAGGCGGCCTTCCTCGCCCGGCGCGACCCGCACGATCACGGTCGGCCCCCGCCGCGACACGCGCACCAGCGGCGGCTGATCCACCACGCTCTGGGCCAGGTACAGGGTCAGGTCGACGGGATCGCTCTTCATGCCCGGCATTGTAGTGCAGCGGTATCACCCAGGGCAGACCACAAAAAAGGCTCCCGCAGGAGCCTGATCTGTGCCGCGTGCGGCCGTTAGAACTTGACGCCCTGGCTCTTGAGCACGCGCTTGGCGGTCTGGGTCGGCTGGGCTCCCTGGGCAATCCAGTGCTCGGCACGCTCGACATTGATCTTGACGTGGTTGTCGCTGGTCTTGCGGGGATCGTAGTGGCCGAGGTTCTCGATGTAGCCACCGTCACGGGGACGGCGGGCATCGGCGACGACGACGCGGTAGTGGGGGTTGTGCGTGGAGCCGAAACGGGACAGGCGGATCTTGACCATGATGGGAAAACCTCGGGGTATGGGTGGTGAGGGGTAAGCTCCCGCCTAGGTCGCGGGGGTCATGCGCCCGTCAGCAGCCAACCGGGAAGCGCACCGCAGGAGAGTATCAGGCCGGGGCAAGGCGTGACAAGGGGCACGGCGGACATCAGAAGCCGGGATTGATGTACGTGTCGCCGCGTTTGACCGAAAACCCCATGCGGCCCGGCCCGAACACCGGACTGCCCCCGATGCTGCCCAGCGGCGTGCCCTGCTGCACCCGGTCGCCCACACTGACCGTGGGCTCGCGCAGGCCCATGTACGCGGTGAGCAGGCTGCCGTGATCCACGATGATCACGTAGCCCAGCGTGCCGTACAGCGAGGCGGCCAGGACGTTCCCAGCGCGTGCTGCCGTGGCGGTCGAGGCGTCGGCCCCGCCCAGCACCACCCACAACGCGCCCTCCCGGCCGTAGGGGGCGGCCACCCGTCCCCCCGGCAGGGGGAAGGCCAGCGGCCCACTGGTCTGTGGCAGCGGCGCGAGCTGGATGTCGACCTGCTGCTGCTCGGCCTGCACCTGGGTCTGGCGGGCCTGCAGGGCCGAGCGCTCCTGCTGGAGCTGCTGCTCGCGCTGCCGCTGGGCCGCCAGCTGCGACGCCGCGACCCGCCGGCGTTCCTGCTCGGCCCGCACCCGCGCCAGCCGGATCGCCTCCAGCCGGGCACGTTCCTGGGCCTCACGGATGCGGCGGGCCTCCTCCTCACGGCGGCGGCGCTCCTCGGCCAGCCGGCGCTGGCGCTCGGCCTCGATGCGGGCACGTTCGGTGACCACCTGTGTGAACAGCGAGTTGATGGTGCCCGTCGTGAGCGCCTGTTCGGCCTGCCGCCGCGCCGCCAGGGTGCGCTGTCCGGCCTCGGTCTGGCGGAGCTGGGCCAGCAGGGCGGTCTGCTGCTGGCGCTGGGCCTGCAACCGGGTCAGGGCAGCGGTGCGCTGGGCCTGGGCCGTCTTCACCGCCTGGGCCTGCTGCGTCTGCTGCGCCTGCTGCGTGCGGAGGACCTGCACCTCGCCGCGCAGGGTCTCGATCACCTTCACGTTGTACTGCCCCGCCAGGTTGGCGTATTTCACCCGGATCAGCAGATCCGACAGGCTGGTGGACTGCGACAGCAGCTGCAGGTAGCGCCCGCTGCGGTCTTTGTACTGGGTGGCCAGGATCTCGCGCACGTCGCCCCGCAGGCGGTCCACGCGGGCCTGGGTGATGGCCAGCTGCGAGGTCGTGTCGGCCAGCGCCCGTTCGGCCAGCGCCACGCGGGCGGTCAGGGTGGCGACCTGCTGCTCCAGCGCCCCGACGTTGGCGGCCAGCGTCTCCAGCCGCGCCAGCGTCTGTTTCTGCTGGGCGCTGAGACTCGCGATGTTCGCCCGCAGGGTCTGGAGCTGCTGCGCCTGCTGGGCACTGAGCTGCTGCTGCTGCTGGAGCTGCTGCTGGAGCTGTTCCAGGCGCTCGCTGGTCGTCTGCGCGGCGGCGGTGGTCAGCAGGGCGGCCAGGGCCCACACCCGGCCGGCTCTGCCCGGAGCGGTCTGGCGCACGCTATTCCAGCTCCTGCAGGTAGCGCTGGGTGGCGAACAGGCTGCCCAGCAGCCCCACCAGGATGCCCAGCAGGCCCACGCCGCCCAGCACCGGCATGAGCGTCGCCTGATCCGTCACGACCGGGAAGACCGGCGCGAGCTGCTGCACGCGGCCCACCAGCTGCAGGTAGCCGGGGGTCAGCACGGCCAGCGCGATCACGGCCGCCAGCACGCCCACCATCAGGCCCTCGATCACATGAGGCATGCGGATAAAGGCCCGCGTGGCCCCCAGCAGGCGCATCACCGCGATCTCGTTGCGCCGGGCGTACATCGCCACCCGCACCGCGTTCAGGATGTTGAACAGCGTGCCCAGCAGCAGCAGGCCGACCAGCGCGTAGCCCACGCCGCGCACGGCCGTCAGGGTCTTCACCGTGGGATCGACGTAGCCGGCGCCGTATTCGACATCCTCCACACCCGGCAGCGCCGACACCGCCGCCGCGACAGTGCGGGAGTCCCCGACCCGGTTCACCCGCAGCCGCAGCGTGTCCGGAAAGGGATTCCCGACCAGGGCGGCGGCGTCCCGCGTGTACGGCGAGTCCTTCGTCATCTCGGTCAGCACCTGCTCACGGGTGACCAGTGTGGCGGCGCTCACCTGCGGCAGCGACCGGGCGGTCTGCAGCAGTCCGGCAGCATCTGCGCCGTCCTCCAGGAACGCCGCGACCTCGACCTGCGATTCGAGCTGTGCCAGGGTGCGGTTCACGTTCAGCGTGAGCAGCAGCACGGCCCCCAGCATCAGCAGCGTCAGGGTCATGGTGACCAGCGTGGCCAGGGTGGCCGTCAGGTTCTCGCGCATCGCGAGCAGCGCCTGTCTGAGGTGGTAGATCATGGGCGGCCCCTGGCCGGGCGGAGGGCGGACGGCAGGTGGCAGAAGGCCAGAACGGCCTCAGCGGCCTGCGATCCGCCATGTGCCGTGTGGCAACTGCTCCCCCTCACAGCGCGTACCCCCCGTAGGGATCGTCGCGCACCAGGCGGCCCTTGCGCAGGGTCAGGGTGCGGTGGCGGTAGGTCTCCACGAGATCCTTGGCGTGGGTGGCGACAACGACGGTCGTGCCGCGCAGGTTGACGTTCTGGAGCACCTTCAGCACCTCGCGGCTGTTGTCCGGGTCGAGGTTGCCGGTCGGCTCGTCGGCCAGCAGCAGGGGAGGGTTCGAGACGATGGCGCGCGCGATCGCCACGCGCTGCTGCTCCCCCTGCGACAGCTGCAGGGGCAGGGCGTATTTCTTGTGCTCCAGGCCCACGGTGCGCAGGGCCAGGGTGACGCGCTGGGGCCACTCGCGCTGGGGCACGCCGGTCACCCTCAGGGCGAAGGCCACGTTGTCGAAGGCATTCAGGTGCGACAGCAGCAGGTTTTCCTGAAACACCGTGCCCATGCGCCGGCGCAGCAGCGCGGTGCGCCGGCCCCGGTAACGGGTCAGCGATTCGCCGGCCACCCGCACCTCGCCCTTGCTGGGCAGCGCCCGCTTGAGCACCAGATTCATGAACGAGCTCTTGCCGGCGCCGGAATGCCCGACCAGATACGTGAATTCGCCCTTGCCGATGTGCAGGTTCAGGTCGTCCAGGGCCAGGGTACGGGTGACGGGATACTCCAGGGACACGTGCCGGAATTCGATCACGCGGCGCTCCACGGGGAGGGCGGCGGTGTGGTGCAGGAGGGAGTGGACATGCTCGACAGGAAGCATAGCCCAGCCCCCCCTGCGAACCATGAAGGATCGCTGCACCGCCGGCCCCGGATTCTCACCCACGGTGTCACGGGTGATCCAATCGTCCTCATCGGCGCACCCTATCCTGACAGCGTGAACGCCAAACGCCTGACCGTGCTCCTGACCGCTGCTGTCGCCACGGCTGCGGTCGCCTACGCCCAGATGGGGGCCTACACCCAGGCCGACCTGACCAAGACCGCCACCGGGCGCACCCTGCTGGAGGTCATCAGTGACCTCAACCAGTACTACCTGTATCCCGTCGATCAGGACAAACTGCTCCGTGGCGCGATCAACGGCGCGATCGGCAGCCTGGACGACGAGTTCACCTACTACTCCCAGCCCGAGGACACCGCCATCGACGCCGAGAACCTGAACGGGGAGTTCTTCGGGATCGGCGTGCAGCTCATCGCCGCGAACGCCGACGGCACCGGTGGCAAGATCGACAACGTCTACCGGGGCGGGGCCGCGTCCTCGGCCGGGGTGCAGATCGGGGACACCTTCCTCAAGATCGGGGACACGGATGTCAGCACCAGCAAGCTCAACGAGATCGTCCGGCTGGTGCGTGGCGCCAAGGGCACCACCGTCAGCGTGACCTTCGCCCGCGACGGCAAGCCCTACGTCGTGAAGATGGAGCGCCAGCCCGTCACCATCGTCAGTGTCGAGCAGACCATCCTGCCGGGGAACATCGGGTATATCGGCCTGAACACCTTCTACAACGCCAAGGCCAGCGAGCAGTTCCGGGCCGCCGTGGCGAGCATGAAGCAGAAGAACGTGGCGGGCCTGGTGCTCGACCTGCGTGACAACGGCGGCGGTCTGCTCAACGCCGGCGTGGACGTGGCCGACCAGTTCCTCCAGAGCGGCCCCATCGTGTCCCTGCGCGACCGCATCGGCAAGGCCACGGTGTTCGGGGCTGCGCGCCCGGCCGCCTCCGACTACACCGGCAAGCTCGTCGTCCTGATGAACAAGAACTCCGCGTCGGCCTCCGAGGTCGTCGCCGGAGCGCTGCAGGACACCGGCCGCGCGAAGGTCGTCGGGGAGCAGTCCTTCGGCAAGGGTGTGGCACAGATCCCGATCGACAAGCTGCCGGACGGCGGCAAGGTCGCCATCGTGAACAGCGCGTGGCTCACGCCGAAGAACCGCGAGATCCACAAGAAGGGCATCACGCCCGACGTGGTCGTCACCGACACCCGCTACACGGTGCCGCTGAACTTCACGGGCGGTGGTCTGAAGGCCGGCGAGAAGGTCACCCTGACCGTGGCCGGCAAGCCCGTGACCGTCACGGCCGACAAGGAAGGCAAGTTCAGCTACACCGGCGAGGCCGCCCGGCCCGCCCGCAGCGCCGCCCAGGGCGAGGCCATCGTGGACGTGAATACCGACGCGATCCTCAAGGCCGGACTGGCGCAGCTGAAGTAACGTCACAGGTAGCGGCAGGCTTTCCCACCTGAGGAAGCCTGCCGCTCATGCTGTCCATATTCAAGGGCACGTGACGCCCCGCTCAACGGCAGTTCACACGATTCCCAGCGGGTCGTATGTTCTGGGGCTCAACATGGTCGCATTCCACAAGGAGGCACCATGACGGCACTGAAGAACCTTCAAGATCTCTACGTCGAGCAGCTCAAGGATCTCTACTCTGCCGAGACCCAGCTCGTCGAGGCGCTGCCGAAGATGGAGCAGGCCGCCACCGATCCCCAGCTCAAGGAAGGCTTCCGCATGCACCTGGAGCAGACGCGCCAGCATGTAAACCGGCTGGAGAGCGTCTTCGCGGATCTGGGAGAGGAACCCGGCGGCCACACCTGCAAGGCCATGAAGGGCCTGATTGCCGAGGGAGCCGAGATGATCGATCAGGACGCGGCCCCGGCCGTGAAGGATGCCGGCCTGATCGCGTGTGCCCAGCGCGTCGAACACTACGAGATCGCCGGCTACGGCACCGTGGCCCGCTACGCCGAGGTTCTCGGCAAGAGGCAGCACCTCGAGGCCCTCCGCACCACCGAGACGGAGGAGAAGAAGACCGACAGCCAGCTCACGGAACTGGCGGGTTCGATCAACCAGACGGCCATGCGGGCCTGAAGATCCACGTAGCCGACGCAGGGCACGCTCCCCACTGCCGGGAAGCGTGCCCTGCGTCGGCTACGTGGATTACAGCGCGGCGATCACGGCGTCGGTAAATTCTTTGGTATTCGCGGTGCCGCCCAGGTCACGGGTGCGCGGCCCCTCGGCCAGCACCTTGTTCACGGCGGCGTCCAGGCGGCGGGCGGTCTCGTGGTCACCGATGTGGTCGAGCATGATCACGGCGGCCAGGATGCTGGCGGTGGGGTTGCTGATGCCCTGCCCGGCGATGTCGGGGGCGCTGCCGTGCACCGATTCGAAGATGCCGAACTTGTCGCCCACGTTGCCGCTCGCGGCGATGCCCAGGCCGCCGACCAGCCCGGCGGCGAGGTCGCTCAGGATGTCGCCGAACATGTTGGTCATGACCATCACGTCGAACTGACGGGGGTTACGCACCAGCTGCATGGCGGCGTTGTCCACGATCATGGTGCTGGTGTTCAGGCCCTCCACCGTCTTGCAGTGATCCAGGATGGTGTTCAGGAACAGCCCCTGCGTGACCGGCAGGACGTTCGCCTTGTGCACGACGGTCAGGCGCTTGTCGCGCTTCATGGCCAGGTTCGCGGCGTAGCGGCCGATGCGGTCGCTGGCGTCTTTTGTGATCACCGTGTCGGCAATGGCGACGTCGCCGTAGCGGCGCTCCTGCTCGACGTACAGGCCCTGCGTGTTCTCACGCACGATGACGAGGTCGACGTTCTCGTAGGCACCGGGCACCGGGCGCGTTTTCGTGGGACGCACATTGGCGTACAGGTTGTACTTCTGCCGCAGGTGCCGGATCGCGCCGTAGAAGCCCTTGGGTTTCTCGCCGGTGGGGCTGGTGGCCGCCCCGAAGAGCGTGGCGTCGGTGTTCTCCACGGCGTCGTAGGTGGCCTGCGGGACGCTGGTGCCGTGGTCGAGGAAGTATTCGTACCCGGCCTCGGCATGGACGTACTCGGCGTCGAAGCCGGCGGCGTCGAGCACGCGGCGGGTGGCGGGAATGACTTCGTGGCCGATGCCGTCCCCTTCGATCAAGCAGATGCGGTAGTTCGCCATATCCGGAACAGTGTAGTCCAGTGTGGCAATGGCACCCTGTTCCGTCACGGTGACAGGCCGTCACCGGCACCGTGACGGGCGATGCGGCCCGCCAGTTCGGCGGC
Source organism: Deinococcus sp. AB2017081 (assembly GCF_034440735.1). Classification (NCBI taxonomy): domain Bacteria; kingdom Thermotogati; phylum Deinococcota; class Deinococci; order Deinococcales; family Deinococcaceae; genus Deinococcus; species Deinococcus sp. AB2017081. Next base: position 2,819,017 of record NZ_CP140098.1, on the reverse strand, counting down.
CAGGAGCGGCCCCAGCAGGAATCCCTGGCTGCCCAGGCCCCGTAGGTGCCACACGCCGGCCGTGTCGGGCCCAGCGACCAGTCCAGAGACGCGGGTGCCGCTCCACGCACCCGTGACGGCCGTGTCCATCAGGGGAACCAGGGCCAGGCCCTTTCTCAGGAGCCATTCCAGGGAGGTCAGGGGCAGCACCTCCGGCCGCCACCGTGTGGCCGGCGCCTCGAAGGTCGCGCCGAGCACGCCTCCGTGAGCGGCCGGGGCGAGGTAGGCCCCGAAGCTCACGGGCGCGGGAGTGGCCGCCCGGTGCAGCCGCAGCATGGTTCCGGCGCGGTGCGTGCCGTCCAGGCCTGCCCATGTCGTCCCGACCGATCCCCCGCAGTGGACGACGTGGGCGGCGGGCAGGGTACGGCCGTCGTGCAGCGTCACCGAGGCCGCCGTCCATGCGGTCGCGCGGGCGCGGATCACTGTGGCCCCCGACGCCTCACGGACGGCGCGGGTGAAGGCGGCACCGTCGACCCACCCGCCCTGGGGCAGATACAGGACGGCGGTGTGGCCGGTGGTCAGCGCGAAGGGCACCTGCGCTGGGTTCTGCCACTGCGCGTCCAGCCCATCGGGGCGGTGCCGGTCGAACTTGGCGCGGGTCTTCTCGTCCGGCACGGGCCGGTAGACGCCCGCGGCGCCGTGCGGAATGTCGAAGCCGGCGGTCACGAGCGCCCGCAAGAGCGTCCACGTGAACGGCAGGCCCTCCAGCGCCCGCTCCGGCACCCGGCCCGCCTGTCCCCGCACTGGATTGAGCAGCGCCGAGGGCACCGTGCTGGCGGCGTGGATGCCCGCATCCACCACAGTGACCGGGCGCCCGGCGCGCGCCAGGAAGTAGGCCACGCACGACCCGGCGACGCCGCCGCCAATGACGACGACCGGGCTCATCCCGGTGCCCGCACGGCCCGCAGGCACTCGCGTTTGCCGGGGGCCCCGGGGCGACGCTGGGTGTCCAGGCCAGCAGCGGTCAGGGCGCGGCGCACATGTCCGGCTGCGGAATACGTGGCGAGGACACCGCCCGGCGCAAGAGCCTGGGCCAGCCGCGCCACGACCTCCGGCGTCCAGACCTCGGGGTTGCGCGCAGGGGAGAAACCGTCGAGGTACAGGGCGGTGGCCCAGTCCTGCGGCAGCGCGGAGGTCGTGATGTCCTCGAAGTGGATGGTCAACGTGATCCCGCCGGAACCGAGGTGAACGGATTCGACGGGAGCGGTCGTCGGCCAGCGTTCCAGCAGGGCCGTCCAGACCGGATGGCTGTCGCCGTCCGCCACGCCGCGCAGCACGTCCACCGGGGCGGGATCGAACTCCCACGCCACGTACTCCAGGGGAACGCCACGCCGGGCCACGTCCTGTACGGTCGCGCGGAAGTTCACGCCCAGGCCGAAGCCGACCTCCAGCACGCGGGGGGCGGGGTGGGTATGCGTGCCCGAGCCCTCGACGAAGACATGCCGCGCCTGGGTGGCCGCGCCGTGCCGCGAGCTGTAGGCCTCGCCGTAGCGGGCGCTCAGGGCCGTGCGCGAACCGTCCGGGGTGGTGATGATCGTCGGGTCTTCGGACGGCATGCCCGCCAGGATAGTGCGGCCGGCCCACCGCCTTCCGGGCCGGCCCTGCTACCCTGACCCGCGATGAGCGCCGCCCCCCCCGTCCAGTCCCGCCTGATCCTGGGGATCGACACGTCCTGCGATGACACCGGCGTGGGTATCGTGGAACTCGCGCCAGACGGCTCGCTGAGCGTGCGGTCAAACCGGGTGTGGTCGCAGACGGTGCACGCCCAGTACGGCGGCGTCATGCCGGAACTCGCCAGCCGCGAACACGTCGAGCGGATCGCGGCCATCACCACGGACGCGCTGGAGCAGGCCGGCGTGACCCTGGCCGACATCGGCGCGGTGGCGGCCACGGCCGGTCCCGGTCTAGTCGGGGCGCTGCTGGTCGGCCTGATGTACGGCAAGGGGCTGGCACAGGCGCTCGACGTGCCGTTCTACGCCGCACATCACCTGGAGGGTCACATCCACGCCGCCGCGGCCGAGGGAGATCTGCATGCCCCCTACCTGGCCCTGGTCGTGTCCGGCGGGCACACCCACCTGTTCGACGTGCCCACCGAGGGGCAATACGTGCTGGTCGGAGCCACGAAGGACGACGCGGCGGGCGAGGCCTTCGACAAGATCGCCCGTCTGGCGGGCCTGGGCTATCCGGGCGGCCCGGCGATCAGCGAGGCGGCCATACGCGGCGATCCGGACGCCGTGCCGTTCAAGGAACCCCTCCAGGGACAGAAGGGATTCGACTTCAGCTTCAGCGGCCTCAAGACCGCCGCGCTCCTGGCCCACCGCGCCGGGGCAAAACCCGAGGATCTGGCCGCCAGTTTCCAGCGCATGGCCGTGCAGTTCCTCGTCAAGACCACGGTGCGGGCGGCCGATGCGACGGGGCGGGACACGGTGGTCGTGTCGGGTGGGGTGGCGGCCAACCGGGCACTGCGGGGGGCCTTTGCGCGCACTGGCCTGAACGTCGTGTTTCCCGGTGCGGGGCTGAACACCGACAACGGCGCGATGATCGCGCTGGCGGGGGCTGCCGCACTGCGGGAGGGTCGCCCGGCCAGTCCGCTCGACGGTGGCGCGAGTGCATATGCGCCGCTGGCGAACGCCTGAGGGTGAGGGAGGCCAGAACTCCAGCGGTGGGGGTGGTGGAGACGGATTGCCCCACCCCTGCCTGCCGGCAGGGGGAGCCAAGCGCTGCGCTCGGCAAAGTGCGTGTTGGAGGGCGCTAGTGGCCATGTTCTCCAGGCTGTGTACGCTGCGTACCTTCTCCCTCCATTCACGCCGTCCGCGCCCGTGCGCTTCGCGCCCGATGGCATTCGGTCAGGGGCAAGGTGGGGGCCACATCGTTTGACCCCTCCCCCTTGTGATGCCTGATGCGCCACAGCGGTTCCGCCGTGCCAGCCGCTCTTGTGCTCCCCCCCTCCTTGTGGGGGAGGGCTGGGGAGGGGGTTGTGGCGGGCAACGTTTTCCCCGTGCTGGACGACCAACCATCCATGCCCCAGATCATGCACAACGCCCCCGGACACAGGTGCCAGGGGCGTCAGCTCACGCCTTCACTACGCGCTCGGGCGCTGGGCCTTCACCCGTTCACGCGCATCCTTGGCCAGCTCGCGGCGCAGGATCTTCATGGCGGCCGTCTTGGGCAGTTCCGAACGGAATTCCACGCTGCGCGGCACCTTGTAGGCGCTGAGCTGCTCGCGGCAGTGGGCGATGAGTTCTTTGTCGGTCACGGTCTGGCCGGATTTCAGGGCCACGACGGCGTGGACGCTCTCGCCCCGGTACTCGTCGGGGATGCCGACGGCGGCGGCCTCCAGGACGGCGGGGTGCGTCATCAGGATCTCCTCGACCTCGCGGGGATAGATGTTGAAGCCCCCGGCGATGATCAGATCCTTCTTGCGGTCGACGATCCGGAAGTAGCCGTCGGCGTCCATGGTGGCCATGTCGCCGGTCTTGAGCCAGGTCTGGCCGCCGTACTGTGCCAGCGTGGCGGCGGTCTCTTCGGGGCGCTGCCAGTAGCCCTGCATGACCATCGGGCCGGCCACCCACAGCTCGCCGGTCTCCCCGGTGGCGACCGGCTGGCCCTGGTCGTCCATGATGATCGCGTCCACGCCGGGGAACGGCAGGCCGATGCTGCCCTCGTGCTGCTCGCCGAAGATCGGGTTGGTGTGGGTGATGGGGCTGGCTTCCGTCAGGCCGTAGCCCTCGACCAGATTGGCGCCGTTGGTGATCTCGCGGAAGCGCCGGGCGGTCTCTAGCAGCAGCGGCGCGCTGCCGCTGATACACGCGCGGATGGTGGTCAGATCGTGCACGGCCGTGTCCGGGTGGTTGTTGATGGCGTTGTACAGCGTGGGCACGCCGGGGAACAGCGTGGCCCTCGTGCGCGAGATCCCGCCCAGAACCATGCGGATATCGCGCGGGTTGGGGATCAGCACCATGGTCGCGCCGGTCATGACGCTCAGGTTCATGGCGACCGTCATGCCATACACGTGGAAGAAGGGAATGGCGGCCAGCGTGACCTCCTGGCCCTCACGCAGCCCCTGCATCCACGCGCGGGCCTGCTCGGCATTGGCCACGAGGTTGCGGTGCGACAGCATGGCCCCCTTGGGCGTGCCGGTCGTGCCGCCGGTGTACTGGAACAGGGCAGTGTCGCCGCTGCTCTGGGTGATGTGCGGCGCCTCTGGCCGCTGTGACCGGATGACGTCTTTCAGGCGCATGACCCGTTCGGAGGACGGCACGGTCACCCACGTGCCCTCCCGCCGCGCCTTCACGGGATACAGCAGGTTCTTGGGGAACGGCAGGGCGTCCTGGATCCCGGTCACCAGCACGCGCCGCACCGGGACGTGCTCACGGATCTGGTCGTAGCGCGCGTAGAAGGTGTCGAGCATGATCAACGTCTCGGATCCCGAGTCACTCAGCTGGTGCTGGAGTTCGCTGGGCGTGTACAGCGGGCTGGTGTTCACGACCACCGCGCCGGCCAGCAGCGCTCCGTAGAAGGAGGTGACGAACGCGGGGCAGTTGGGAAGCATGATCGACACGCGGTCGCCGGTCTTCACGCCCATCTTGCGCAGGGCCGCAGCCAGACGCCGGGCGTCGTCGAGCAGGGCGCGGTACGTGGTCGTGGCCCCCAGGAAATCCAGCGCGACCCGCTCTGGCCACGTGGCGGCCGCGTGTTCCAGCAGCTGCGGCAGGGTGCGGTCCGAGGGCTGGAAGTCGTGTGGCACGCCACGTTCGTAGTGGGCAAGCCAGGGTCGGGGCTGGGAGTGGGTCATGGCGTCCTCGGGGGTGATGGCAGGAGTGGCGGCGTCGCGGGTCACGTCCGGGAGGGAGCGGCCACGCAGCGTGGTGGCGGGGGAGGCAGCGCTGGAACTGCACCGGGTTCTAAATTGAACTCAGTATAAGTAAAATGTCCCCCGACTCAAGTTCACCCTTCGGGGGACACCGGGCTGCCGCAGTGTCGGGGTGCGCCCTGTTAGCCTGCCGGTATGCGCTACCGCACCTTCGGCGAGCCGGACTACGCCGCCCTGCAGGCCCTCGACGACGTCATCGTGCGGCACGAGGATCCGGCCTTCGGCACGCTGCCCGACCGGGAACAGGCGGGCCGGCGCTCGACCAGCCTGCCGGCCCTGAAGTTCTACGAGCGCAGCGAGCACTCCTTCGTGGCCGAGGACGACCGTGGCCTGCGCGGCTTCACCTTCGCCCAGCACGTGTGGCAGGGCGACCGGCCCATCGTCCTGATCCGCAGCGTGTCCGTGGCCCCGGACGCGCCGGCCGGCACGGCCGAGGGCCTGTTTCAGGCGGTCATCAAGAGTGCCTACGACAGCGCGGTGTACGAGCTGCACTTCCCGGTCACGCCGGCGCTGCACGCCAAGGCCCGCGAGGAAGGGACGGTCAGTCCCGGCCCCTACGGGATCTGCCACCTGGGATCGCGCACCGAGACGGCGCCCGGCCTGCGCCTGGGGTCGCCCCACGGATTCACAGGGTGACACAGACACAGCCCCGTGGCGACGGCATAATGCCGCTATGAGTACCCCACCCACCCGCGTCCTGCTGGGCGTCCGCGGCATGAGCAAGGAGGCCGGGACGAAGGTCGCCACGGCCCTGCTGTCCACTCCCGGTGTGAGCCGTGCCACCCCCGACGAGGGCCAGATCGAGGTCTACTACGACGCCACGCAACTCACGGTGATGGACCTTGTGCGCGCGGTGCGGGCCCAGGGCTTCCTGGCCGGCATGCTCTGAGGTGGCCCTCGGCTACGTCGGCGTGCTGACCATCCGCGTGGAGATGCCGTGGGTGGGCAACCTGAAGGAAAAACGCGCCCTGGTGCGTCCTGTCGTGGAGCGGCTCAAGGCCCGCTATCCCCTGACGGTCGCCCGGCTGGACGGTCTGGATGCCCACGACTGGGAGGTGATCGGTGTGGCGACCATCAGCAACGACTACGGCTGGGTCGAGGAGACCCTGAAGATGGCCGCCGACTACATCGCCAGGGAGGGGCCGTACCGCGTCACCAGCGAGCACACCGTCATCACGCCGCTGGACGGGGATGACGGTGCGGATACGGATGATGGCGAGGACGGACCGTGACCGGAGCATGAGCCCCGGCCGCGCGGCGTCCTCTATTTCGCGCTGACCAGTTCAGTCTTCAGCGCCTGGAAGGCCTCGGGGCGCGACAGCACCCGCCAGTTCAGGACGTTCGCGCCGGTCAGGTCGCCCACGGCATTGGCGGTGCAGTCGTAGCGGGCGGTCGTCTTGCGCATGATCGGCCACACCACGGCCGCCGCCCGACCGGCCACGTCCCGCCGCGCCACCGGCCCGAACAGGCGCGAATCCTCCGAGCCGTTGGCGGTGCGGTTGTCGCCCATCACGAAATAGGAGCCCGCCGGCACCGTGATCTCCGGCTGGTTCGGCACCACGCCGTACGTGTCCGCGGTGGTCTGGGTGGCCAGCGGGCTCTGCGAGTCCCAGCATCCCTGTTCGCGCCAGTAGTCGGTCGTCCATGACGAATCGAGCTTCACGCCGTTGACCAGCACCTCACCGGCCTGCACCTTGATCCGGTCACCCGGCAGGCCGATCAGGCGCTTGATCAGGAACGGGCGGTAGGTGTAGAGCCCGAGCGCGCTCTTGTTCAGGTTGGCGATCTTGGCCGAGGCCTCCCGCGGGGGTTTGAAGATCAGGATGTCGCCCCGGCTGAATTCTCCCACGCCGGCCTTGTGCAGCCAGGTCTCGTACTTCGGCACGAAGACGCGTTCGCGGTCGCGCAGATTCGGCATCATGCTCACGCCATCCACGCCCACCAGGGTCGCCACGAACTGCGTGATGACCACCGCGAACACGATGGGTTCCAGCAGTTCCTTCCACAGTTTCTGGAGAGCGGTGGGGGCGGCCGTACGGAGTCTCGTCATGCACCGCGCAGGATAGCCCATCCCCTGTGCCGCGCCGCGTGCCAGGACACCACGGCCAGGCGGCCCGGTGGGGGCAGGGGTTTCCGGGAGGGCAACCTGTGCAGTAGGTTGGGACTGTGCCGCTCGCAGGACAGGTGGTTGGAGATGGAATCCGGCTCGTCCGCCCGGTCGGCCGGGGTTCCCACAGTCTGGTGTACTTCGCCGTGACCCGTGAGGGCCAGCCCTGTGCCGTGAAGATCTTTCCTCCACACCTCGCCGCGTTCGCCGACCGCGAGTTCCAGCACGCCCGTGATCTCGACCACCCCCGCCTCGGACGCATGATCGGCCGCGCGCTCGTCGATGACCAGCCGGCCCTCGTTGCGGTGCTCGCCCGTGGCGAGGTGTTCTTCACGCGCTACGCCCAGCGCCCGGCTGCCACGCACGACCGCCGGGCCTTCCTGCTGTCCTTGGCGCACATCCTGGACGGACTGGCGTACCTGCATGGGCTGGGGCTGGTGCACCGCGACATCAAGCCCGAGAACATCATCGTGGAACCCGATGGCAGCGCCAAGCTGGTCGACTTTGACCTGTCCGGCCCTGCGCTGGAGACCTTCGACGTGCCCACCCGGTTCGGTACCGCCGCGTTCCAGAGCCCCGAGGCGGCCCGTGGGGAACCGCTCGGCCCGGAGAGCGACCTCTACGGCATGGGCATCCTGCTCGGCTGGGGAATCCACGGGTACCTGCCGGAGCCCGGCGAACCGTGGCCGGAGACGGCAGATCCGCTGGCCCAGCTGCACGAGGCCCTGATCCGGCCCCACCGCGAGGAGCGCCTGACCGACGCGCAGGCCGCCCGCCGCGATCTGCTGCGGCTGACGGGCCTGCCGTACTGACCCGGTCGCTGCCGGGCGACCACGGTCAGCGGAGCACGATCCGGGCCTCGTTCGGGCGCAGCGCGGCGCCGGCCACGGGCTGGTCGCCCACGCTGCTCAGGAGCGTGCGCCCCTGCGCGAGGTCGCCCAGGGTCTGGGATGCCGAGCCGAAATTGAGCAGCACGGTCACCACCTCGCCGTCCAGGGTGCGGCGGAAGGCGAACACGTCCGCCGCGCCGCTGTCCTCACTGACGTAGGCACCGCCCACCAGCGCCGGGTGGTCACGCCGCAGGCGGGTCAGGGCACGGAAGTAGTTCAGGTCGCTGGCGGGATCCGACTCCTGCTGCTCGACATTCAGCGAGGCGAAGGCGTCGTCCACCGGGAGCCACGGCTCCACGTGCCCGGCGGTGAACCCGGCATTCGGCTGGGTGTTCCAGTGCATGGGCGTCCGCTCCGGGTCGCGGCTCGCGGCGGGGACATCCGGCTGTTGCACTCCGGCCGGATCGACCATCCGCTCGGGCGGGATGGGGACGTTCTGGAGACCGATCTCGTCGCCGTAGTACACGGTCGGCGTGCCGCGCAGGGTCAGCAGGAGCGTCTGGGCCACGCGGTACTGGGCGGCGCCCACGCGGGACTTGAAGCGGTGCTGGTCGTGGTTGCCGAGCACCCAGTTGGGCCATGATCCCGCCGCCACGCACGCTGCGTCGTAGCGGTCGGCGAAGTCGCGCACCCCGGCCGCGTGCCACGGCAGCAGGATCAGGTGGAAGTTGAAGGGCAGGTGCACCATGGGCTGCGCCGGGGTTCCCGCATACGGCAGGAGCTGCTCGACCGGCAGGTAGATCTCACCGACCATCATGCGGTCGTCGTACTCGTCGAGCACCTGGCGCAGCTCGCGGATGTACGCATGCGTCTCGGGCTGATCCTGTGTATAGACGTGCTGCAGCCGGGCATGCTCCACGCTGCCGGGCGTCCAGTCAGGGTTCTCGGGCTCGTCCAGAAAGCGGTCGTCCTCGGCCAGCAGCCAGATCACGTCCACGCGGAAGCCGTCTACGCCGCGATCCATCCAGAAGCGCAGCACGTCGCCCATGGCGCGGCGCACCGCAGGGTTGCGCCAGTTCAGGTCCGGCTGGCTGGGCAGGAACTGGTGCAGGTAGTACTGGCCGCTGGTGGGGTCGAGCGTCCACGCCGGGCCTCCGAAGAACGACACCCAGTTGTTGGGCGGCCCGCCGTCCGGCGCCGGGGCGCGCCACACGTACCAGTCGCGCCGGTCGCTGTCTGGCCCGGTGATCGCGTCCCGAAACCACGCGTGATCCGACGAGGTGTGGTTGGGCACGTAGTCGAGCATGACCTTCAGCCCCAGCCGATGCGCCTCCGTGACCAGCGCGTCGAAGTCACCCAGCGTGCCGAACAGCGGGTCGATGTCGCAGTAGTCGGCCACGTCGTAGCCAAAATCGCGCATGGGGCTGGTGAAGATGGGGGAGAGCCACACGGCCTCGACGCCCAGACTCGCCACATACGGCAACCGGGCGGTGATCCCGCGCAGGTCGCCCACGCCGTCGTCGTTGCTGTCCTGAAACGACCGGGGATAGATCTGGTAGATGATGCCGCGCTGCCACCACTTCAGCTCGCCTGCCGCTACGATCTGCTCGTTCATGGAAGCAGCGTACCAGGAACCGGAACAGTACTGAATCGATTCAGATGAGGATGAGATGGGGCACGGGCTCGGCCCGGTGCCCCGGAATCTGCTCAGGTGGTGCGGGTGCCCCGGGCGTAGGCGTCGACCACGTCATGGGATGCCCCCAGGGCCGCCGCTGCGGCCTGTACCCAGTGCGGGTCGCCCAGGTGCGGCCGGGCGATGGCGATCAGGTCGGCGTCCCCGTTCTGCAGGATGCCCTCGGCGCGTTCGGGCGTGTCGATCATGCCGACGGCCATGATCCCCAGGTTGGGGTGTGCCGCGTGGATCTGGGCGGCAAACGGCACCTGATAGCCCGGCCCGGCGGTGATCTGCTGCTCCGGGGTCAGGCCGCCGGAACTGACGTCCAGCACGTCCACACCCTCGCGCAGGAGCAGTCCGGCCAGCTGGGTGGTCTGGTCGGCGTCCCATCCGCCCTCGGCCCAGTCGGTGGCACTGACCCGTACGAAGACGGGCTTGTGCTGCGGGAAGGCCCGGCGCACGCCGCGCACGACCTCCAGCAGCAGGCGGGTGCGGTTCTCGAAACTGCCGCCGTACTCGTCGGTACGTGAATTCGCCAGCGGCGACAGGAACTGGTGCAGCAGGTAGCCGTGCGCCGCGTGCACCTCTACGGTGTCGAAGCCGGCGATCTCGGCGCGGCGTGTGGCGGCCACGAAGGCCCCCGTGATCCGCGCGATGTCCTCGGTGGTCATGGCGACCGGGATGGGGAATGACGCGTTGTAGGGTGCGGAATCCGGGCCGATGACCTCCCACCCGCCCCGCTCGGGCGGTACGGCCCCCTTGCCACGCCACGGCGCGTAGGTGCTGGCCTTGCGGCCGGCGTGCGCGAGCTGGATCCCCACCCGGCCGCCCTGGGCGTGGATGAAGTCCGTGATGCGGCCCAGCGGCGCGATCTGCTGATCGTCCCACAGGCCCAGATCCTCGGGGCTGATGCGGCCCTCGGGCGAGACGGCCGCCGCCTCGGTGAAGATCAGGCCCACGCCGGCCAGCGCGTACTGTCCCAGGTGAACCAGATGGAAGTCGTTGGCATAACCGTTTCTGGCCGAGTACATGCACATGGGTGACACGACCACACGGTTGGGCAGGGTGACGGATTTCAGGGTCAGTGGCTGGAACAGCCGGGGGGTGGGCTCGGACATGGCCCGACTGTAGGCGGGCATCCCGGACACCGCCAGACGGCGTTCACTTCACGAATGACTGAGCCGGGTCACCGTTCTGGTGTCCCGCCGGCACGCCGCTGCCCGAGCGCCACGTGGCGGGTCTGCGCCTGAACGGCCGCCGCGTGCCAGAAGCCCGTCTCCAGCGCCACCAGATCCGCGTGACCGCCGCGCCCCGGCTGGCGGTGGTCGGTGGTCTCCAGCCGCGTGAGCAGCGAGTCGTGCTGCTGTGCTGCCGCCGCGTACACCGCGCGCTCTGTGGCGTGGTGGGCGGCGTGAACCAGGGCACCGTACGCCCCGCCCAGTTCCTGCAGGTCGCGGACGCTCGCGGCGTACACCCACGGGCCGTACTCGCCCAGCAGGGCCAGGAAGCCGGTGCCCTCGGCGTGCAGCACGGCGGCCAGCACCGCGCGGCGCGGCGTGTCGGGGGCCAGCCACGGCCGCACGCGGCGCAGGTCGCCCGCAAACTGCGCCTCGGACGCGAACTCGGCTGCTGCGCGGTCGGCATCGGCGGGCCGGGTGATGTCCCGCAGCTCGGTCATGTGTGTAAGGCGGGAGCGCTGCGCTGGGGTAAGGCGGACGGCGCGGGGGGTGGGCAGGCCCAGCGCCGCCCAGTCGAACCCGGCCACGGTCAGCTGCTCGCGCTGGTGTAGCTCGCCACCGCGTAGCGCCAGAACAGCCGCGTGGCGACGAACAGGGCGGCGGCGACCAGCGGCGAGGCCAGCGCCACCGACAGGCCCAGCGTGCCCATCAGCGCCTGGGCGGGCACGGTGGTCACAAGGGCCACCGGCACCACGAAGGTCAGCACGAAGCGCACCGGCACCGGGAACGCCGACGCCGGAAAGCGGGCCGCGCCGAACACGCCGCTGAACAGTTCGGTCACGTTCTGGAATCCTCCCCATATGGTGTTTCAAAGAACCCTGTCACACCCAACCCCTCAAGAGTCGCCTTGACCTCTGCCCTCGGCTTGTCCCGACCACCCTTGGTAGAGATGTCATTGAAGTTCACGTACACCCTCAGCCCTAGGCGGTACATCAGGGAGTTGACCTCCTTCCAGTTCTCAGCCCCAATCTCTGCCCTCAGCGCTGAGATGTTCGCCTTCATCTGGTCAGTCTGCCGCCTCACCACGTCAGGGATGAAGAGGTTGCCTCTCAGGGTCACTACATCGTCCCTGGTGATTCCCAGGTTAGCTGCCTCCAGCCTCTCCCCAATCTTGAAGTGACCAAATGCAGCCTCCTTAGCGTCAAAAACCCCGAAAAGAGAATCATTGACAGTCACGCCCATGTCAGACAACACAGCAGATACCTTCTCATACTGTGCAGCCTTGTCCTCTATTTCTAGGTTAATACCGTCTAGCTTCTGCTGATGTTCCTCAATCTGGTCTTGGAACCGTCTAATAGTCGCTTGGAGTGTGTCTGAATCATCCAAGTCAAACGCCTTGTCAATGCGCTTGGATATTTTATCAATCTCTGCAATAACCCCCTTCCTGCTTTCCTTGAGGGCTTGCAGGTTGGTATACAGGTCTCTGGTGCCTAGAATAATCTGGGTCAGTTCCTCGGAGTATTTATCAGCAGAAGCATACGTAGCAGCAGAGTCCAAAAACTCAGTCACAACTTCCTTGATGAAGTTGAATACAACAGTACGCCGACACTCGGTATGGAGATGCTTACCAGTATTAATATAGTCAGCCCTCTTAACCCTGTTGTACTTCTTGCAGCCGTACACAAAGGTTAGCGGTCTGGTGCCGTCCTTCTTTGCCCTGGTCTGCCAGGGGAAGACCTTAGCAGCGCTACCACAGTGGGCGCAGTAGACCAACTCAGCAAACGGTTTATCTACTGTCGCCTTACTTCTTGTCTTGAGTTGTGCCGCCTCTTTAACTGCCTTGTACAGGTCATCAGAGATAATTCTAGGATAGGTAAAAACCCTATGATGTTCTCTTTCCTTGTTGTACCACTGCTTCTGGGGTAGTCCTGCGTAGATATCCAGCTTCTCAAGCAGGTATCTCAGGGTGTCATGGTTGAAAGGCTGACCAGTGCCGGTCTTGAATCCCTGTTCCCTGGCATAGGCTACGGCTTTGCCCTGGTTCCGAGTCCTGACAAATTCCCCCAAGAAAGAAACAATGCTGTCTTTCTGGGATTCATCAACTAAGACTTCTTTGAACTTCTTTCCATCCTTGGTAGTGGGGTTAGAGACGTATCCAAAGGGGAGGGCATAGACGTTAGAACCCCTGATGAACTGTTCTAGCTTGCCGTCATCAAACCTACCTGCAATGGTGTTCTTTTCCCACTGAGAAAAGAAACCATCAATAGCAGTCCCTTCAATAGCTTTTCTCTTTGTGGGGTACATCATCCCTTTGTCTACAATAGCAATCTTGCCCTTAGCATCATAGATTTCTTCAATAAACTGTCTCAGGACAACTTGGTCTCTCGCTGCACGGTCTACCTTCTTCCAGACCACATACTTAACCTTGCCCTGTTCCAGCAGTTCAATAACCTTGTTGACGTTTTTCCTCTTCTTGAACTCTGCCCCTGTGTGGGTGTCGTGAATCCAAGCCCCCTCAAGGTACGTCCATCCCTGGGATTCCCCAAACTCCCTGGCTGCCCTGTACTGCTGTTCATCGGATGTGTTGTCATCCTGACCCTTGGTAGAAACCCTGGTGTAGACGCAGAAATACTCTCTTCTGCCGTACCTGTCTCCGGTCATAGTGTGCCCTCCTCTCCCGCTTCCAGACGGAATTAGGCCCACAATACCTCTTGTGCATCCGTAGCACTAGAGGCTACAGTAGCTATGGGCTTAGACCCTAGGAGGGCACACAATGGCAGAACAGGAAATCAGGTCTCTCAGCAGCTACTTTGAGGACGGGGCAATCTTCGGAGAAGGAGACAACGCTAAGCAACTTTCACCCCTCAAAATGCACAAGGTCATCACGTCTCACCTGTCCAAAGGTGAACCACTTTACAAGAAGGTTTTTGCTGTACAGGAACATTTCTACGTTGACGCAGAAGGGAAGGTTCATACTTTTGCTAGTAGCGGAGAATTTAGGACTGAACGGGCAAAGAATCACGCTGAGGATTGGGTCACCAGAAGTAACAGGAACGGTAAGGAGGTTGTGACTCCTGCCATTCCTTACCGTGATTACGCCATTCTGGATGTTGCGGCGTTTGAAAAATGGGTTGCAAAGACTCTCTTGGATAATCCACAAACCTTGGCAGTGCTGAGGGGTAGAGGGGGAGAGGCAAAGAAGACCACTTCCAACAAGCCTTCATTGAAAGACTTCATGAGTGGTAAAATCCCTGACCTTGATGCACTTGCAGATGCCCAACACGCTACCGTTGCAACTCGGAAGGCGAGAGGGGCAGGTCTGGCCTCAGACCGGAAAAAGAATCAGGAGTCTTCAAAAAGCGGTGCCAAAAAGAAGTAGACTTCAAGAACTCAACATCAACCCACACAGGGAAGGTGCAGAGTTCCTAGCAGAAGAAGATTACCCAGAAGCAGCAGAATAGGCAAAACCCCCTCTGAAAAAGAGGGGGCTTTCTTATGCGAGGTAATCTATTTTCTTGTCGTTACTGTTCTGACTGTTGACCAGAGTGGTCACGTTGCCAAATGACCTATTCGCAACAATTCTATTTCCTGGCTGAGTTGTAGAGGTTTCTGTCTGGATTCCAATTCCGCTATACTGAATAACATTGTTTTCAATCACGTTCCCACCTGTACTGCCATAGTTCATGATAGCGACGCTAGATGCACCTGTAGCAAGCGTAGAGGGCACCTGACAAGAAACGTTATTGCTAGAGATAGTGCAGTATGTACCAGAATCGGAGTTGTAGAAGCGGTTCAGGTATCCTGTTCCGGCAGTCACTCCGGGCCTAAATTCTGGCCCTGCTATGTTGTCTCTAACAACAAGACGTTTAGCGCCTTGGTTAAAGATGCCTACACCTGTGAAGTTCTGAGACCTGATGTAGAAGCGGTTGTTAAGAATCTGGCTACCAGACCCAGTACCGTTGAACCTAATGCCATAGTCTCCAAAGTCTCTGAACGTATTACCTTGGAACAGTACGTCTTGGGCACCGTCAATGACCTGACACCCCCATCCACTAGAAGTACCGTTCTGAATAAGGTTGTTGATAACTTTGATGTTTCTGGTTTCAGACCTGCTGATGGAGATTGCTAGACCTTTATAGCCGTTAACCGTATTGTCTGTATATGTACAATCTTCTGAACCTGCTGCTTCTAAACCATATCCGAGGATTTTAGCGTCTCCACCATCAATGTAGTTTGAGGAGACAGTTGCATATTTAGTGTAGTCCAAAGAGATTCCGAAAACAGTATTGCTGTTATTGGTATTAGGTGCAAGCATCCTGTTCCCGTGAATGACAACGTCTTCCACTCCTCCCCATGTCTCAATAAATAGAATTGTTTCGTTGGCATCTAGAGTAATATTGGAAAAATCCCACACATTATTGATACAACGGAACATCTTGGAGATAGCGGTAGGTACTTCTGAATCCTTACCGTGGAACTGTGCTGTGGCAGGGCCATTGGTAATCTTGTTATTTTCAAACCAGACGTTTTGAGAACGCTGAGTCATGATTGCTTCACGGTAAACACCGTCAATTCTGTTGTTAAAAGCATACAGGCCGTTGATGTTCTTACCGTAGATAGCGCCTGCACCGTAGTTTTTCAGAGTGCAGTCAATAATTTGAACAAGTTTCGTAGAGTTGCTGATGAGTCTTGCCAGGGCAAACCCAAAGCCATATGTTCCAGTCAGGTTACCCCTGTTACCGTCTAAGGTTAGACCGTTGATGACTGCGCCTCCGCTAAGGAATAGCAGGCTGTTTGTTGCCCCTGTGAGTTTAAATCCACATCCCTCATACATTGCAAGGAGGATGGTGTCAGCAGGAACAGTAACGCCACCATCAACTGTGTACATCTTGTCTACAATGACAGTCTGACCAGCGAGGTTATTTAGTGTGGTTGTCACGGTAGCTGCTGAAACCGTGGCAGGAAGGTTGAGAATAGGGAAGTTACCTCCTGTGACAGAAGTAGTCCCTCCACCCCCTCCGCTTGGAACATCAATAAAGTCAGGACTTCCAGTGGTTGTGTTGACCTTGAGAAGCTTGCCGTTATTGCTTGTGTTGGTTAGTGCAGTGTATAGCTTTTTAGTAAATTTGGAATAATCAAGATTTGTCATTTAAACTCCTTACCTAGATGATGCAAATAAGTATTCAACATCCATAAAATCAACATCTGTTACTGACACCGATGAACTACCAACAGTCTTGGTGACTGCTACGCCATAACCTGTTTCTGACCCTGCGGTAATTGCAAGGCTTGTGCTGTTTGTTCCTACCGTGGCATTGTCTATCTTGAATGTGATGACACCAGCGGCAGTAGTGTTTATTTCAAACTTTCTCAGAACACCAGTTGAGGCTAAGACTCCGGTATCAATAACAGTCTCAACACTATTATTCCTTATAACTGCCTGCCACTTGCCCGAGTTAACTCCATCGGTATACCTAAAGTAAGCACCATAGGTAGAATCTCCTGTTACGGAGTCTATATAACCAACTCGGATGACATAGGTTTCTGTGGTGTTGGAAAGTGTTGCCAATGACAGGATTGCCCTAAGGTTTGTTGTGCCCTGGTTAAACCTGATGATAGGTACAGGGTTGGCAATAGCGACTCTTCCGGTAGGTGTTGTACCAGTAACAAACCTGACGGTACCAACAGCGTTATTGAGACCAGTGATGTTGCTTTGCGAGATGCTTACGCCAGTGCCAGACGCATACTGAACCCATTCATTCGTAGATACACTGCTGACAAATTCATTAGAAGTGTAGAACCTTCCTAATCTGTCCTGTGTCTTCGTTGTTAGAACTGTGCTGTTGTCGGGGGCAGTAATCTTTGTGTTGTCTACAATCCATGTGGCGTTAGTCCCGCTGCTGTTGGTGGTGACAAACCTAACAGTACCGTTGACTGTCCCGCCTCCATCGTTGGTGTGAATGACAACATTACCCTTCCCGTACAACCTAGTTTCATAGAATGAAGAAGTGCTGTAAATCTGGTACAACCCTCCTGTAAAGGTGTTGCCTGCTGCATCCTTGAAGTCAAAGCCGTTCACTGACTGGCCTGATGTAGGGCTAGGTCTGCTTAACATCAGGAGGTTGGTGTCTTGTGCAGAGTCATACGGGATTCTCTGATACTTGGTAAATGTGTTGGTTAGGTCAATACGGGCATAGCTTGTTGCAGCGATACCAGCCAGCTTCTCCGAGTCATCCACGACACCTGAGTTATTGGTGTCATAAGTTGCCTTAGCCATATCACCTGAACCGCTACCGCTTCCTCCGTCTGTGATTCCATATCCTGCAAGAGTTGTAGGCTTATTGGTCAGAGTGGAGAAATCATGTGAATGGGTAGTGCTTGCTTTACCAGACAGCGCAGAGTCAACCTCTGTCTTGGTGTAGGCGTCAGTAATGCCAAATCCACTTAGCGTAGTTGGCTTGCTAAGGATTTTTGACCAGCCAACAGAGGTAATTTGTGAATCCGTCAGCCCCGTAATCGTTCCAGCAAAAGAGGTCAATATCCCGTTGGTGAAAGTGAACCCAGCACCGTTCAGGTTAATGGTGTTGGTTGGAGAAGGAGTCAATCCACCTGTGTAGTTCTGAATCGTATTCTCTGAGAAGTGCATTGCAGAGAAGGCAGTCACGTTCCCTGCTGTTCCTCCAACTCCTGTAGAGGTACGGTTTGCCAGGAATCCTAGCTTGATGAAAGCAGTTCCCGTTGGGAAGTTAACGGACACGACTTGACCAGTGTTGGTAAAAGTGCCTCCGATGACTCCGCTATACGTAGTCCAAGTAGTAGGAATAGGAGTGTTGCCAACGTTTGTAAAGTATTGGTAGCTAGACGCTGAGTAACATGTGCCGATTGGGGTACCGACAGGCCACCCGTTCACATCATCTGGGTTGGCAATTGTCCAAGGCGTTGTCAGAGTCACAACGTTTGTGGAGAGGTTGACGTTAGCTGCCGTATATTGTCCTAGACCTCCAACATTCCTGCTGTAGCTTTTCGCAGGCCAGTAATACCCCTTGGTGTTTTTGAAGCTGTGGATTTTGATGTAGTTATTCGCTGCTGTCGCTTGCGTATCCCAAGCAGCCGCAGAGGTAAGCGTAATGGTTGTATCCCCTGGCTTTAAAGGGGCAGCAAGGGTGGTGTAGGTATCATTGTCAAAGGTGTAGTGAATCGGAAGGATTGAGTTGAGGTCTACATCGTAAGAGGTAGATGTCCCGTAGGCGTAGTTATTGCCCGTCACTAGGTTCAGTGTTTTTGCCGCAAAGGTAAACCTATAGTATTTAGCTGGGTCTACAGGAACAAACTCATCCTGAGTGTGGACGGCGTTCAGAACAGCAGTAGTGAATGACCCTCCCCCGGAGTACACCTCAGCAGCATTGAAGGTGAATTGAGAGAAGTTGGTGTTGTCGCCTGTCGTGCCAAACCCGTTGGTCAGCAGGTTCATTCCTCTGGACTGTGCCTGCACCCTGGTATACGCATCAGTGATGCCGTGACCAGCAAGGGTGGTCGGCAGAGAGGTCAGCTTAGAAAACCCAACTGACTTCACCTGATAGTCTTCAATATTTGACCCTGCATCCTGGCCTAGGTGGAAGACGTTTGCATAAGCCAGCTTCCAGACAAAGGCGTCAGTGGACGTGCCTCCAGACAAGTAGACATGACCAGTGCTGGAGAAGGTACCGCCTTCCCCGGCATACATCATCCTGACGTAAGTCCTCCACTTCCCAGTCCCGGCAGTAGAGGTAATCCATGTGTCTGTAGCGCCCGTGCCGGTAGGGTTGCCTGAACCAAACAGGGAGTAGCCAACGGGAATGTTGGCGATAAGAACCATTGCATAGACTTGGTTCGCTTGAGGCACCACACCCTGCCAGAAGCCACCTAAGCCAGGAGAAGCAGTAGAAGCGTTCTTAGTGATGGTCAGAACGTTCTTAGACTTGTTGGGGGCTGTTGCGTCTACATCCCTGGTGATGACAACAGCGCCATTGCCGAGGTTGTTGTAGGCGACAATGCCGTTATTGGTGGTGGCAAAGTCTGGGTCTCCGTAGAGGGGCTTGCCCGTCCTGGCGAGGATGGAGGAGAGGAAGGCGTCTGTCTTGGCTGTACCGCCTCCCAACGCCAGGGCTTGCCCGTCTGTGATGCCGTACCCAGACAAGGTGGTTGGTTTGCTGGTGAGGCTTGCGAAGGTGTGTGTATGGCCGACTGCTGCGGCATCCGTAATGCCGTACCCAGCCAGGGTGTTTGGGAGGTCACTCAGGCTAGAGAAGCTATGGGTATGGGAGACATTTGCCTTTCCAGCTAGCAACAGGTTTGCATCTGCCTTGGTGTAGTAATTTGTTAAGTCAGTGAATGTAGTAGAACCAGAAGAGTAGTCAACAACGTTAAGGCGTGTTGACTGTGTTATGGTTTTAATCCCCACACTACTAGGTGTAATTGGGGTAGTAATTGAATCACTCATGGTTTACCTCAAACGTTATTCATTTCATCAAATATCTTTTTAACGAGTCGCCTTACTACTTCTCTTTCTGCCACGTCAACCCAGGGCATATCCAGATAGAGTCCAATCATGGGAATGGAACCGTCTACGGTCTCTAGCCATGTGTAGGCGATATTGACAACCCAAGCTTCCTTCTCTGCGCCTTTAAAAGACTCAAGCGTAGCATTAGCTTCCCTAATAAGTCCTCTGATGACTGCCTCTACGTTGAACCTTTCGAGTAATGTTTCAATGTTCATAAAATCCCCTTATAAATACTTCTTACCTGCTGCCAGCCTTCTTATTCTGTCTGAGAGGCCAAGCATTGCACGTCCATTGACTAATCTAGTCACTGTGGCAATATCGTCTTTATCTGCGTACTGCAATATATTGTTGTGCTGGAAATAAGCCCCTGCTACTAATGCGCTGATACCATGCTGTAGGCAGAGGTCAGGATGAGTGTGTAACTCAAACCCAATTAGTTTCCCATACTTGGTGTAATTACTTTTTCCCGTCAATTGCAGGTAGCCCCTACCTCTGTACAGGTAGCCTTCTCCTGAGAGTTCAGAACCGTTCCCTAGCTTGTCGGCATAAACCCTGCTGCCGATTGCCTGGGGCTTGTAGGCGTAGACCTGGGCTGCTGCTATGTTGGGAAACTTAGAGGGGAAGACTTCAAACAATCTTTTGGCAGAGTAATTGAGGTTTTCTTCTTGAGGCTTAAAACTAGACTCATGGCCGATTTGCGCTAGCCAGTGCAGGACTCTCAGAGGAGTAGTTATCTGGAAGGTCTCTGCTGCCTTGTTCAGCTTCATGGCTACAGTGTCGGCATCTTGGACAGCGTAGCCATTGTTCATAGCCTTCAGGAGGCCAGAGGTTATCAGCATCCCTCTCTCTGCTTCTTGAAGAACTTGTTGACTGCGAGAAGGACTAGGAAGAGTCCTATTAATCCAAATATTACCAGAGGGTTAATTGCAGCGGTTGTAATAACCCCGTAGACAATGTAGGCAACATAGATAAGCATTCCACTTAAGGCGAGACCCTTAAGCTTCTTGTCTGAGATATTGTGGACTAACTCTGACAACTGCCAGATGATTAAAGCCCTAATAATAAAAAGAATAGCGAGAATAATTGAAGTCATTAACTGCCCCCTATGAATGGAATAGGGATGCCCAAAAGCCCCCCGATGATGACAACCAATCCCAGCAGGAAGAGGGCTACATACTTAATCCAGTCTGCGCCCCAATCAAAGGCTTTCTTGGTTCTGGTGTCTCCATCATCCTCCTCTTCTTCTACAGCTTTAACCCTATCTAGCAGAGTATCCATTTTGTCGTTAATGCTGTTTATCTGGTATGGCACTGCCTCAAATCGTTTCATGAATTCCTTGAACTCTGCATGACCGGATTTCAGATATTCAATATCCTTTTCCATCCCTGCTATTTTTGCTAATACGTTGATATTATCCATTAATGCTACTCCGCTGCTAACCTAGCTTCTATAAGTGCTGATTTCAGGGTTAGCCTTTTCGCTAACTCAACAGACACCGTGCCTGTACCTTCATCAATACTTATATTATTCACTTGTTCTACGATGGTCTGCCCTTCTAGTAGTCCATGAATCGTGATGTACTGCCCTGGCAGAGTCTTTAGCCAGAAAGAATCAAGGATACTGTTGAAGCTAACTGGTTCTGATGGTGCGGAGTGTTCATCGTAGACAGATAGTGCCCATTGGGTTAACGTCTCAATATCTTCAATCCCAGATGGATTGGCTATCTTCTTTTTTAACCTACCAAGTCTGTTGGGTCTGTCAGGATTGGGCGCAATAGTAATGCTGTATGTGGTGACTAGGGTTGAGTTCCCCTGATTGGTGGTTCTCTTGGCTGACGCTACCAACACGTTATATGTGTCGGAGAAGTCCTTTTCATACCTGACGTTGAATATCTCATCACCGTTGGCAAACTTGTATAATTCTTCAAGATTGGAATAATTGTGGACATAATAGGTTGGCTTGTTATCTGCTATCCCTGCGTATTCAAGGGTTGCGTTACCACCTAACTCTAGAATCTTGCTGACTATCTGCCACTTATCGGCATCAGTGTATTTCAAAGACCATGAGTAACCAGTAAGGGCATTTGTAGTCCTGATAAAGGAGATGCTGTCTGATACTCGGTTTAGCCAGTCAAGGTGGTTCTCTTTGTTAACTTCCTCAAACCTAAAGGAGTGGTACTTACAAGCGACTGAGTCAACCATGAAAAAAGCTTGTGCGTTATAGGCACCGTTGTAGTAGCTTTTATTGAAGCTGGCTTGGTTGCTGTAGGTGTAATCCTCTCCGTCAACGTTGAAGGTGATAGAGAGACCAACATAGAAGGTTGTTGCGTCCTCGGAGTAGCTGAAGACTGCCTTGAAGGGCGAGTTGTACAACATGAAGTAAGGAATGATTTTCCTTCCAAGCACAGAAGTAAATGGGTCAATCCTAATGTTCATCAAGAAGTTATTGGTACTCCCGTTCTTGGTCTTGATATACAGGTAGTATGGCCCTACGTTAAATAAACCCCCTGGTGTTGTCTGTGAGGGATTAATTGGTGCAGCAGTGGTATAAATACCGTCTCCTACGTTTTGTGTTTCTGTGGAGGTTTTATTTGACCAGTTATGTGAACCAACGTAGTAAAAGTTACGTGGGAATCCTGTACCCTCCATCTTGAGAATGTAGGAGGTCTGGCGGTTGTTGATTAACCACCTTGGGTAAATCTTCTGTCTGACTCCTGATGCTGCACCGTAGTAGGAGACGCCTTGGCCGTCATCAATGGCATTGACGTATGTCCCTTCAGAGTCGCTGTAGATATCGGCTACAAAGTAGCTGTCTCCGTACTGCCCCCAGTATGATTCAACCTCTGCTTCATTGAAGTCTGAATTGCTTCTATCCTGAATAGGGCTAGCTTCTGGAAGGTATTCATACTTATAGTTGGATAACTTATAGTCTCCAACAATAATGTCATCTTTGAGGAGTTGCAATATCTCAGTACAGCTTACATCCACAAAACCTGATTCAGTTGGAGAATACGTGTCAATGACTCCATGTAGGTAGGGCTTGCCGTCTGCATAAATAACTACCTGCCCTTGTCCTTCTGGAGTCGTAATCGCCCTGTCAAAATCAGAGAATGAAGAAAGAACGGAGAAGCTGAAACTACCAATGTTGTTGTATGACTTCTTGGTCTTGATGTTGGCCACATTCTTAAAAAATGAATAGGTGGCGTAAGTTTGTGGTGTCACTAGCTGTAGTTCAAAAATCATAAGTATCGTTCCTGCCATGTCAGTAGGGCTGTTCCTACACCGTCCATGTATATAGTGTTCCTGCCTGTCTCAAGGTATGGGAGTAGCGTCTTCTTTCCTGGGTAGTACGTGATACCAGCACTTGCAGCAGGAGGGTTGACAACAACATCACTGGTTATCCCGTTGAAGACAAAGTAATTACAGTTGTTTGCGGTAAATCCAAAATCATTTCCCCATACTGAATTGAAGCCGTTATGGATGACAATAGACGCATTTGCCCTATTGCTGCCGCTGTTGACGACGATGTTTGAACCATCCGTTATCTGACTGAACTGAATGATTGGTATATTCTTATGGATGGTTGCCATGATGTAATCATGGGGTAGAGTGGCGGCAAAGACTGCCTCCCAACCTTTGAAGTCTGCTTTATTTGTCGTGGAGTTATAAGCTGCCTTATTGTGCGCTTGGTTGACGGTATACCTGTTCCCATCGTAGTAGACTGCAATCTGATTGCCTTCAAACACTAAGCCCATAATTGCAAAGGTCTCGGTATACACAGTCTTTTCTAACAGAACGATATTACCAAAAGACAGTTTAAACTTAGGTGTTGCGCCAGAGTTATCAAGGCGTAATGTATAAGACCCGACAGTAAATATTGTGCTTGTTGTCGTGATTGACGGTAAGTATACCTGGCTAAAAATACTACCGACAAACGGCACAGTAACTTCTTTGCTGGCATACATCCCTTCATGAGTTAATGGTAAGATTGCTTGAATATACCCATAGGAACAGGGGAGGGCTTTAATTGCTGAATCTTCCAGAACAGTAAAGTCTAGAGAGATAGGCAGTACATAACCTCCATTCTTAGGCTTACGTGGAAGGCTAGAACTGTCCCATGACACTAAGTAATAACATTGGGGTTTGGCCCCCAGAACTAATTTAAACTCTGGCTTGTTCAGTGCAGCTTGTAGCTTCTCTAGTTCTTTCTCAAGGTCTAGAAAGCTGTCTGCTTTCAGGATTCCGCTAACAGAGATGTTAAGAGACTGTTTTGCCTTGCCAACAATCTTTTTCCTGTTGGTGTCTATAACCTGCTTATTATTTGTGGGCTGAATATCAAACTCAGTGATTATTAGTTTTGGTGAGAAATAGTCACCTATGATTGCGTAGTCCATTGTTACCTCTGTAATAATTTTAGTATGTTGGTTTTACCTAGTGCCCCAAATAAGAAATAGGGGGATTTCTCCCCCTATCGTTATCCAAGTGCTTTGATAAGCCTTTTCTCAACCAGACTTGCTACTTCTTCTGGATTAGACGCTTCATTGACATATATGGTCACGTTAGCGGTTCTTGTTTCAGTCTTGGAGGTTGCCCCTCCACTACTTGACCCTGTGCCGCCTACGGTTCCCGTATCAACGCTTGGAGTGTTAGCGCCGTTCACGCCTTCCAGTTCTGGCAACATACTCAGGTTGAATGGTTTCCATCCGAGAATGTCAATCCCATTCAGGAACCCTGCTATTGCATTCCATACTGTCTTGATGACGTTATAGATAGCCGTGATGATTGCAGAAGTGACCTTGAGGAAGAATGTCAGAACAGGCAGCAGCGGTTTAATCACAGACTCTAGAACTACCTTGAGGATATTCAAGAGAGGTTCTAGGACTGAGGCAAGGAGTTCAACCACAGGGGCAAGGATGTCCATTGCCACAAGGAAGATTTCTCCTACCCTCTGGAACACTAGCCCCAACTGAGGCATGTTCGCTAGAAGACCTCCAATCAGGTCTATGAAGTAAGCAAACTGTGGGAAGACGGCTTTTAGGCCAGTCACAGCGGCATTGAAGATGCCTACTCCCGCATTTTCTGCTGCTTCATGATTCGCCTTGGCGGTGTCCTCAGGTGTCGCACTTCCAGCCGCTAGCTTGCTGTTGTTGTCATAGATTGAAGCGTAAGCAGTAGATACGGCAGAGGACAAGTCTTTGACAAATTGTGCTAGTGCCTGCTTCCAAGCCTCTAGCTGCTTCCTCTGTGCCTTCTCAGCTTCCGTGGCAGTCTGCTTGATTTGGTCTCTTTCATGGGCGTAGGCATCATCAGCTAGCCTTTTCCTCTCGGCAAAGTAAGCTTCAATATCTTCCTTCTGCTTGGTGGTGAGACCTTCCTTATCCAACTGTCCTGCTAGTTCCTGCTTCAACGCCTCATCAGCGGCATTCTTTCTGACCTCTAGCGCTTCAAGTTGTGCTGCTGTGATTCTGTCCACGTAAGAGAGTTCAATTTCTGCCCTCTCTTGGTCGGTGGTTGCCAGTGACAGTTTTGCTGCCTTCTCATCCTCAAGCTTTTTCAGCTTGAACTCAGCGAGGGTTGTAGCGTTAGCCAGTTGGCTTGTCACGATGGAGTTGTCAGTAGCCAGGATGGAGTCTGCCGCAGCCTTCTCAGCCTTGGCCTTGGTGTCTGCTGCCTCCTTGTCAGCCTTGGCCTTGTTGGTGTCAAAGGTGGTGCCTAGCTGCCCCTGCTTGACTGTCCTAGCGGCTTGTACGTCGCCCTGAACTCCTCTCAGCCTGTCTGCCTCTGCCCTCATCAGGGCTGCCCCTGCCACGTCACCAGCGCCTTCTAGAACGTCTGCGTACTCTCCGGCAGAGGAGATAAGGTCATCGTATTTCGCAATGAGGGTGTCAAACCCAGCGAGACCCTGGGAGACAAACGCATCCTTACTGTCAGGGTCTAACTGAAGGTCGGCAAACTCCTTGTCAAGCCCTTTGAGTTGTCCTGCAATGGAAGAGAATCCTTTGACAGCTTCCTTGACCTTTCTTGCAGACTCATCAGAGACGGTTTTGATAGCATCGTTAATCTTGTCTACTGCCCCTAAACCACTCTCTCCCATTGCTAGGAATGAGTCTCGCAGGGCTTCAAGCTGTGTCTTGACCAGCGCTATACCAGCAGTATCTAAGCTTGAAAGTCCCTCAAGGTAAGCACTAACAATCGTATCGGCAGCATCAGAGTTAATTCTGACTCTTTCCTCTACAACCTTCTTATCCAGTGCGATTTCTTGAGATGTGATTTCAGCAGCAGACCTATTCCTGATGCCTGCAATAGTTGCAGTAGCGCTATTGCTGATAGCTACTCTAGTTGCCTCATACGCCTTAGTGAGGTCGGTTGTCTCGGCCCCAGCAAGTGTAGCTTCACTCAGTTCCTTATTGTAGGTCTCCTCAATCTTGTCTAGTTTGGCTTGTGTCTCGGCGTTTACCCTGTCTATCTCTATGGCGAGGAGTTGAGGGGCATACTTCTTCTTGATTTCAAGTGTTGCCGCCTCATTCCCTTCTACTGCTGCCAATTCAGCCGCCATAGCATTTTGAAGGGTTGTGACTCTGGTAGAGAAGTCTTCTGCCGCTATGGTCTGGTTGAATCCGTCAACAGCAGCAGTGACCTTGCCTTGTGCCTCTGCAAGCTGCCCAAGCGCATCAATTAGCCCTGCGGTCTGGGTCTGTTCCGCAGCCTTAGCCCTAGTCGCCTGTTCGGTGTAGAGAACTTCTAACAGCTTCTCTTTCTTGTAGTCCTTGGAGGCGCTAAGGACTTTTATCTTGCTGGCAATCTCTTCATCAGACATTGCCTTGGTGACTGACTTGAGGTTGGCAAGACGCTTTTCATAGTCAGCATCTAGCTTCTTTTGGTTTGCCTCATGCTTGGTCTTCGCATCTTTCGCAGCAGCAGCGGACATGGAGACAGCGGCATATGCAGATGCCTGACCAAGCAGCATCTTAATAGTAGCGTTGCCAGAAACCCCAGCTTCTTTGATGTTGGCGTTGATTTCATCTAGCCTACGCTTGTAGTTAATTGCTTGGTCTATTGTTATCTTGTTGTTATTAACTAAGTCTTTCTGACGTACAAGAAGGTCAGTCAACGCCTTAGCATTTTGCTTGACAGCGGCATTGGCCTCTTTGTCCTTCTGTGCCTGTTCTCTGGCTGCCTCTTTCGCTGTGAGTGCGGCTTCATGTGCCTTCCCTGCCGCAAGTGCAACGGCAGTGTACGCAGTGGCCTTGCTGAGAAGCGACTTGACACCAGCATCATTGGCAATACCTTCTCTCTGTGCCGCCTTAGCAAGGTCTTCTACGGATTGCCTAAAGTTGATAGCGTTATCAACCGTCATCTTGCCAGAGTCAACAAGACGCTTGTTGGAGGCAAGGAGACGGGTGAGAGAGGTTATCTCATCCTCTATGGCCTGCTTGCGCTTGGTGGCAGCGTCAGCCGCCTTCTTCGCTGCATCTTCAGATACCTTGGCAGCAGCGTTGGCGGCATCCACTCCGTAGTTCTGGAGGGCAGCCGGGTTGGACGCACTGTAGGAGTTGGCAGGGGGTTTTGGGAGGGTTGCGTTGGCAACGTTGACTGGAGGCGGCGTCTTGAGGTTTGCCTGAGTTGCCGCCACGACACCCCTTAAAGCACCTGTGTAGCCCTTCACGGCAGTAGCGGCAGTGTTATAGCCGTCTTCTACCTGCTTCATCCCTTTGGCAATGGTCGCTGAGTTTGCGCTAGCAGCATCAGCCTTACTCTTGATGTCGCTTACGGCAGAACCGAAGACATCTCCAATGACTCCAGAGACGGCAGACATGGCGACTTGTAAGGCATTCCCTACGGATATTCCAAGAGTTTTCAGAATGCCAAATACAGGTTGAAGCATCTGTGCAATTCTGTTGACTAGGCTTGATAAGCCTGTAACGATTCCTCTTGCGGCTGCTTGGAGTCCAACAAGGACAGGAACCCAAGGTTCAACAAACGCCCCATATAGGATGAGTCCTACACCAGACAGCATCAGCCCTACGCCCTTCACAATCTGTCCTATGGTCTGTGCAGTCAGCTTAAAGCCTTCTACAAAACCCTTCCAGAGAGTGTCAGAGTTATAGGTAACAAACTTGACGCCTTCTACAATCTTGCCGTAGATAGCAATGATGTTCTCAATAACTGGTTTGAGGAAGTCTCTAATGCCTAGGAAGTTATTCTTGTAGGCAAGGTATAAACCAGCAATAGCAGCAACAACAAGCGTAACAGGCCAAATAGCACTAGAGATGCTTGCGCCTATGGAGGTCATTGCGCCTCTGACGGCAGTTGAAGCAGCCAGCATTGCAGGCTTGATGGTGCCGACTGCACCAACCATCATCCCAATGACCGGGATAAGGGCAAGGACAGCGAGGGTGGCAGAGACGACGGCAGCAACCGTCACCTTGATTGGGGCTGGGAGGGTCTTAAACCAGCCGGTCGCCTCGGCAATCTTGTCTGTGAGGAAGGCAATAGCAGGGGTAAGCCCCTCTGCTACCTGCGTCCTGACCTCCTCCATGTTTGCCGCTATGACCTTCTGCTGTGTGGCAACGCCTTCTGAAGAGGCGCTGTAGGCGTCTAGCTTGTCCTTGGACTGGTCGAGGATGACGGCCAGGGTTGCTTGTGCCTCTGCCTGCTTGAGGGCTGCGCCGGTCAGCTTGTCCTTCCCCTCCGCTTGCAGCTTGGCTTTCACGATGTCTTGGTCAACGATGTACCCAAGTTCCTGAATGCTGTCTGTCTCGCCTCTGAGGGCAGCCGCTACGATTTCCTGTGCGTCTGCAACGGACTTCTCCCCCTCAGTCCAGCTAGAGAGGGCAGCCGCAAGGGTGGTGACCTGGGTAGACATCACGCCGACTTGGTCGGCACCAAACCCAATGGCCTTGAACGTCGCCCCAACGTCAGCAGCGAGGGCAGCCGCCTCCTTGGAGGTCAGCCCCATAGCAGCGGCGTTGGTGTCGGCCCACTTCATCACGTCATCAGACGCTTGTGCGAACACGGTAGAAATCTTCCTAACCTGTCCCTGAGTCTTGGAGGCGGTATCCGTCATAGCGGAGACAAAGCCCAATAAGGCGGCAGTATTCAGCGCCCCTGCAATAACGTCTCCGATACCAGACCATGCAGTAGACACAGACTTAGCATCAGCCGCCAGAGAGGTAGAGGTATCTTGTGATGCGGTCTCAGCCCTTCTCAGGCCAGACAATAGGTTGTTAATATCTGCTTTGACTTCTACCCAAATGGTGCTAACGTTCATGCGCTACCTCTTATAAACTTCTAATTCTTATAGTAATTACTTTTGAACCTGACTCTAAATTAGGAATAGTCAGTGTTGTAGGGCTTTGTGTCCATAGTGAAGGTTCTAGGGCGATACCATCCACTGATACTGAGAAGACGTTGCCCGCAGAAGACAGCGTAAAGACGCTTGTTCCTGTGGTTGTTGTGGTGAATTCTTCTCTGACTATTCCTGTTCTTGCGCCTTGCTGTAAGACCTGTACATAGTCGCCAGTGTTCAGGTTGGGAAAGGTTAGGGTTGTACCGCTAACGGAATACAGAGACGATTCCATCTCAAACCCGTTGACCTTTACAGAGGCCACAAGGTCTGTAGACGGTAGTGTGAATGTTGTCTGGCTTGCTGTAACGTTATAGGCACTGGGCGTGACACCAAACAGGTTGTCTACCTGCGCCTTGCTGTAATACCTGCTGTCGGATTCCGTCTTCTGGTAGTAACGGGCATCTGAGTCAGTCTTGTTGAAGTACTGCGAGGTATCTATCCCAGTACCAGAGATGTTGATTTCTTCAAGGCGCTGATTTAGTGCCGTAATCGCAGTGGACAAGTCAGCATAAATAGGCGTAGGCGCAATGCCCACAACACCTGAATATGTCCTGACTTCATCAATAGAGACGCTAGGCTTGACCGGCACATACGCTAGGAATGAGTCAATAAGGGTGCCATTGTCATAGAATTCAATCTTGTATCTCGCAGCAGCATCCGTGTTATTCCAAACATTGATACTAAAGTTGCCGTTTGTATCTGAATAGGTTTCTACATCAAAGTTTGCTGGGTAGACAATACCGTTGATGTAACCAGACTCTACTAAGAAGAATCTTACCTTCACGTTTATTAGGTTTTGTCCTTTGGGGTTTTTAATTGTCCCTGTAATAGTTGTCTGCATTATTCTCCATTGGGTATTTGAACACCATCATTCAAAAATTCCTTGACTTTCTTCTGAGACTCACTGGCAAAGTCATATCCTGTTGCGCCCATTCCAATTTGCTTAGAAAGCAGGTTGAAGCACTTCTCTACCGACAGATGAAATACTTCATCCGGTAACTCTAAAATCTCAGCGTATGTCCAGCCGTACTCCCTGCTGAGAATGGAGTAGAAATCCCCAGTATCAATCTCTACCTTGTTCTCAGCAGCTTGTTTCTTATGCCACTCCCTTACCCATTCTGGTTCAGAGGATTCATCAGGAGTATTGCTTTGGACTTTCCCAAAGATGGATTGACCTCAAATATTGCCTCAAGTGCGGTGTCATATTCGTCATACTCTATTTCTACTAAGTCGCCTGACTCTTTGGCATCAGGGTAGAGTCTTTCAAGTAGCCAGAGGTTATGGTCTGTACCAAGTTCTGTTGCGAGGTCTACAGTTGTGTTCTGGACGGTCTCTACGTACTTCTCTGCTTCAT
The DNA here is from genome assembly GCF_034440735.1 of Deinococcus sp. AB2017081. Taxonomy (NCBI): domain Bacteria; kingdom Thermotogati; phylum Deinococcota; class Deinococci; order Deinococcales; family Deinococcaceae; genus Deinococcus; species Deinococcus sp. AB2017081. Next base: position 2,789,074 of record NZ_CP140098.1, on the reverse strand, counting down.
CAGTAGAGAGGTTCAGAGACTCCAATTCTCCTGACTCCATTGCAGCTTGAATCTTCATTAGCCTTCTCTGCATAGCCTGAACTGCCTTAAGCTTCTCTGCCTTTTCATTCATTAGCCTCTGAACATCAAACACTTTAAGACGCTTGGGGCTGTATACCTTACCATTAATTGTTACTGCCTCTTTTGTTCCTGCTAGCTTTTCTTCTACTGTTCTTTTTGTCTTCATATATGTTCTCCCTCTCTTACCTGAGATACTAATAGTTTATTATGGTCAGTATTTACTGTGCCCTTGAACGAGAAAACCCCCACTGTTTCCAGTGAGGGTCGGTAAGAGGGGGCTATGATTAGGTAATGCTGTATTCAATCTTGTAGACGGGGCCGGTAGCTGGTCTCATTGCATCCCACTGAATACCAAGCTTGACTTCTGAATCTTTACCAAAGGAGAGGTCTCCGCTGACCATAACAGATGCAAGGTATAGAGTGATAACAACGTTCTTCTTTTCGGTTGTATCGTAGCCCGTAAAGACGACTAGACCCTGGTTCACGGCAAAGCTGTTAGCGCTACCAGTCATAGAGTCAGAAGCAGCAGCGTAGTCAGCAGCAACACCAGAGGTCATGGCGGTGAACTGTTGCAGGTCAAAGTTATTGACAACTGCTTTGAGGCTGACGCTTCTGCCGGTGACAAGCTTACCAATAGCGTAGTCGGCAGACTGAGAGTTAATCTCACTGAGTTCTACAGCGTATGAGAAGGTTACGGCATCTGAGAAGTCAGAGATGGTGACAGCAGTACCACCAGTAGGGGTGTATACGATTGTCTTAGGTACTACTTGAAGCATTTTCTTTGTTGGCATAATTTATAAATCTCCTATATCAAGTTAAATCTTAGTGTCATATCTCCATTGGGTAACTGAAGCATTCCCTTTGGGCTTATAACATAAGTGTAAATCTGGGTATTATTGAACTGCCCCATAAGAAGGTCTACTATTCTAGGGGCATCATAACCGCCTATATAAAACTTTAAACTGACTTCTTGAAGGAAGGTCTTTCCTTGGTTGAGTCTAGGGCTGGTAAACTCAATGTTGTAAATGATGTAGGCTTTATCAGACCCAGGGGTTTTATAATTCTCTGGAAGAGTGTTGTAGGCAATTGCAGTAGGCGTAGAATCACTAGCAGTATCACTAAATGTGCCAATTAGATTCATTAAGTCGGGCAAGGAAGTCAGCGCAGAGTAAACAGCATCTATCAAAGGTTCTATAGGTTTCATAGATTGTTTTTCACCCTCTGCGCTAGATTCTTCTCCTCATCCTGTAACGGTTTGAGGAGGTATGGCGTTCCTTGGATAAAGCCTCCGTTCTTGGTGGCGTGACCCTCATGGACGTTCAAGGCATACTCCGTATTTGCCGACACTCTGACCTCAAACTCTCCAATCTTCTCAATCTGAATGGACTGCTGTAGGTTGCCAGTGTCCACAGGGACTAATTCTCTTGCCCCTTCCTGAACGGCAACGGCAGTCTCTTCAATCGCCTTCTCAATAGCGCCTCTTAGCTGTTGAATTATCTTTTGGTCAAACATCAGTGACCTCTAGTAACTGCGCTGTATTCCTTTGCCTACCCTTTCTAAACCCAATGACTTTGTAGGTTTTGCCGTCTGTCTTGAGGCGTTGTCCGACAGTCAGGATAGATTGGGTATGTAGAACGTAAGCACCGTTGTCCACGTAAGATTCAACTGAGTAGCGCTTGATGTAGTCTTCCTTGCTAAGCGGTGCGAAAGACCCAAGGATTGTTTCTGCATCAGTGTAGATAGCCCTCTCTCTTCCTGGGATACCAAGCTTGAAGCTGGTCTGGAGGGTGAGGGTAGTTACTGGGTACTGCACGATGTCCCCACAAGCACAGGAACCGAGATAAAAGACGAACCGTTACCTATACCCAGCTTACCGTTTAATTCTCTCTGGGAAATAAGTAGCTGCTTCTTCACTGCCTCTAGGTCTGAGAAGGTATAGCTACCTGACTCTTCTCCCAAGGATTGCAGCCGTTCTGGGTTAGTGCTAATTGCTAAATGGACTGCTTTAAATACTTGGTACTTATTCCCAAGCTTGGAGTCCTCTAGTAACTCTCCCCATTCTTCATCGGAATAACTATAAGGGGGGTTTTCCTTGGTGTCCCTGCTAATTTGCCTAACCCTGTACAGTGCGTAGCTAAGACTAGAAAAGTCTCTGGTAGGTGGTGTTGAAGGATAGGTAAACATTATTGGTCTCCAAAAGAGGGGGCATTAAAGCCCCCACTATTAAACAATCTTCTTGGTAACTCTTGCAGCAGACTGTAGTGCCTTCTGTGCAATACCAGCGTACCAATCAATTCTTGCTGTCCAAACAGGTGCAGAAGCGTTCTGGTCAGGGCTGATTAGCTTAGCCTCAGGGGTAGATGCCTGGATACCGTGAACTCCGTCAACACCAAATCTGACAGCGTAGACTTCTCCGTCTGCGAGGATGGAAGCGTTGGTTCCTAGCTTACCTGCCCTGTAGATAGGAACTCCACCGTAGGTAGAAATCCTTGTGCCGACAGTCTCAATAGAGTTGAAGGCAAGCATTCCAGAACCCTTAGCAAGTGCGTTGATTTTAAGAAGGGTCTTATCGTTCATGAACAGTGCAGAAGCGTCTGAGTCAAGGGAAAGAAGCAGGGAGTCAATGTCTGCAAGGGTAATCATGGTAAGTGCGTCTAGAGTTTCCTGTGAAGTACCAGTAAGCAGCTTCTTAAGGCCGTCAAAACCGTTAGCGTCTGTCGCTACATCTCCATTGAAGAACTGGTTCTGGAAGGCAATACCAGTGTATTTAGACTTAGCTGCAATCTGCGCTGCAAGCTGGTCATTGATGTCTGAACCAGTGACCTGTAGGAAGTTGTCAACCTGTGCCTTACCACCGAGTCTGCCGAGGGAGGCGGTAAGCCTTGTGAAGCCTACGGTCTCTTCTGTGTAGTCTGCGTTGATAGCACGGGTGTTGGAGACGGTGCCTACGCCCGGTGCCCTGGTGTAGACGTATGCTGAACCTGGGATGTTCTCAAAGGGGAGAAGTCCTACCAGTGGGTTAGCAAGGTATGTATTGAAAATAACTCCTGCCTGTACATCATCTTGCATGAGTTTTGCTGCTTCTACGAGTGTTAGTGCCATATTATGTTAATCTCCTGAAATTATTTATTAATTATTTTTGATAAACCGCTTGCAAGTTTCTGTTCAACTGGGATGTGTGTGTCATCTGACCTAGCAACACCAGTGTTAGGAAGAACAATAGTTTTCTTCCCGACTATAAAAGGATAGTCTTCAATAACTTGTTTGATTCCTGCTGCTAAATCCTCTGCATCTCCAAGCATCTTGGTTGCGAGTGTTCTAGCCTTAGCGTCAACAATACCTGCTTCATCAAGGGCGGAATTCAACGCCTTCTCTTTTGCGGCTTGTGTCTCTGCTTCCTGCTTAGCAGCTAATGATGTTTGTATCTCTGTTAGGCCACTTGTGAGAGTCTGTACAGTTCCTTTTAAGGTCTCTACTTCCTCTTTGTATTGCCTAAGCTTTTCCCTCTGTTGCCAGTTATCATTCTCTAACCTCTGTTCTTTGGTTAGCGGCTGGTCTGGTGTTCCAGTGTGGGGCTTTGCATCCTCTACCACCTTGGTAGACTCTGTGTTTGTTTCGGTTTCAATTGACATTCAATGACTCCATTAAGTTAAGTTGCAGTTCATCACTACATACTTATCTTAATGGCGGTATGTTTTCTGTTGCCCTTGTTAAACCACGACTGCCTGTAAATAGGATGAAGAAAAGGGATGAATAGGCATTGTAGGCGCATCTTCGTAGGGAATGTTGCCTTTGTCATGCCAAGGCGTACAAGCGCAATCCTTCTTATGCCTAACACCATATTTCAGTTTGACATGTTTGATGTGCTTAAACTCTTGGTAGGCGAGATTCTGAACATCATGCCAGACCCTAGAGGACTCTGTAAGCAAGAGACGCCTAACGTTATATGTAGACTGGTCTTTAAAAACCTTCCTAATTATTGGTTGTATCTGCTTGGGGGATTTACCCTCAGCAATCTTTGTCGCAATAAGTTTAAGAAGGCTATCTTCTGACGCCTTGGAGAAATCCCAGATGCGTTCTGAGAGGGCTACGCCTTTCCAAGGCTTGTTGACCCATTCATCCAGAATGGCTGCCTTGATGGTCGGAGACATGAAGAGGGATGTCCTAGCCAGGTCTTCCCCTGCGGTCTTGGCAGCCAGGAAGGTTTCAACCTGCCCCCTCTCATGGGCGTAAATGGCGTTCAGCATCTCGGCCAGGAAGGGGAGGAGGGCTGCAAAGCGCTTGCCTGCAAAGGAGGTAGGGGAGACACCCTTAGCCAGGAAGAGGCGTATCCCCTCAGGGTCAGCCTTGAAGAAGGCGCTGAGGTCGGCAGGGCTACCCCCTACCATCGAGGCCAGTTCTGGTAGGGCTGCCTCAATCACGGCGCTGTCCGCTTTTGCGCTTGCCTCTACAAGCCTCAGCAAGGTGTCATGGAGAGTCTGTGCGGTACTCACCTAGGGTCATCCTCTCAGGAGGGCTGTAAGGCCGTCTGGTGAAGCTGCCCCCTCCGTAGCCAAGGCGTCTAGTTCTGCTTGCGTGTTTTCCACAACATCAGCGGCATCAAGCAGAGTCTTTCTGGTGATACTACCGAGGCTATAGAGTTCCTTAGCCTGCTGGAAATTCAAGTCAGCAAGGATTGGGTTGTATCCCGCCACAAACACCTTGAATCCAGACTTACTAAAGCTGGTGGTGTAAGTGTAGTCAATCAGCTTAAAGATGGTGTGGTGTAGCTTCTTGATGAAGTTAGATATCTTCATCTGCTTCTCTGTGACTGCTGCTTGAAAGTCAGACTGCAAGTAGGCCAAGGCGACACCTGAGGGGGCTTGGCCTGTCAGGAGGCTTAAGGAGTTGGTTGCTACTGCTATCTCCTTGGTTAGTTCCTCAATAGATTCTTTGAGGGGCGTTATCTGAGGCATCTCTACTCTTCCAAACTTAGCGTCAGGGTCTTCTGTTTGAAGGGTCATACCTGCGCCCATAATCATAGGCTTAGCCTTGCCGTCTTCATCGTAGGCAGGAGTTACACCAGTAGCCGTATAGATTGGGAATCCGTGGTAGTGAGTAACTAGGCGTAAAGATGTGAGGGCATCATTCAGCGCCTCTTGCAAGGTAACAATGTGGTGAATATCGGAGTTGCTGTTAACCCCTGTTTCTAGGTTGTTGACCACAAACACAAGGGGGCCAATAGGCGTAGATTCAGTGCTGATTAGCTTGTAGAGTCCGCCTGATGTAATTTCATACCTTTCTATCCTGTCGGAATAAAAGACCTCTAGAGTCTTGCCGACTTGGATAAGTACGGAATCTTGTTTACCGTATTCATCGTATCTAACAATTGCCTTGTCGGAACCAAAGACGGCAAGGTCTATCCCTTGTAGGAATTCCTCAGGGGTAGAGACCATGATTCCACCGTCAGCGTCTCTTGGGAACGTGAAAACCAGCTTGACAACAGCATATCCGAAGAGTCCTTGGTATCTGGCAATGCTGGTGATTTTAGATTCAAAATCTATAGCTTCATGCCAAAGGGCGATATACTCCGCTAGCTTGGCATCCTCTGTTTCAATGCTGGAATACTTGCCTACTGTCGCTGAGGCAAACCTGTTGACAGTCTTGCTAATCCAGTTGTCAGAGACAAGGGTGTCCTTGATGGTTCTACCGAGTGGAAGCTGTACAGCCTTGGTCGGATAGTCGGTTACAAAATCATTGTTGTAATAGTTCCAGACCTTTTTACTTGATGCAATTAAGTTCAATTCTTTGTTTGTAAGATTCATCTAATTCCTCCGATTACTACCTGTCCTGATTTGCCCCCGCTAAGGATTGGGCGTAGGGCAATTTCCACTGCATCTAGTGAGTCGTCATGGACTCTGGCATTAGGAAAAGCTGACCATTCAGTCTTAAATACTCCCTCAGGGTCAAAGTCTGGACTGAGGGTAATTCTCTTGTTCTCAAAGTAAGGGGCTAGGAGGGTCATCCTTGATTCTTTGCCCTTACTGGTATGGCTAGGGATAACAGGAAGGTTGCTGGTCTTGAATAGCATCTGGTATGTAGCTTTCTGTGCAGCGTTGGACTCTACGGTTATCTTGAGAGGTCTGACGCCTTTATCCTTCCAGTAATTAAACTCCCCTTGGATATTCTCTAGGGTTGTGGGGAAGTCATGCCTACCCCTGTGCATCCTCAGGAGATATATCCTGTTGGTTTTCCTATGGTGTCCAATACTTGTGATGACGGTAAAGTCCGCTGTCTGCTTCTCCGAGATAGCAAGGTCTACGCCCATGTAGATATTGAGTTCTTTCCAAGGGGGGATTTCCTCTGCCAGTCTTAGCCATTCTGGTTTCAGGAAGGCACCCTTGAAGCTGCTGATATCGTTCTGATACTCCCTGAGGAATAAGGTAGAACCTGTCTCAGCCCTCCTCAGCAGAAGCCGTTGCAGAGGCCACCTGATAGGGTCTAGAACCTCTACTGCCTCCGTCTTGATTGCTACATCTACAATCACATCATTAGCATCTCTGATGTATTCATACTCCAACTCTTCTAGGGAATGGGATTGAATAGCAGACTGAACAATGGAATAGAAGGACTTGTTGCCTAGAATCTCGGAGTAGAGGTCATCCTTGGACTTTCGTGTTCCCAGGACAATAGTTCTGCCCCCTGCGAACACCAGGGAGGACAACTCCCCAAAGAATCTCTCCGAGAGTTTCAGCCTCTCAGCAGGGCTATCCGCCTTCTGTGAATCCGTGAGGTCATCACAGATGAGGAGGTCACAGCGAGACCCAACAGCAGCCGTACCTACGCCTATGGCCTTGATGGTCGGTTCTGTGTAGACGTTCTTCCTCTTGAGAGTCAGTCCTTCTGCACCCCATATACCGTTACCCTTCACGTCACCAAACAGTTTCTTGATTCTGGGGTTTGTCTCTAGGATGGTCTTAACTCTGTTCAGCATTCCGCTAGCCAGAGAGTCTGAGATGGTGACAATAAGTATCCTGAGTTCAGGGTTATAGAGAACCTTCCAGAGGAGATAGGCTGTTAGCGTAGAGGACTTGAGGTGTTCTCTAGGGGCAAGCAGCATGACCTTTGTGTAGGTCTCAAAGGAGTCTACCCAGCCTAGCTGATGTGGTCTGATGAACTCCTCTGGTATTTGGAGTATCTGTCGCTGGAAGAATTCAAAGTCTCTTTCCCCTGCGTCTCTGATTATTTTAAGTTGGTCTGCTGTGTTCAATTCTTTTTTCATTGGGGGGTGTGTCCATGTGCGGCACCTGCCTCAGCCTCGCTGGGGTAGGCTGGGAGGGTGCGAAAACTTGTGCTGCTGGCTGCCCTGCTGTCCTGTGGGGCTTCTGCCGTCAACCTTTCGGAGTTAAAGGCAGAGGAGATATGTGTTGAACCTAAATTCGTAACTATGGTAAGGGGAGATTATTTACAGGACTTAATACCTGAAGTATCTGTTGAAAATTCGACATCTCTGATAGACCTTGGTTTTGTCATAGGAAAGTCAATCAGATGTAAATATAAGCTACTAGGAAGCACTGACTTTTCCTACTTCGGTAAGCTTGATATTGGCAATGTAACAGCGACACTTTCCCTATATCCGATTGGTCTTCCGAGTCACAATACATTGCTAGTGAGAAGTGGTTATGAAACAACCTATTACACTGAGAAAATTTCTATTAGTGCTATTAACTTGAAGGTGGCACAATATGCCTATACTCTTTACGACGCTTTTATCAAGGATTGGAAGCAGGCACATCCTGAGGGCGTGAAGTGAAGCCTTTGCTGCTAGCTGTCTGTGTGTTATTAGCAGGGTGTCAGAAACCCGAGACTATGGCACAGAAGTATGAACGATTATATAAAGAGTGTATGGACTTCTCTTCCGCTGAGTATAAGCACATTGATACAACTCAATCTCTAGAGGAATACCTACGTGGTTCACAAGGTATGTGTTCAGGTATTGCCAAGGATAAAGTTATGTCGGAGATAGACCAGTAATCCCCTTTTTTCTTTGGGGGATTTTTGTTAGGTACTCCTAAAACTTTTTACCCTAAACCCAGTTAGAGGAACTAGTTAAACAATCTCTCTGCCACGTCAGCAGCAAGGCTGGTCAGTTCAGGGGTGGACAGGTTCTCTGTAGAGACCTGGGCTACCTCTGTTTTCGTGATGTCGGTAGGCTGACCGTTGATGAGTCTGTAGGTATCTAGGAGGGTCTTTAACTCCCTGGCTGATGCAGTCGGCTGTAGCAGAGGGAGAGAATCTGTGATGGTTTGAAGTAGGGACTCACTCAGCCCCCTATACACTTCCATCTCAGTCAAGACTCTCTTAGTGTCAGAATCCCTAACAATCGCTTCAATGACCTCTTTATCCTTCTGTGACAACTCCTCTAGCCTTGCCTTCCACTTTCCCGAAGAGGAATAGTTGTAGATAGTTTTGGGAGATTTCCCAGTGATACTAGCAACCTCTTCCATACTCCTCTCTTCTCCGAGATTGCACCAAATCCTAAAGCAGTCGTCTTCTGTATACTTACGCTTTTGCATCCTGCTTCCTGAGTCTCTGGAGTTCTGCTGACTTGGCTAAGATGAATGCCTCTGCTGTCTTCTGTTGTAATGCTGCATCCTGCTTCATCATCTTCTCTACTTCTAGTGATACTTCTTTCTTACTCATGTTGTTTTCTCCTTGGGGGGTTTTTAGTACCTGAGTCTGTTGGACAGGCTTGCCCTGAAATACTCAGGTTGAAGAGGAATGACATTCACTTTGCCGACATAACCAATAGCTTTAAAGTAAACGATAGCGACAGCAAGGACTTCATCTCTCTTGAGGCGACTCTTGAAGATGATTTCCTTGACCGTGCTATCTTCCCTTCTATTCTCTGTGTTGTAGCTAAAGATTGAGAAGACCTCTACTCCCTGCTTCCTGCATTCCTCTTTGATTGCTATGTGTTCTATTGGTTTTACTGCCATGCCTTATTGTATTTTCTTCTTGGGGGGTTTTGCCCCTGTTTCACCCGTCAGCTTCTTCAACTTCTGCACCATCTTCTCTTCTTGGTCATCATCCCAAGATTGAAGCAGGGAATATACCTGAGAGGTTTTGGGCAGCCCTAGTATTGCTGCTGCCCTGGCAGGGGAGACCTCAAGGTCTTTGTAGTCCGAGGGTGTCAGGTCATACCCTGGTAACCCTATGCACTCTGAACACTGGTACTGCCTATAGCTATGAGGGATGTAGCGACTCTTGCAGGTCTTGCACTGTGGCCTATGGTGGTACGGGATGGTGTAGCCTGCTTTCGATAGCCTCACAAGCAGCTTGAATTTATAGGTAAGGTCATCAGACGTGACATACCTACGGAGTTGCCCTTTGGTAAATCCGAGTCTTGTTGTTATCTCGGCATAGCTTGTGTTGTTAGCTTTCAGGAGGGTTTCTAGTTCTGAATTCATTGAACCTCATATGATGTAAATACGTCTTTTGGAATAAGGTATAAATAAGTGTCTGAGTCATTCTGTTTGTTCTTTACTACTCGGGGGGAATTATCTTTTATCCACTCTCGGAGGTCATCTGACCTCATGGCGTACAGGGTGGAGTCATTCACAAAATAGATAAGGTAGACATCTGCCTTAGTAGAAACAATGCCTGAGTCCTTGCCTCTAGAACTGAACTCTATTGCTAGGTTGTTACTGATACTCTTGTCTGTCTTTATCTCTATTGTTAGTTCTTTCCCGTGCGGGGTTTCTATCTTTAAATCCCAATCCTTAAAGTTACCCTTGTCTCTCGCTGAATCAATGACTGTATTGCCTCTATTGATAAACCATTGGGTAACTGTATCTTCTCCTGCTTCCCCTTCCTTCAATAGCTTTCTAAAATTGTTGTAATCATCCTTAATCATAATAGTCTTAACCTCTACAACTATTATATTAAGTGTTTGTGAATAATACTAATTAATCTCTGTAATTGTCAGTGCGTCTTCTCCATAGACAGAATCAACAGTCTTCTTACCGTCACTGCCCCAATGTACCGTTACTTCAATGAACTCTTTATACCTTGTCGTCAAGTTACCAAAGGCTTTCCACCACTTGTCCTTATTCCAATCATACGCCTTGATAATCCGAGTAGGATAGATAATGCCATCAAAAGATAACTGAGGAATGATGGTGTCCAATACTCTCTTTTCCTCCTCATCCGTTGTTGTTTTCCTGATGATATTTAGTGTACGCATTTGCTTGTGCCTCCTGTGCTTCCTGCTGTGATGCAAAATAACCAACAGATTTGATTCCATTGGGGGTTTTTATCGTCGCCTTCCATTTTTTGAAGCCCTTACGCTTCTTTTCGTAACTCACTCCAATAAATATCTTGGGGTTATTGACAACCCTTCTTTTTTCTTGAGGGGGTTTTTCCCTGTGGTACTTAATGACTGAAAGGTCTAAGCCTAGCTGTAGTAGGTCATACTCCGATACATCTAAGCTTCCTAGAAACAGCTTCTCTACTTCTTCTTTGTGGTTTAGAAACGTGCAGTAGATATGCCCGCCTCTGGTCACATAGAACTCTTCTCCAGAGAACATGGCATACCAGCGCTTGTTTCCTTCTAGAAAACCTACCCTCTTACCTTCTTGGTTTCTAATCACATTCTTATATCGTTTAGACATGCCTACCCCTGAGGATAGGCGTTACCCTATCCAATCAATTTGTAATTCTTGTGTTGCTTCCTCTTGCCTGAGAGGGTTTGAGATAAACTCCCCTGTGATAGTCCATGTTCTAAGCAGAACTGTCTGAGGCTGAATACCGTCAGGATTTCTCCTGAGGGGGTTTCTACAGCCCATGATTTAGCAGCGGGCTTGTTCTCCCTGTTCCACTGCTTCTGCTTCTCCGAGGAAGGAACACCTTTGCTGTACTGGTTGCCCTGCATCTGCCTCTGCTTGGCCTCTCTCAGTTGGGGGTTACGCTGGTAGGCAGCCTTTAGCCCCTCAGAACGCTTCTGTAGGGTCTCGGCGCTAGGGGTGTAGCTTCCACCCTCTCCCCCTGCTGTGAGGTTCACTAGGCGGGAATGAGGCGCAAGGGCAGCTATCCAGAATCGTTCCCTCTCCTGCCACCCCTCCTCAACCTCTTCTAGGATGGTCATGATTGGGGAGAGTGCATCCTTCTTGAGGCTGGCTATCCAGTTGGTTTTGTAAGGCCCATCTTTGGTGTCGGAGATGTGTTGAGACAGTCGCCTCTTCGAATGGTCGGTCTTTCCTATGTATCTGATTTCTTGTGTTCTAGGGTCTGATAAGCTGTAAATGTATGTAGTCATAGTTCCTCTTTAACTTACCTTAAGTATAACATTTGATGCTGAATAAACAAAATAAAAGGAGGCCATTTGGCCCCCTAGCTAATACAGATACTCTAGTGTTTCTTATTCCAGCTTATCAATCAGCTTTGCAAGTGCATCAGGGTCTAGAGACGCAATACGCACATCTACTGCATTGTCACCAGTACCAAACTTGAGAGAGGCGCTGTTTTTGACATCCAATGCTGTGATAGTGATACTCGGAACGTCACCAACCTTCCTTTCGTTAATCCAAGTCCTGATAGATGTGATGAAGTTGCTGAATCTAGATGCTAGGTCAGCCTGTAGCTTCTCCTCCATGTACTTACTTTCTGAATCTTCAATAATGTATCCTGCTTTAATACCCATAAAATACCTCTTTCGGGTTTCCCCTTCCTTTGATTTGTATACTTCATTATACCAGCAATGTTTGAATAACCAAAATCACTTAAGATAGCAGACAAGGTTATTAGCTTCATTCCAGTAAATACTATTGTTATCAAATGTAGCGAGGACTGATAGGTGTCCTTCCTTGTCGTTGTACACTAGGTAATTATCCTTGGGGGTTTTTTGATGCTTCTCCGTAAAGACTCCTACTGCTGTCCAAAGTCCGTAGGTGTCTGGAACAGGCACAGTTATCCAAGATTTGAAGTTGTACTTAATTGCGATACCTACGCATGACTCATAATTAACTGCTGAGACTTGCGCTGTTGCCGTGGCATAGAGGGTTAGTGCTAGAACTGCTGTAAGTATTTTTTTCATATTTTCTCCTTAATCTGCTGCTTCTTTGTACACATGGGCTAGTAAGTAACCCTGTGCATTCTTGCCGTAATTCTGTGCATTAGGTAGAACTCCGTGTTCACCTAAGGCGTTACTAAGCCTACCAATGAAGTCAGTACCCTCTTCCTCTTGGATTGTGTCTAGTGCTGAGGCTAGCTGCCCCTTGGTGAAGTGTCCGTTCTCTCGCCTTATGTGTTCAACTGCCATGACCTCTAGTGTCATTTCAGGCTTAGTTGACTTCTTTCTAGGAAGCTTCTTAATTGCCTTAGCGCTGACACCCTCAAACCTGAGGTTGTGTATTGGCATTGGGGGTTTTTTACTCTTGAATTCTTTTATCAACTTGGCTTGCCACTCTAATGCCCTCTCCCTGCTATCACCTAGGAGGTTTTCTATGTCTTCGTAAAAGGTCACAGACTCGGCAGTAAGGTTACCGTTCTTGTTCTTGAGTCTTCTTCCGACGATGTAGAAGAGTCCATTAGGGTCAAACGGTCTTTCTGGGTTTTCCCCTTCTTCCAGTTTCACAAAACCTAGTCTGATGAGACACTTCAAGCCTTCAATGATAGTGTTTCTACTCCATCCTCTGTAGCTTTCAATTTCGTGGAGGGTTGTCAGGGTGCCTACTTTGCCTTCTCTCCACTTATGAGAAGCTATTTCTAGGTCTCCTGCATTTCTGCCATAGAAGCTGGCATCTTTCCTGTAAACCATGTCCTGTAGGAAGAGGTAAATATCCCAAGCAGCGTTAGACCTGAGTAGTGCTGATTCTGGTATTCTGAAAAAGTTTGAAAAGTCCTTTGTAAAGAAGGTAGTCATGTTAGTTCCCCTTGATTGCCTCAAGGATTTTTAGGGTTAGGTAGTTACTAACGGTTCTGTTTTCCTTGCGTGCGTTTTTAGTTATCTGTGCTTTAAACTCTGGTGTTACTCTCAGTGCTATCAATTCTGTCTTGGTCTCGTTCATAAGTCTCCTGATGTGTAAAATGTTGTTAAACAGATGGAAGAAAGAAAATGCCCCTGGCCTAGGGGCTTTTTTTTTTCTTGTCTTCCTTCTTTACTTCTTAAGTATAGCACATCTTCTCATAAAGTCAAGCATTGTATTACATTACTGATATAAACCCTTGCTTCTTTATACCTACAGTAAAGCAGGGGTTGTTGGATAACTCAAGTTGGTTTTTCTTCGGGGGGATTTTAACCACTCTAAAGACCCTAGTTGTCAGTCCACTGACACCCCATGTCAATCCACTGACACCCTTTGTCAGTCCACTGACACACTTGCCTCAAAACGTGTCAATCCACTGACACCCCCATGTCAATGCACTGACACCCCAGCCCCCCTTGTTTTTGCCTGAAACCCTATCCAGTACAGCGAAAAACGCCGCCTATTTCTTCCCTTAGTAGATAACGTTTAGTAGATAACCTATAGCAGATAATCTCCCTCGCCCTAGGTCGGGCGAAAGTAGGTCTTGAAAACATCTAAGGTCAAGGTCAAAAGATAGGGATGAAGAAGAATCAGAATTAGTGACCTCAGGAAAATCCCCCAAGGTCAACAACAAGCACTTCTTCTATTCCTGTCTTTTCTCAACAGTAACATCCACTGATGAGAGACTTCTAATTAATCCTACGTCCACAAGAAACCCCCTGGGAATTATCGCAGAGGGTAGGGGAGAGTCCTTGGACATTGGGCAGGGCAAGAAATAGTCCTGAGAGTTTTCGCCCCTGGGAAAAACAATCCTTGCCTTCTCCATCCCTTACCTGTAAGCTGGTACTAATCAAACAACAGAGGTTAAGACTATGGAAGACAAAATACTACAGGCTTATTTTACAGCAGCAGAAAGAAGGCATGACAGGCTAAAGGCAGCCTTTGAGGAATTTGCAGAGGGTATCTCGGATGACCTTATTAACCTGTCCCTAGAGATGGAGGCGTTGAAGGCAGACCTCCAAGACCTGAGGGCAGCAGGTGTGACCCTCGGAGACACCCTCCAAGCCTCACAGGAGGCGCTAGGGGAGGCCACAGTTGACCCTTCTGCTATCCTGGCCTCTCTCAAACCCTGAACCCCCTTCCACAGGGGGTTTTTTCGTGTCGCTGATTTGGGGGTGTCTCGGCTGGTGCGGCTTGGTAGTCTCGGCTATGTCCATCGCAGAAATACCGCCGGTTGTGAGTGCTGCCGCTGCTGCACTGCCTCCTGTCAACTGGCCTCTAGAACTCCTAAAGCTGTTTGTTCCTCCCATACTGACCCTTATAGGTGTCTACATAGCCTTTAAGCTTGCCAACCGTGGGAGAAAGTACGAAATCCTCTACAAGGAGAGGTATAGGGCAACAGAGGAAGTAATAGGACATTTGTATAGTGTGTCCGGTGCAGTTATTAATATGAAAAATAGGGCGTTTGAACTTTCAGTTTTCCAAAATGATGAAAAAATACTGGCAAGTGGTGAAGCTTCTGCAAAACTTCTGACGCTAGTGGATGAGTTCAATCCTAAATATCTAGTGGTACTTAAGCCAGAGGACAGAGATAGCTATTTTGACCTTATGAGGAGACATTTTACTCTTCACACGATGATTATTCAGTTTAAACACGATAGGAGGCAGTTAGCAGAAATTCCAGATATAGAGGAACAAGAACAAATAACAGCTATGATGGGCAAGGTGGACGCTGTATTCTTTCAATATAACGTAGACAGCTTGGAACTTATCTCTAAGCTTTACAACAGTCTGGAACTGCCGCAGAGGTAAAAGGTTCACGCCCCAACCCGTGAGGGCTGAGGCGCTGGAAGTGTCTAGGAGGGCACCTAGACGACTAAATAGTAGCACCCAGACGGTGTAGAAGGCTGAACAACCATTCTGGGGAAACTCTGGGTCTTCACGAACCAGAACGCGGTCGTGCTCAGGCCCAGCCAGATGCAGTACACGATCACCAGCGCCGACACGTACAGCAGCGCCGCTGCCAGCACCCCGCCCGGCGTGACCGTCAGGGCCGCGCAGGCATAGGCGATCAGGCCCAGCCCGATCACGATGTCCGGCACGCGCAGCACGTTCAGGTGTCGGGTGCTCACGTTGAACTGCGCGTCGATGGGCTTGAGCAGCGTGAAGTCCATGTTCCCGGTGCGCACAGCCTCCGCGACCTTGCTCATGTTCGGCTGCACGAATACCGCGATAAAGCCCTCGGTGAGCATGAAGAAGCCCGTGACCAGCAGCGCCTCGCGGAACGTCCAGCCGCCCACGGTGGTCGTACCCGGCTGCCCGAACAGCACCCCGATCCCCAGCAGCGCGACCCCGACCTCGCCCAGGCTGGCGAGCACCGCGCCCACGAAATTGGCCCGGTACTCCAGCTGCGCCGAGATGGTCGCCCCGGTGAAGATGCGGACGAGTCGCAGATAGCGCCTCACGGGGTGCTCCTGCGGAGGGGAGATGGGTGATGAGGCATGAGGGATGAGAACCGCTCCGCCGTCTCATGTCCTGCCGTCATGCGCCCACCGCGCCGTATTTCTTCAGGCCGGCCCGCCACGCCGTCCAGCGCACCACCCAGAACACGGCCAGCCACGCGGCCAGGATCAGCGCCCCCTGCGCAGCCTGGACAGGCGTCGCCTTGCCCGCCAGCAGCTGTGACGGCAGACCCAGCATGTATGGGAAGGGTGTCCAGACCGCGATCCTCTGCACCCACTCCGGATAGAAGGTCAGTGGCGCGAACATGCCGCCCAGCGCGGCGTACACCAGCCACACGAGTTCCTGAAAGGACGTGCTGGAGTCCGTCCAGAACGCCAGCAGCCCGATGGTGTACTCCCACAGGAAGCGGGCCCCGAAGCCCAGGACGACCAGTCCCAGCGCGGCCGGATACGCCCACAGCTGGCCGGTGAACTGCGCGCCGGACAGCCACGTGAACGCGCCCACCAGCGCCAGCATCGGGATGATGCGGATGAACCGCTCGGAGACGTGGCCCAGCAGGTGCTGCCAGAAGGGGTCGAGGGGCCGCAGCAGCTTGGGCGACAGCGTGCCCTGCCGGATCTCGAAGTCCAGTTCGTGCGAGACCCACACGACCAGCAGCTGCGACACCAGCCACGTGGACAGGAAGTACGTGGCGAAGTCCGTGGGCGTGTAGCCGCGCACCGCGCCGCCGGGGGCGGCCGCCGCCTGCGCCATCCAGACCAGCATCATGACCAGCGACAGCGTGCCGGACAGCATCCAGATCACGACCTCGGCGCGGTACTCGGCCATCAGCGCGAACTGCGTGGCAAACAGCACCCGCACCTTGCGTCCCGTGGCCCGCAGACGGGCGGTCATGCGGGCACCTCCGGCTCCGGGCCGGTCACAGCGGTGCCCGGTCTGTTCGCGCCGAACAGTTCGGCCATGACCGTCTCGATGGGCGGGTCTTCCACCGTCAGGTCGGCCACGTCCAGATCGGCCAGCAGCCGGGCCGCCCGAGCGCTGACCTCGGCCCGCGGCACGGTCAGCTCGGCGCTCAGGCCGTCGGTGCTGACCACCTGTCCATACGCGGCCAGCGCGTGCGCCGGAGTGGGCTGGCGCAGCTGCACACGGATGGTCTTGCCCCCGCTGCCCTGCCCGGCCAGCGCCGCGAGGTCTCCGTCGAAGACCAGGGTGCCGGCGTCGATCACCAGAATCCGCTGGGCCAGCGCCGTCACGTCGGCCATGTAGTGGCTCGTCAGCATGACGGTCGCGCCGTAGCGGCGGTTGTACTCACGTACGAAGTCCCGCACGGCCTCCTGCATGTTCACGTCCAGACCGATGGTCGGCTCGTCCAGGAACAGCACCTGCGGCCGGTGCAGCAGGGCTGCCGCCAGCTCGCACTTCATGCGCTCGCCCAGGCTGAGCTTGCGCACCTGTTTGGTCAGGATGCCGCCCAGATCCAGCACCTCGGTGAACTCGCGCATGGTGTCGCGGTACTGCTGATCCGGGATCTCGTAGATCGCCTGGTTCACCAGAAAGCTGTCCAGCGCAGGCAGATCCCAGATCAGCTGCTGCTTCTGGCCCATGACCAGTGTGATCTGCTTCAGGAACGCCGTCTCGCGCCGCCGGGGGTCGAAGCCTGCCACCCGCGCCGTCCCCTCCGACGGGTGCAGGAGCCCGGAGAGCATCTTCAGGGTGGTCGTCTTTCCGGCACCGTTCGGCCCCAGGAAGCCCACCACCTCGCCGGGCTGGAGGTCGAAGGACACGCCCCGGACGGCCTCGACCTGCCGGGTCTTGCGGTTCACGAAGGACTTCAGGCTGCCCAGCACACCCGGCTCCTTCTCGTGCACGGCGTAGCGCTTTTTCAGGTCACGGACGTGGACGGCGGCGTCCGGCGGGGAAGTCGTCATAGATGTGCACAGAATACGTCGGGGACGGATTTTATATCTGGTGTAGGCCACATGACGTAACAGACCGCTCGATGCCATATATGCGGCATCACCGGCGAGAATTTGCCTCTACAGTGGCCGTGTGACCCCCAAAAAACTCTGGCCCCTGAGCGCTTTGACCCTTCTGCTGACCGCGTGCCCCGCCACGACTGTTCCAGCCCCAACACCGGTGAACGGGGTGAGCGGCACAGTGATTGAGGTGAAGTCGTCCAACCCGACGCTGACGACTGGCCCGTGGACGGGAGGGGCCGGACGGGTCGACGGCTTCATGGATATCGCGCCCCTGACCTCCCACCAGACCGAGGTCGTGACGACGGGAGCCCTCGCCGCCAGCGGAGACTTCACCCTAAGTATGCCCACCACGGTTCCCACGACTGCGCTGATGCCATTCAATCCGGAGACAGTCGTCCTGACGGGGTTGTTCGTTTCCCTGACCAATGGCGAGGCCACCTGCACGGGCACGCCGACCTTCAGCACCAGAAGCGCTCAGCAGTCATCTCTGCGCCTGGGAGCCATCGGAACCGTCTCTGGGGAGATGCGGCCACAACTCCTGACAGAGACGCAGACGACCCAGACCACGGCGCAGGGCGAAGTGATCAAGACCTCCAGCGTCCTGCAGGAGGGTGCACTGGTCTACTTCGATGCCCCCGTGACCCTGAACGGCACCGTGACCTGCTCTGGCCCCGTGGCTTTGGCGCCTTCCGGGACAGTCACCGGGAAGGTGGTGTTCAACGCTAAGTTCGTGAAGGGTTGGAACAAGGCGAACATCACCCTTGACCAGAACGCGGTGGTCACCACCACGTCGTCCACCGTCAATGCAGACATCACCCTGAACATCACTTTGACGGCCGGGAGTCTTCCGACGGACAAATGGACAGTCGTGTCGCCTATCCCGACCAGCCAGGGCGTGAAGGCTCCTCGCAGCTTCTTCATGCGCTGAGTTCCCTATCCCCTCACCAGCACTTCACAATCTGGGCTGATGGCCCCCCACGGCGGTATCGCTCGCCGTGGGGCTTTTCTACACTCGGGATGTGATCCGGCCACCTTTCCTGCTCCTGACGGGCATTGCCCTGCTTCTCGCGGCCTGTGGCGGCGGCCCGGTGGAACCGCCGCTGGAACCCGCCGTGGCCATTACTGGCCTGTCGGGCGTCGTGGTCGAGGATGCCTCCACCCAGGCCGGGGTCACGACCAGGGCGTGGAGCGGCGGGGCAGGCACCGTCCGCGGCGAGATCATCGTCGGCAGCGGGGATACGGCCCGAACCGAACACATCGCGTCCGGAACCATCTCGGCGAGCGGTGACTTCACGCTGGAGCTGCCTGCGCAGTTGGACAGCGCCCTGCTGCACACCTTCACCGGATCCTCGTTCGATATGGAGGCGACGCAGCCGACCGCGGTCGGCAACACCACGTGCACCGGCACGCCGAGGCTGAGCACAGCCGGCGCACGCGGCGTGACACTGCTCGTGAACGTGCAGTCGGCCGTCAAGGGGGGCATCCTGCCCGTCGTGCAGACGCCGCCGGCCACGCCCGGAGCGGCCACCTCGTTCCAGCTGGGCGGCGTGGTGTATGTGGACACGCCGCTGTCCATCGTGGGCAGCGTGTCGTGCCGGGTCACGTACTCCGGCGAGACGACCTCCAATACGGTTACCTACCGGCTGAATCTCGCGGCCGGCTGGAACAAACTGACCATCGCCGAGACGGCGGGCAGCGGGTCGATGCCGGGAGCGCCCACCCAGAACTTCACCCTGACCAGCGGCGCATTCCCGACCGATGCGTGGCTGTTCTCGCCCAGCACCGCTGTCGTGCCCGTGAACCCGGAGTGGCTGCGGCCCAGGAGCCGCTGACCCGGACGGAGCAGACAGAGCCCCCCGGCGGGTGGGCCGCAGGTGCGAACTGCTGGCGTGACCGATCCCGCTACGGTGAGGCATGGCTCTCGGTTGTCTGGCGGCGCTGTTCGGCGTCAAGGAAGCACCCCCTCCTCCTACACCCACGACTGAGCGCACCGTGCCGGACACGCTGCCGATCGAGGTCAAACGCTACTTCTTCAGCCGGGACGAGAACGCCTTCTACACGGCCCTTCTGGAGGGGACACAGGGCACGACGTACCGCGTGTTCCCGAATGTCCGGCTGAACGACCTGTTCCGGATCACGGAAGTGGGCTCGAAGGCGGCGACCCTGGGCCGACTGCGCGACAAGCACGTCGATTTCCTGCTGGTAGACGCCGCCCAGGACTTCCGCCCTGTGCTGGGGATCGAACTCGACGGCCGCTCGCACGCCTCGGAGCGCCAGCAGCACCGGGACGCGGTCAAGGACGTGGCGTTCCGCAGCGCCGGCCTGCCACTGCTGCGCCTGCCGTCGCGGGCCTATTTGCCGGCCGAGATCCGGGCCGAGGTCACGCGGGCGCTTCCTCGGCGCTGAAGGCCTGCCAGCAGCACCATCTGCCGGCAGGCTGGCCGCTAGACTCCGTCCATGACGCGCCGGGATGGTGATGCACGGACACAGACACTGGAGCGCACCCAGACGCAGCGCCCCCGGCTGTACCGGGTGATGCTGCTGAACGACGACTACACGCCCATGGACTTCGTGGTCATGGTGCTGGAGCGGTATTTCCGCAAGGCTGAACAGGACGCGCAGCTGATCATGCTGGCGGTGCACCACAAGGGCCGGGGCGTGGCGGGCGTGTACCCGCGCGACGTGGCCGAGACGAAGGTGGCGCAGGTGACCTCGCACGCGCGGGCCGAGGGCTATCCCCTGCAGGTCGTGGCAGAACCGGAGGCCCAGGAATGATCGGTGAACATCTGCAGGTGACGGTGGGGCGGGCGGCGGACTACGCCCGCGAGGCGGGACACGAGTACGTGACGCAGGAGCACCTGCTGCTGGCCCTGACCCACGATCCCGAGGCGCGGGAGGCGCTGCTGGCCCTGGGGGTGGACGTGCCCCGCCTGCGCGACGACCTCCAGGACGCGCTGGCTGATCTGGAGGTCGTCGACGATGCCGAACCGGACTTCACGCTGGGGGTTCACCGGGTCGTGCAGGGCGCGGTGCTGCAACTGCACGCCAGTGGCAAGGGCCACGAGCAGGCCGACGGTGCGCGGGTGCTGGCCGAGCTGCTGGAGGAACCCGACAGCCCGGCCCGCGCCGCGCTGGAGGCGCAGGGCGTGTCGCGTCTGGACGTCCTGAGCTACGTGTCGCACGGCGTGGCGAAGGTGGACGGCCGGGGCCGCGAGCGGGTCACGGCGGGCGTGGACGGCCCGGACGCTGGAGCCGAGGCCGAACCGCAGCAGAGTCCGCTGGAGGCCTACGCCGCGAACCTGACCGAACAGGCGCGGGCCGGCGAGTTCGATCCGGTGATCGGCCGCGACCCCGAGCTGGAGCGGGTCGTGCACATCCTGGCGCGGCGCGGCAAGAACAACCCGGTGCTGGTGGGCGAGCCGGGCGTGGGCAAGACCGCGCTGGCCGAGGGCCTTGCACAGCGCGTGGCCGACGGCAAGGCACCGGGCTTCCTGAGGGGCGCGTCGGTGTATGCGCTGGATCTGGGGGCGCTGCTGGCCGGTACCCGCTTCCGGGGCGATTTCGAGCAGCGTCTGAAGGGCGTACTGGCCGAGCTGGACGGGCAGAACGCGGTGCTGTTCATCGACGAACTGCACATCCTGGTCGGGGCCGGGGCCACCGAGGGCGGCAGCGTGGACGCCGCGAACCTCCTGAAGCCGGCGCTGGCGCGGGGCAGACTGCGCGTGCTGGGCGCGACCACCCCGGCCGAACTGCGCCACCTGGAAAAAGACCGGGCGCTGTGGCGGCGCTTCCAGACCGTCGAGGTGCCCGAGCCGTCCGAGGCCGACGCCCTGGCGATCCTGCGCGGGCTGGCCGGGCGCTATGCCGAGCACCACGGGGTCACGTACACCGATCCGGCGCTGGACGCGGCGGTGCGGCTGTCGGTGCGGCACCTGCGCGACCGCTTCCTGCCGGACAAGGCCATTGATGTCCTTGACGAGGCCGGCGCAGCCCGCAGCAGTGCGGGCACGGGCGGCGTGATCGACGTGCCGGACATCGAGGCGACCGTGGCGCGCATGGCCCGTGTGCCGGTCGGCGCGGTGAAGGCCGAGGAGATCAGCTCGCTGGCGACCCTGGAGGCCGACCTGAAGACCCGCGTGTACGGCCAGGACGAGGCGGTCAGCGCGGTCGCGTCGGCGGTCAAGCTGGCGCGGGCGGGCCTGCGCGACGTGCAGAAGCCGCAGGGCATGTTCCTGTTCGCCGGGCCGACCGGCGTGGGGAAGACCGAACTGGCCCGCGCCCTGGCCGACCGACTGGGTGTGCCTCTGACGCGCTTCGACATGTCCGAGTATCAGGAGCCGCACACGGTGGCGCGGCTGATCGGCGCGCCTCCCGGCTACGTGGGTTTCGACCAGGGCGGCCTGCTGACCGACGCCGTGGCGAAATCGCCCCACGCGGTGCTGCTGCTCGACGAGATCGAGAAGGCCCACCCGGACGTCTACAACATCTTCCTGCAGCTCATGGATCACGGCACGCTGACCGATCACGCGGGCAAGAAGGTCGACGGGCGCGGCCTGGTGCTGATCTTCACGACCAACGCGGGCGCGGCCGACGCGAGCCGCCCGGCGCTGGGCTTCTCCCGCGAGGGCCGCGCCAGCGAGTCCGCCGAGGCCGTGAAGCGCACCTTCACGCCGGAATTCCGCAACCGCCTGGACGCCGTCATCCACTTCCGGCCCCTGTCGCGCGAGGTCATGACGGGTGTGGTCGACAAGTTCCTGCGCGAACTCGCGGCGCAACTCGCCGAGCGGAACGTGACCATGACGGTGACCGACGCGGCCCGCGCCCGCCTGGCAGAGCTGGGATACGACCCCACCATGGGAGCCCGTCCGCTGGCCCGAGTGATCGAGGAGCGCGTCAAGCGTCCTCTGGCCGACGAGCTGCTCTTCGGCCGCCTGAAAGACGGTGGCGCGGTCACGGTGGATGTCGGCGCACAGGGCTTCGACCTGCGCTGACCCGGCGGTTGCCGCAGGTCGGCTGCGCCCTCATCTCCTGACTGGAAGTGAACGAACCATTCACGCACATGAAGTGAGATTGGGGGTCATTTCACGGGGGTAACGGGACTGGACTGGAGACTCAGGCCATGAAGAACATCCTTCTGATCCTGATCTCCGCTTCCATGCTGGCCGCGTGCGCGCCGGAGGCTGACACCTCGACCTCGACGACCGGCACCACGACCTCGGACACGGCGACGACCGACACCGCCACGACGGGCACCGATACCACGGCGACCGACACCACCACCGACGCGACCGCGACGGACACCACCGACACCACGGCTGCTGACGGCACCACCGACAACGCCGCCGATCCCGGCACCGACAGCACGCTGACCAATGCCGATGACGCCACCGTGGGCGAGGAGATGGACATGGCCGCCGGGGATGGCCTGGAAGGCACCGTGACCGCGTTCGACGGCACGGCCCAGACCTTCACGCTCAACGAGAACGACGCCAATTACGCCGTGACGATCACGCCGGACACCGTCTTTGAAGGCGCCGCCACTACCGCAGACGAGTTCTTCGGCACCGACCGCGCCAACGCCTCGGTCGCCGTCGAGGGCGAGATCAACGAGGGCCAGAGCGAACTGATCGCCAACAAGATCACGCTGAACTGATCTGAAGGCCCGGACGCCGCGCCGGCTGGAGTGGACTGCACTCCAGCCGGCGCGCGGTCGTCTCGGGCCAGAGCCGGGATGGTCATCCCAACGGTGAATGACTTCGCGTCATCTGCCCGCTATGCTCGCGGCGTGCGAGTTCGTGTGATCATCGGCGTGCTGCTGGCGGCGGTCGTCGCCACGGTGGCTCCCGCCGCGCCGTTCCTGGCCCGGTACGGAGCGGTGCCCCACCGACCCGAGACCCCGGTCACGGTACTGCTGGCAGGCGTCGCTCCCAGGTACGACGAATCCGCCCCCGTGTGGCCATGGCCGGCGAAGGCGGAGGACTACACCGGGACGACGGACACCATCGTGCTCGCGCAGATCCGGCCCGGTGGGCAGCTCAACCTGCTCAGCATCCCGCGCGACTCGTGGATGAACATTCCCGGCTGGGGCTGGGGCAAGATCAACGGTGCGAATCCGCACGGTGGCCCCGACATGCTGGTCGGCGCGGTCGAGGATCTCACCGGGGTGAAGGTGGACGGCTACGCCTTCCTCTCGCTGTACGCCCTGCGGGCCCTGGCGGATGCCGCCGGCGGCGTGACACTGGATGTGCCCACCCGCATGAAATACGACGACAACGCGGGCAGGCTGCACATCGATCTCCAGCCGGGCGTGCAGCGCCTGAACGGCACCCAGGCCGAGGGCTTCCTGCGTTTCCGCCACGACGCCCGGGGGGATATCGGGCGGGTGGAGCGCCAGCAACTGTTCCTGGCTGCCCTGAGCGATCAGGTGAAACGCCCCCTGAACTGGTGGCGTGTGCCGCTGATGGTCAGTGCGTTGGATCGCAACACCCGGACGAACCTGGATCGTGCGACGGTCGGGTCGATCCTCGGCGCGGCGGCCGGCGGCCTGAAACTGAAGACCCTCACGGTGCCCGGCTCCTTCGGCTTCCGGGGAGCAGCCAGCGTCTGGGCGGTGGATCAGGCGGCGCTCGACCGTCTGATCGCCACAGATTTCCGCGATCCGGGCGATCCACGGTTCCTGACGGTGGCCGTGGTGAATGTGGGGGCCCCCGCCGGCAGTGCGCGGCGTCTGAAGATGCGTCTGGAGGAGCTGGGCTACCGCCGGGTGACGGCCACGAATGGGCCGGGCGACCAGTCGGGCACGACCATCACCGGGGCGCTGGCCGGGCGGGTGCAGCGGGATGTGGGCCACGGCACCGTCGCGCCGGAGGGCAGTGTGCCCGGTGCCGACATCACGGTGCGGCTGGGAGCCGACACACCGGCAGAGTGACCGGCGTGCCGGCGACGACCCGGACAGGCCGCCAGCTCACCCGTAGTCAGGCAGGGTATCCGTGAACTGACCATCCAGCAGATGCAGCACCCGGCCGGCGTGCTGGGCCAGCCGCTCGTCGTGGGTGACCAGCAGCACGCCGGCTCCGGTTTCCCGCGCCAGTTCGACCAGCAGCGCGGCGACGGTCTGAGCGTTGGCACGGTCGAGGCTGCCGGTCGGCTCGTCGGCCAGGACGGCGGCCGGGTGGGCGGCCAGGGCTCGGGCCACCGCAACGCGCTGGCGCTCGCCGCCGCTCAGCACGCCGGGCATGTCCCGGCCACGCCCCGCGAGGCCCACGCGGGCCAGGAGGTGCTGCGCGTGTTCCGGGTCTGGCCGTCCGGCCAGTCGGCCCGGAATCAGGACATTGTCCAGCACACTCAGGTCGTCGAGCAGGTAGTGGTGCTGGAACACCAGGCCGATCCGGCCCGCCCGGCGCTGGGCCCGGCGCTGGGTGTCCAGGGTGTCGGCGCGTTCGCCGGCCCAGTACACCTCGCCGTGCTGCGGGGTGTCCAGGCCGCCCAGCAGGTGCAGCAGGGTGCTTTTGCCGCTGCCGCTGGGGCCGGTGACGGCGACGACCTCACCCGCATGGAGCTCCAGCGAGACGCCGCGCAGGACGGTCACGTCGCCGTAGGCCTGGGTCAGGTTCACGGCGCTCAGGGCGGGGGGGGTCACGCGGCGCATGCTACCCGAAACCGGCGCGGCGGCCGCCGACCGCAATCCTGGTAGCGGTTCGCCGTGCGCCCGACAGGATAGGATGCACGGGATGTCCCGGCAGGAAATCCTCAGACGCAACCCGCTGCTTCACGATGTTCCCGATGCCGCCCTGGACGAACTGGCCACGATCGTCACCGAACGGCGGCTGGCCCCGGGCGAGGTGCTGATCACCCAGGATGACCAGGGGGAAGCCCTGCACCTGCTCACCGAGGGCATCGTGCGCGTCAGCCGCGTCAGCCTCGGGAGCCGCGAGCGTGTCATGGGCGACGTGTACGCGCCGGGCGTGATCGGCGAGACGGCCGTGCTCTCGCTGTCCAGCGAGCGCAGCGCGACGGTGACCGCCCTGACCGCCGTGACCACACTGATGCTGTACCGGCCCCATTTCGAGCAGCTGCTGCGGCGCTATCCCCGGTTGCTGTGGAACCTCAGCCGCATCCTGGCCGAGCGCGTGACGTTCCTGAACGATGAACTGATCGCCTTCGGCATGAACACCGAGGCGGCGCTGAGCCACGTGTTCACGCACCTGTACGCCCAGCGGGTGCAGGCCGGCGTGCCGCGCCCGGAACTGCTGCCCCTGAGCATGCAGGACATCATGCTGCGGATCTCGTCGAGCCGCGAGACCGTGTCGCGCGTGATGCGCAAGCTGGAGAAGCAGGGCATGGTCAAGATCGGCACGCAGGGTGTCATCCTGCTCGACCCGGACGCGCTGGAACGGATTCCCCTGGAGCAGCCGGACGCGGGCGAGTAGGACTGGAGCACCGGGCCGGCGGCGCCGCCGTGTCCGGATCGGCTGGATCTGGGGGCGTCCGGCATGGGCGCCGCGGTGCTGGACGGTATGCTCACCGGCATGCGTATTGTCCGGATCCAGCATGAGGGCGCGGCCCGGTGGGGCCAGCTCGACGACCAGACCGTCCACCTCCTGACCGGTCTGGGTGGTCAGACGACGGGGGAGACCGTGCCGCTGGACGCCACGGCCCTGCTCGCCCCGGCCGAGCCCAGCAAGATCGTGTGCGTGGGCCGCAATTACCTGGATCACATCCGCGAGCTGGGCAACGACACGGGCGACCTGCCCAAGGAACCGGGCATCTTCCTCAAGGGGCCGAACACCCTGGCCGAGCCCGGCGGTACCGTGGATCGCCCGGACTGGACTGAGAACTTCCACTTCGAGGGCGAGCTGGCCCTGGTGATCGGCACGCGGGCGCGGCACGTCACGCCCGACACGGCCCTGGCTCATGTGGCCGGGTACACCTGTGGTCTGGATCTCACCGCGCGCGACCGCCAGAAGACCGACCTGCAGTGGTTCCGGGCCAAGGCGGCCGACCGCTTCTGCCCGCTGGGGCCGTGGCTGGAGACCGAGTTCGACCCGGCCGACGTGCGCGTGATGACCCGCGTGAACGGCGAGACCAAGCAGGATGGCCGCACCGCCCACATGATCTTCGACGTGCCGGCCATCCTGGCCTACGTGACCCGCTTCGTGACCCTGGAACCCGGCGACGTGGTGCTCACCGGCACTCCCGAGGGTGTCGGCCCGCTCCAGAGTGGCGACACCGTCGAGGTGGAGGTCGAGGGTATCGGAGTGCTGAGCACCCGGATCGGCTGAGGCGATCTCGCCGAACCGTCCGCCCGTCCGGAGGGACGCCGGTGGCTGGCAGGACAGACGATGGGCGTCGGCAAGGCGCTGCGGCAGCGCGGCGGGACAACCTGCTGTGCACCGCGCCGGACTGTGGTGTCTGGTGTGGGTTGACGGGCCAGACGGCGCGGACTCACGATGACGTGTGCCGGGATGACTGGCACATCTGGAGTCGGCCGCAGGTCTGGGCGCGCCGTCTGCCTGCGGTCAGGCCGTACGCCTGGATCCGGTCACGACGAGCGGCGTGGTGGTGTGGAGGAGGTCACGATGGGACGATGGATGCGGGCAGGCGTGGGGGTGGCGTGTTTCTTGATCGGACTGGGCACCGCCGAGGTGATGCGTGTCCGGGCCCAGGGCGCGGTGCCGGCGACCGGGCGCTACTCCATCTCGATGGGATGCACCGACACGTCATGCCACGTGTTTGTCCTCGACACGTCGACCGGCCAGACCTGGACGAAATGGGTCTCCAAGATTGGCAACGCTTCGTGGCAACGAGACGGCACACTGCCCTAGCGCGAGCCGCAGTGCTGCGGATGCATGGCGGTCATCCCCGGCGTGTGGGGGCCGGGGGTGACCGCCATGCATGGGCCGCCTACTTCAGCAGGGTGCGGCTGATGATCACGCGCTGGATCTCGTTGGTGCCCTCGTAGATGGTGTTCAGCTTGCTGTCGCGCAGCAGCTTTTCGACCGGGTACTCGCCCACGTAGCCGTAGCCGCCGTGCACCTGGATCGCCTCGTTCGCGGCGTCGAAGGCCATCTCGCTGCAGTACGCCTTGGCGATGGCGCTCTCGAAGCCGTGCGGCTGGCCCTGGTCGACGAGCCACGCGGCCTTCTGGTACATCAGGCGGCCCGTCTCGATGCCCATGGCCATCTCCGCGAGCTTGAACTGGATCGCCTGGAAGTCCGCGATGGGCTTTCCGAACGCAGCGCGCTCCTTGGCGTACTTCACGCTCTCGTCCAGGGCCCGCCGCGCGATGCCCACCGAGCCGGCCGCCACGGGAATGCGGGTCTTGTCGAGGGTCTTCATGGCGATCTTGAAGCCGTCCCCGAGGCCCCCGAGCTGGTTCTCTTTCGGCACGCGGACGTTCTCGAACACGAGCTCGCTGGTCAGCGACGCGCGCTGGCCCATCTTGTGCTTGATCTTGTTGTACGAGAACCCCGGTGTGTCCCTGGGCACGACCAGGGCGACGGTCGCGCGGTGCCCGCCCTGCCGATCCGTGGTCGCGAAGACCACGGTCAGTTCGGCCACGCCGCCGTTGCTGATCCACATCTTGGTGCCGTTGATGACCCACTCGTCGCCGTCAAGCACCGCGGTCGTGTGCATGGCGGCGGCGTCCGAGCCGTTGTTCGGCTCGCTCAGGGCGAACGCCGCGAGACTGGGCTTCTCCGTCAGTGGCGTCAGGAAGCGCTGCTGCTGTTCCTGGGTCGCGCCGACGAGCAGAGGCGTGATGCCCAGCTCCGAGGCCATCAGGATCGTATAGATGCCCATGCAGCCGTAGGCGAGCTCCTCGCCGATCAGGCACTCGTCGAGCATGCCCAGGCCCAGGCCGCCCGCGTGGTCGGGAATGCCGACGTTCAGCAGCCCGACCTCGAAGGCCTTCTCCACGACCTGCCACGGCAGCTCCTCCTTCTGGTCGTACTCGCTGGCGACCGGGATGATCTCCCTGCGGGTGAAGTCGCGGGCCAGCTGCTGCAGCTGGCGTTGCTCGTCGGACAGGCTGAACTCCATGGGGCACTCCTTGGGGGCACGGGGCAGGGCCACCGGCCGCATTGTTTTGAACCGAGTATAAACCCAGGGCCTGCCGTGCGCACCCCCGTCCGTGTTACAGGCTGAGCTGCACGATCAGGCGTTCGAGGGTCACGGCCGGATCCAGCCCGCGCTTCATCGCCAGATCGGCATCGAGAATCCGCTCCAGGTGGACACGGATCTTCGGCTCGTTCAGCCGACGGGCGACCTCCAGGGCCTTCTTGGCCGGGTAGGGTTTGACTCCCAGGCGCTGCGCGGCCGCCGTCTCGTTCACACGGCCCTCCTGCAGGGTCAGCGCCACGCAGCGGGCGACCAGCGAGTACTGCCACACCACGGCCCCCAGCAGCCGGAAGGGATCCTCGCCGGAGGCCATCAGGCGGCGCAGCTGCATGACCGCCTCGGCGGGCCGTCCGGCAGTCGCCGCGCCCAGCATGGCGAAGCTGTCACCGGGCGGCTCACGCCCCACGACCGCCGCCACACGCTCACGGGTAAGGGAACCGTCCAGCAGTTCCAGCTTGGTCAGTTCGCCCGCGATCCCGGCCAGATCCAGGCCAAACACGTCGGCCAGATAGACGGCGGCATCCCGGCCCAGGGCCAGCTTCATGGTCTTCGCACGGGCCAGGATCCAGCCGGTCACGTCGCCCGGCCGGGCGGGGCCGGGGGTGGGAATCACCTCGCCACGGCTCTCGTACACCTTCAGGCGGGTGGCGGCCGGTGACTCGTCGAGCACCGCCACGGTCACGGCTGCGCCCGCGAGCAGTTCCAGCAGCGCCTTGTCGGGCTTGGCGCCGGCCAGATCCACGACCACCCCGCCGTCGCCGAACAGGCCCGGCGACAGGTGCGGAATCAGCTCCGCGGCGCTCACCTCCTCGCCCGCCAGCCACGGCAGGTCGCGCACGTGCAGGCCGCGACCGGTCAGCGTGCGGCGCAGGGTTTCCTCGGCCAGGAAGCGCGGGCCGGAAAAGACGATCAGGGGCACGGCGGAGCGTGGCCGCCCGACGGCTCGACCGGGAGAAAGCCCAGGGTATGACGGGCCCGGCACAACTCCCGTGTCATCGCCTCGGCGCTGTCCGGCCGCTGGCGCGGATCGCGGTGCATGGCGCGGAGCAGCAGCGGGTGCAGCACCTCCGGGCCGGGCAGCGGAGCCAGGACATCGTGCAGGCCGGCCAGCCAGCCCAGCGCGTCCTCGAAGGGCGGGTGCCCGGCGAGGCAGTCGAACAGCAGCACGCCCACCGAATACAGGTCGCTCCGGGGATCGCCACGGATGCCCCGGAACTGCTCGGGGGCCATGAAATGCGGCGTTCCCATGCGCGTGCCGCTGTGGATATCCAGCGGCAGCGCCCTGGAATGGCTCATGCCGAAGTCGATCAGCCGCACGTTCCAGAACCCCGCTTGGCCCCGGAACAGCAGGATGTTCTCCGGCTTCACGTCGTGGTGCGTGACGCCCTGTGCATGCAGGTAGTCCACCGCGTTCAGGATGCCCAGCGCGACCTCGATCGCGTGTGCGGGGGTCAGGGGGCCACGGTCCAGACACTCGCGCAGGGTGCCGCCCTCGATGAAGGGAAAGACCAGCTGGCGGGTCGTGGCCGCCAGGGGGGAGACCACCAGCGGGTGGTTCAGCGACGCCGCCACCCGCCCCTCGTGCTGGAAGCGCACGATGGCGTCGGGATAGTCGACCGTCAGGGTCTTGACGAACACCGTGCGGCCTTCCCACATGGCCAGGGCGCACCGCACGCCACCGTGCTCGCTGAGCGGTTCCAGGGCGCCGAGCCCAGGGATATCCCTTAGTTCCTGCACGGTCTCACTCCGTTCATTGTTCCACGAATCGGTTCGACACACCATGGCGACCGGCTGGACGCCGCCCCGTGAACAGCGCGGAGACGGGCGCCCGGCGGCCGGGCGTGCCGGGCCATACACATCGACCCGGTGCCGCTGCAGCGGTACCGACGAGAGCGGCGCCGGGTCGCCCGCGTCATGGAGTGATGCCGCTGCGGCGTCCCACACGCGGCCGTCACGGCGGCCGGGGCCACCGTCTCGCCAGCCGGTGCCGTCAGTTCAGCAGGATCGAGTTGGTGAGGGTACGGATGACCGTCTCGTTCCGGGAGTAGTCCTTCTGATTCCCGGCGATGGTCAGCACCAGCATCCGGCCACCCAGGCTGGTCACCATCAGTTCCCGGCGCAGGTCATCGCCCTGGGACGCGCTGGGGGGTGTCGTGAACACGAATTGGGCCCAGGGCGTCCGGCCGACCTGAACCACTCCGGCTTTCAGGGTCTTGATGTTCGGCACCTGGGCGCGGATCACCGAGGGAAACTGCGCGACGAGTTTCTCGATCTCGTTCACGGCCAGCTTGCTCGTCCGCCATTCGAAGGCCATGCTGACCTTGCGATCCTCGGTCATGAACACGGCGTCCGGACGCCCGGCTGCAGCGGGGAAGGCCGTCCGGATCCCCTCGCCGCTGAGGGTCAGCAGGCGGGCATTGGGCTCCACCGACAGGGGAAGGTTCGCCAGTTTCACGGGCACCGCAGCGGCCGACGTGCCCAGCACGGCGGCGCACAGCAGCGGGATCAGGGAAGAGCGGGTCATCTTGTCGTCAACCCTACCGGCCCGCCCCCACCTGCTCATGAGGCAGACATGAGGATCGTGCGGGGCCGGTCACGTGGTGATCAGGGCGACGTCAGCCGTCTGCCATCAGGGGAGGCGCGGCGTCCGGATCCTGCGGCACCGTGGTGTCCAGCTCGGCGGCCACCGCCAGCCACCGCCCGTGGCGGGCCAGCACCACGCTCATGTCCTGGAGCCGCAACACCAGCAGATCCTGCAGGTACTGGGCCGCGAACCCCGGCAGCACGGCGGCCAGCCGGCCCTGGAAGTCCTGGCGCAGGGTCAGCGCCCGGCCGCCGATCAGCAGGGTCAGGGGCTCGTCATGCAGGTGGAGGCTGATCGGCTGACCGTCCAGCGGGAGGTCGAGCTGGGAGGACGTCATGGGCGGCGGCAGCGTCTCGGGTCGGTGCAACGCCACGTGCAGCCGTTCGGTCAGGCGGGCCGCCAGGGCCGCTCCCAGCCCGATGCTCCGGCTGGCGTCGTGCACCGACTGCGCGAGGTCGCTGGCCGACATGGTGTCCAGCCGGGTGAGCAGGGTGGAGATCCCCTTGCGCGCGAAGGACAGCAGCGCCTCCTGCGACGCGACTCGGTACCGCTCAGCGCTGTGTGCCCCCAGGGTGTCGGCATCCACCCGACCGTCCCGGAGCCACTGCGCTGTCGCCCGGGCCAGGCGCAGGGACGCGTAGGCACCCGCCGGTTCGAGCAGCAGCGCCACGGCACGCCCGGTCGCCATCCGGCGCCCCAGTTCCTCCTGGGGCGACACGTCGGCCCGGAGCAGGGCGAAGTCGCCGCTCAGAAACACCCGGAAGGTGCCGGACGGCGTCGTGAGCTGGACACGGCGCGACTCGGCAGGTTCTGCCGGCCGAAGCAGGGCCACCTGCGAGTCTGCCAGCAGCTGCCACTGGGCGCCGATGAACTGCCAGCGCCAGTCGACAGCGCGCCAGCGGGTCGCCTGACCACCCGGCAGATACACCACCAGTTCGTCGGCAGCGTCGTCCGGGGCCCCCAGCGACAGCTCGGGCTGCTGGGCATACAGCACGCTGTGGTGCGGTACCGTGCCCATGGTCGTGGACGGCCCCCCGGACAGCAGCGGCTCGAACTTGGCCACGAGCGCGCGCACCGTCTCCCGGATGGCCGGCCGCTCCCGGGGATCGCGCGGCAGCGGGTAGGTCTCACGCAGGGCCCGGATCAGCGCGTCGCGTTCCTCGGGGGTGCGCCGTTCCCGGCTGATCGCGTCGATCCGGGCAGCCAGCACATCCTCGTCCGGGTGTCTGGGGAAGGGGGCCTCATGAATCTCGGACAGGGCGGCCCGCAGCCGCGCCTCGCCGTCCCGGCTGACGAGCAGACCCGAGACGGCCTGCGCCAGCTCCTCCTGCACCGACCGGTCGAGCAGACTGACCAGCGGATCGTTCGAAACCGGCACCGCCAGCCGTTCCCGCCCGGCGTGGAGCAGGCGCTCGGCGTTCTCGGCCATGGCATACAGCACCCGCAGGCTCAGGAGATTCAGTTCCTTCGACCACTCGGTGATCCACCCGCGCAGTTCCCCCACCACGCGGTCGTGCCATGCCAGGCGCTGCAACTCCTCCCAGGCCAGCGCCTCTTCGGGCCGGGCAGTGATCGGGGCCTGCCACGCCGCCTGCGGAATGGCCCGCTGCAGCACGGTCGTGCCGGTCTGGGGTGCCTGTCCAGTTCTGGTGAACGCCCGGAACTGCCGGTCGGCCTCGATCAGCCGGCGCTGCAGTGCCGGCTCGAGTTCCCTGCCCAGCAGGTCGCTGCGCAGGTTGAGCAGGGACCGTTTCCCACCGCGTGGGACGCGACCCTCGACCAGATCCGCGACCTTGTATTCGTACAGCTCGAGGAGTTCCATCCAGCGGCTCATGACGGGCCTCCGGCGCGCCGGAGCCGGCACACCGCCGCGTCCGGCGGGGTCAGGTGGCGGTCGGTGCGGCGCCTCATGGACGTCCAGTATGCCGCGCCGCGCCCCCCACGACCACCTGACCGGTTGGGGGCGACGCCCGTCGCTGGAGGCCGGTTGTAAGTTCTCCGCAAGGGGCGGCGGGTATAACTTGAGGCAATGAGCGCGTTGTCCGGCACGTCCATCCCAGCGGTACGGAGAGCATCGTGACGCCGCTGCTGCTCACGGCGCTGTTCGTCGTGGGCCTGCTGCTGTTCGTGAGGGCCTCCGAGCGCGTGCTGACCATCATCAGCGCGGTCGCGGTGCTGGCGATCCTGGGCCTGCTGGCGGCCGTCACCCTGCACCAGCCGCTCGGGGCCGGCAAGGGCCAGTTCACGCTCTCGGGGATCGGCCGGCTCCAGGGCTTCCTGGCCGTCGCGGCCGTCGTGGTGGCGAGCGCCCCCTTCCTGCTGGGCCGCGCCGCGCAGTCCATGCGCCGTTCCCGACCGACGCCCAGGCCGGTGCGGATCCAGCGCACCGCGCCGCCCTCGCCACCGTCGCGCCGGACGACCATCACGCAGACCGTCGCGGATCTGCGCTTTCAGGACTACGAGGTGCTCGACCGGATCGGCATCGGCGGCATGGGCAGCGTGTACCGGGCCAAGCGCCGCCAGGACGGCCGGATCGTGGCGCTGAAGGTGCCGCAGGAGAAGTACCTGGCCGACGCCAAGTTCGTCAAACGCTTCTACCGCGAGGCCGAGGTGCTCAAGCGCTTCAGTCATCCGAACATCGTGCGGGTCTACGACTACCGGATGCAGACCCCGGAGCACTACATCGCCATGGAGTTCCTTGACGGCGACAGCCTGGAAGGTGAACTGGAGAAGCGCACCCTGACCTTCAGCGAGAGCGTGCAGGTCATCCGTGCCCTGGCCGACGCGCTGCGCCACATCCACATGCAGAACGTCGTGCACCGCGACATCAAGCCCGCCAACGTGATGGTGCTGAAAAACGCCTTCGTGGACGGCCAGCTGCGCGAGGGCGGCGTGAAACTCATGGATTTCGGGATCGCGGTCGGCAAGGTGCTGACCCGCCTGACGATGACCGGGGCGCGGGTCGGCACCCCGATCTACATGGCTCCCGAGCAGGCCAAGGGCAACCGCGTGGACGCCCGCAGCGACGTGTACTCGCTGGGACTGCTCGCCTACGAGATGGTCACCGGCCAGACCGCCTTCCGGGGCTCCTACGAGGCCGTCGTGCACCAGCAGGTGTTCGAGTCGCCCAAGCCGCCAAAACAGGTGCGCCTGGAGGTGCCGGGCAAACTCAACGACCTCGTGCTGCACATGATCGAGAAGGATCCCGCCCAGCGGCCCACCCTGGACGACGTGATCGCCCGGATCGACGCCGGCGTCATGACCGACGAGGTCTTCGACGACCCGGTCGCGCTGGCCCTGTCGGTGGGGGAAAAGCGCGGGACGCTGCGGCTGCTCGACGTGCGCGGCAAGCTGCGCCAGAGTCTCAAGGATCAGGGCAGCGGGGCCAGCAGCCTGCCCACCGCGCCCAACGCCGTCGCCGGCGATCCGGACGGCAACCTGTACGTCACCATGGCCGAGTACCGCCAGGGCAAGAGCGGCGGCCTGATCCGCAAGCTCAGCCCGGACGGCCGCGAACTCGTCAGCTTCGGGGCGTATGGGCTGTCGGCGGGTGAACTGCTGCAGCCGGTCGATCTGGCGGTCACCCAGAACCACGTCTTCGTGCTCGATGCCGAGGCCCACCACGTGGTCGTGTACGACCAGCAGGGGCGTTACGTGCGGCAGTTCGGGGGCCGGGGCCAGGGCATGGGCCGCTTCGAGAAGCCCCGCTCGATCGTCGCGTCGCCCGACGGTCATATCTACGTGCTGGATACCGGCAACAACGAGGTGCAGCGCTTCAGCGCCCAGGGCGAGTACGTGAGCCGCTACGCCTTCCGGCTCGACCGCACCAGCGAGGCCCTGCGCCAGCTCGACGGCCTGGGGATCGACCAGTACGGCGCGGTGTACATCGTGGACGGCGTGGCCCGCAAGCTCCGCAAGATCGAGGCCGACGGCACGCCCGGCGCGACCTTTGCCCTGGACACCCTGGTGGGCGAGCCCTCCGACGCGCCGTGGCTGATCGAGGTCGCGCCCGAGGGGCAGATCTTCGCCGTGCGGCAGGGGGGGCAGGTGCTGCGCACCTTCAGCAACGTGGGCGACCTGATTACCCAGACCGACATGTACGCTCCGGTGCTGGCGATGTCCGTGCTGACCCGCGAGCCCACCGCGCAGCGCATCCCGGCGTAGCCTGCGGGGCATGGCGCTTCCTGTCCTGACGCTGTACACCCGTGCCGGCTGCCACCTGTGCGAGCTGGCCGAGGCCCACCTGACCGCCCTGGAGTTCCGCTACACCCCGGTCGATGTGGACAGCGACCCGGCGCTGCGGGCCCGCCACGGCGACGACGTGCCAGTGCTCGCGCAGGGAGAGCGGGTGCTGGCCAGAGGCGTGCTGGGGCGGCAGCGGCTGAGCACGCTCAAGCTGATCCTGCTGCGCGAGACTCCGTCGACCTGACGTGCTGCTGGCGACGTGATGCCACCGTTGCCCGCCCGGTCGGACGCTATGGTGAGGGATATGATCGCCACCACCTCCCTTCATGTGTTCCCGGCGGCCCGCGCGTGAGCTGGCTCGAACGCCTGCGCGACGGCCTGAGCAAGACCCGCAAGCAGATCAACGACACTGCCGGCTTCCTGGGCCAGGACGTCCGGGACGTTGTCACGAACCGCCTGGACACCATCGAGGATCTGGAATACGCCCTGATCGCCGCCGACGTGGGCCGGGCCGCCACCGAGGAGATCCTGGACGACGTGCGCCGCAGCGAGGGCCGGAACCTCCAGGACGCCCTGATGGACGCCCTGACCCTGCAACTGGAACCCGACGCCCGCCGCGCCGAGTTCCGCAAGCTGGGCTTCGCGCCGGATGCCCGCCGCAAGACGGTCGATCCGAAGGGGCACGTGGTCATGGTCATCGGCGTGAATGGCGTGGGCAAGACCACCACGATCGCCAAGCTGGGCCAGTACTACATGACGCGCGGCAAGAGCGTGATGTTCGCCGCCGGCGACACCTTCCGCGCCGCCGCCGGGGCCCAGCTGGGCGAGTGGGGCGACCGGCTGGGCGTGCCGGTCGTGCAGGGGCAGGACGGCGGTGACCCGGCCGCCGTGGCCTTCGACGCCGCCACCGCCCGCGCGTCACGCGGCACCGATCTGCTGTTCGTGGACACCGCCGGCCGGCTGCACACCAAGCACAACCTGATGGAAGAACTGAAGAAGGTTCGCCGCGTGATCGACAAGGCCGATCCGGGCGAGCCGACCGAGGTGTGGCTGGTGCTGGACGCCGTGACCGGACAGAATGGTCTGCAGCAGGCCAAGAAGTTCCACGAGAGCACCCCGCTGACCGGCGTGGTCGTCACCAAACTCGACGGCACCGCCAAGGGCGGCATCCTGGTGCCGATCGTCCGGGAACTGGGCGTGCCGATCAAGTTCATCGGAGTGGGCGAGCAGCCCGGCGATCTCCAGCCCTTCGACAGCCAGGAGTTCGTGCGGGCGCTGTTCGACGTGGATATCCCGAAGGGGTGAGCGGCGGGATTCAGGGGCGGGGAGCTGGACTACTCGTTCTGCGCTCCCGGCCCGTCACGGAATCGTCAGATCACCCCGCCAGCCCGGTTCCAGCGCCAGCAGCATGTCCAGCGGCGTCTGGCCGTGCTTGAGCAGATAGGTCAGGAAATTCATGTGGCGTTCCTGCGGCTCACCGTCAGGCAGCAGGTGGGCGTTCAGGCGGGTCAGCTGGCCGCTGCGGTCGTCCTCCTGGCGGGCCAGGGCGCGCACGGCGAGGGTCTGGAGGCGTTCCAGCCGGGGCAGGGTGCGCGTCAGGGTGCGCTCGGCGGCCCCGGTCAGGGTGGGATCGAGGTCGGCGATCTCGCGGGCGATCTCGGTGAACTGCGCCTCCAGGCTGGCCAGCCGGTCACGGGCCAGCGCGGCGGCTCCCCGCTCCCGCGCCAGCGAGCGCCCCAGCACGCCGTCCGGGTCGGCCTGCACCTGCGCGGCGGTGGCGTCCAGGCGCGTGAGCAGCCGCGCGACATTCGGCTCCAGCCACGTTACGCTCAGGCGGGGCCACAGCAGCGGCTGCTGCAGGCCGTGCAGGGGATAGACGTCTGTGAGCTGTGCCCCGTAGGCGATCTCGCCCGGCCCGACCACGAAGGCCAGCGTGGGCAGCAGCGTGTCCTGCACGATGGGGCGCAGGCCCGCCGCCGGGGTCACGCGGGTGGGGTCGGCGTCCAGCAGGGCCAGCAGGTCGGGCAGCGGGTAGTCGCGGGTGTCAGTGCGCAGGGTGCGGCCGTCCATACGCAGCAGGCGGCGCTGGCCGTCGTCCTCCTCGATGAAGACGTTGGTGGCCCCGGCCGGTCGGCGCAGCTGGGGTGTGAAGCCCGCTGCCTCCAGCCGTCCCGCCGCCGCTTCGATCCGGGCCGATGATGCCAGCGGATCATTCAGCTCGCGGGCCAGCGCCGGAGCCATCAGGCGGGCCAGCGCGGGATGCAGCGGGTCGAGCACCAGCACGCCCGCCCGGCCCAGCAGTCCGTGGATCAGCCGGGCGAACACGTCCGCGACACTGCCGCCGGGGGTCGTTGCGGTCACGAGGCGCTGCCGGACAGCGGACACATAGTCGGCCGGCGCGTCGAAGGCGTCCAGCAGGGCCAGCGTCTGGGCGGTGAACTCCACTGTCCACGGCAGTCGGCCCACCGGCCGGCCCTGCGGCAGCTCGAGGGCGAGGTGGTGGAGCGTCTCCGACATGTCCAGCAACGCCGTGGACGCGACTTCGGCGGCGTCGTGATCCTGGCTGGCAATCCAGTACACGGCGACCACGGGGGCGTCGTCGGTGTGTAGCTGCCGGGCCAGCAGCGCGGCGTCAGCTCCCTTGTGCACCGAGTACGCCGGGCCGGTCAGGACACCCGCCTGCTGCCCCGTGACGACCACCCGCGACGCCGGATGCGCCAGCCGGGTCAGCTGCGCCTCCACGTGGGCATCCAGGGTGCCCAGATCGGTGTGGTAGGCCCGCAGCGCCCCCACCAGCGCGTCCCGGTCGATGTCCGGCCGTCCGGCCGCCGCCGCTCCCTCCAGATCGCCCGGCGTCAGGCGGACGAAGTCGCCCAGATTCCCTGCCATGTACTCCGCTGCCACGCTCCGCGCCACATCAATCCCATTCCTTCCTGTCCGGACACGCGGCCGCACAGCTCAATTCAGTGTCAGAAGCCGCCGACGCGGTTCCAGTGCTCCCGATCTTTTCATGGATTTCCCGGCCAGACCGTCCGCAGTCGCGGCCCCCGGAATCCCCGGCTCGCTCAGCGCAGCGGCTCCTGCATGGCGCGTACCAGACCGTCGCGGTCGGTCAGGACGATCCGGCGGTAGCCGATGTCCAGCAGGCCCCGGCTGCGGAAGTCGCCCAGCAGCTTCGTGATCGTCTCGCGGGTGCTGCCCACAACGTGCGCAAGGTCCTGGTGCGAGACCCGGTCTTTCAGGGCCAGCGTGCCGCCCGGCGGCCACCCTCCCTCGCGCTCGGCGAGGTTCAGCAGGGCCAGCGCCAGCCGCTGCGAGACCTCCAGAAAGACCAGTCCCGACAGCCGCTCCTGCACGCCGCGCGTCTGGCGGGTCAGCTGCTCGCCCAGCGCCACGGCCACCGCCGGGTGCGACTGCCGCACACGCGACAGCACGTCCTGGCCCAGCATCAGCGCCTCGGTCTCGTCCATGGACTCGGCATACATGCCGTACGGCGCTCCCGGCGTGAGGCTGTTCACGCCCAGCAGCTCGCCCGGCCCATGGACATCCAGCGTGACCTCGCGGGCACCGGTGCCCAGCCGGTACAGCCGCACGGCCCCACGCACGAGGATGAACAGGGTCTGCGCGGCATCCTCCGGATGGAACAGCAGTCCACCCCGCGACCAGCGGCCCGCCCGACCTGCGCTCTGCAGTTGCGCCTGCGCGTCAGCAGGCAAAGCACCAAACGCTCCGGGCAACATGCATAGCAGTATGCCGCACCCACCGCCCGGCGGCGGCGCGGCAGCCCGGCCGGCCCCGGCACGCATTACAATCCCGGCAGCATGACCGTCTCGCCCCTGCCCACGCGGCTGTCGCTGTTCGACCTGCCGCTCGATCCCGTCACGCTCGACCAGGCCCTGGGCCAGCTGGGCACCTGGATGTTCCAGGAGGCCCGCGCCCCGCACACGGTCGTCACCCTGAACCCGGAATTCATCGTGCAGTGCCAGACCCAGCCGGACTTCGTGAAGGCCATCCAGGCCGCCGATCTGGTCACGGCCGACGGCGTCGGGATCGTGTGGGCCGCCCGGCAGCTGCTCCAGCAGGAGGTGCCGCGTGCGCCGGGCTTCGACCTCGTGACCGGCCTGATGCAGCGCCACCGGGGCGACCTGAAGGTCTTCTTCCTGGGAGCCAAGCCCGGCGTGGCCGAACTCGCCGCGCAGAACGCCGCCCGCGACTACGGCATCGGGGTGGCCGGCACCCACCACGGCTATTTCGACCTGCCGGAAGACCAGCGGGTCGCGGAACTCGTCGCCGCCAGCGGGGCGCACCTGTTGCTGACCGCCATGGGCGCGCGGCGGCAGGAGACCTTCAACCAGTACTGGCGGCAGGTCATGGGCGTGCCCGTCATGATCGGCTGCGGCGGCGTGCTGGACGTGCTGGCCGGCAGCGCCCAGCTTGCGCCGGACTGGACGCGCCGCATGGGCGTCGAGTGGATCTGGCGCGTGGCCGGCGACCGCAAGCGCTGGGGCCGGGCACCCCGGCTGTTCCAGTTCACGCAGATGGTGCAGGCGGAGAAGAGACGACCGAAGGGCTGAGGGACGAGTATTGAGGGATGAGGTCGTGGCTCAGCCCGGCACGTCCGTCAGTGCGCCGTCCAGCAGGTTCAGCAACTCCTTCACTTCGTCCGGTGTGATGCTCAGCGGCGGCCCCAGCAGGAGGTGGTCGCCGCGCACGCCGTCCACCGCGCCGGTGCCGGGATAGGTCAGCAGGCCGCGTTCCCGCGCCGCCGTCGCCACGCGCTCCGCGAGGCCGGGCGTGGGGGAGGCCTGTCCGGTGGCCGGATCGCCCAGCACCACGCCCAGCAGGAGGCCGTGGCCGCGCACCTCCAGTATGTGTGGGTGGCGGTCTTTCAGAGCGTGCAGGCCCGCCAGGAGCTGTGCCCCCCGCTCCCGCGCCGCGTCGACCAGCCCCTCCCGCTGCACGATGTCCAGCACGCTCAGGCCCGCCGCCACGCTGACCGGGTGCCCGGCATACGTGAAGCCGTGTTTGAAGGCCCCGCTGCCGTCCATGACCGTGCGGTACACGTCCGCACTCGCCATGACGCCGGCCAGGGGTGCGTAGCCCGCCGCGAGGCCCTTACCCAGCACCACGATGTCCGGGGTCACGTCGCCGCCCAGGCGCACGGCCAGCGGTGCTCCGCAGCGGCCCATGCCGCTCATGACCTCGTCCGCGATGAACAGCACACCGTACTCCCGGCAGATCGCCGCGATCCGTGCGTGGTAGCCGGGATTCGGGGCCAGCGCCGCGTCCGACGCCCC
Source organism: Deinococcus sp. AB2017081 (assembly GCF_034440735.1). Classification (NCBI taxonomy): domain Bacteria; kingdom Thermotogati; phylum Deinococcota; class Deinococci; order Deinococcales; family Deinococcaceae; genus Deinococcus; species Deinococcus sp. AB2017081. Next base: position 2,748,384 of record NZ_CP140098.1, on the reverse strand, counting down.
CACCACCGGCTCGCACATGAAGGCGGCGACCGACTCCGGCCCCACGGCCTCCAGCACGGTTCGCAGGCGATCGGCATCATCCTCGCCGGACAGCGACGGATCGGGTTTCGGCAGCTTGGGCCATGCCTCCTCACGGATCAGCGGCGTGTACACCTCGCGCCGTGCGCCCATGCCGGACGCCGCCAGGGCGCCCAGCGACGCCCCGTGATAACTGGGCACCCGCGTCACGACCCGGTAGCGCCCCGGCTCGCCGCGTTCCACGTGGTACTGCCGGGCCAGCTTGATCGCACTCTCGCTCGCCTCGGAACCGCCCGACACGGCCCACAGCCGGAAGTCAGGCAGGGCCAGGAAGGCCGCGAGGCGGGTGGCATAGTCCTCCAGCACATCGCTTGTGAGCTGCGAGCCGTGGACGAAGGCGAGCGTGCGGGCCTGCGCCGCCATCGCCTCGGCGACCTCGTCCCGGCCGTGCCCGATGTTTGCCACGAGCGCTCCGGACGAGCCGTCGAGATAGCGGCGGCCAGCGGCGTCGTAGATGTAGATTCCCTCGGCCCGGACGGCGGTGGGGTAGGATCTGGTGCTGCGGTAGAAGACGTTGGACATGGAGTTCCTTGCGGGGATCACAGTCGGAGGCTCACCACGTGTCCCCACCGCCGGGGGGCGGCCACAGGCCCAGCGCCTGCCGGATCGAGACGACCTGACCCAGGTGGTACACGCCGTGCCCGGTGAAATTGACGAGGATGACGCCCCACGGCTGTCCCTGGGGCGTGGATGTGGAGGCGAGGTCGGGGTCGCGGGCGAGGTCGCGCAGTCTGGCCTGGGCACCGAGCAGGTCACGGCGCAGGGTGTCCCACTCGCCGGGATCGGGCCATCCTCCGGCTGCGTGTTCGGGCCACGGGCGGGCGGTGCCTGTGGCCGCGTCCAGCAGCCACTGTTGCCAGAACTGGACGTGGGCCACGACCTGCGCGACCGAATGCGGCAGTCCGGCGGGCACGCGGGCGGCGTCCCCGGCGCTCAGGCCCTCCAGGGCGGCGTCCCACGACACGTTCGCGCGGCCGCCCCGGAACAGGTTCCCGACGGCCCGCATGGCCGGGTCGTTCACCACGTGTCGCCGCCGCCGGGTGGGGGCCACGCGCCCAGCGCCTGCCGCACCGTCACGATCTGCCCGAAGTGGTGCGCGGTATGCAGGGCGAAGTCGGCCAGCAGTTCCCCGATGGTCTCCTCGTGGTTCACGGGGTTCGCCAGGTCGGGCCGCGCGGCATGCGTGTCCACGCGGGCCAGCAGTTCATAGAACTCGTTGCGGACACGGCCCCAGTCGGCCGCTCCGACCTCCGGCCACGTGTCGGTCGCGTGTTTCGGGTACGGCTGCGCCTCGCCCATCTCGATGATGTCGAGCATCCAGCGGTTCCACCAGTTCACGTGTGCGACCAGTTCAGCCACCGAATGCGGCAGGCCCTCCGGGCGGGTGGCGGCCAGCTCGCCGTCCAGGCCACTCAGGGACGCCTCGACGCCCACGAAGGCCTGTCCGCCCCGGAAGAGTTTCGGCAGCAGGCGGGCGAAGGCCAGCTGGGCGCGGGCCGCGCGGTCGTCGGGGGTGGGATCGGTCATGCCGTCAGTCTCGCACTGGTCTGGCCGGGTACGCTGCAGCCATGAAGAACTCCGGTGCGCCCCGCGTGATCGCCACCGCCCGCGACCTGAGGGTGCCGGTGCTCACGTGGGCCGAGGTGAACACGGTGGTCGGTGCGGCGCTGGGCGTGGACGGCCTGATATTGACTGAACACGACGTCGCGCCCGAGTTCTTCGACCTGCGCAGCGGACTGGCGGGCGAGACCTTCCAGAAGTTCACGAACTACCGTGTGCCCGTGGCTGTGGTCGTCCCCGACGCCGCCGCGTACGGCGGGCGCTTCGCCGAACTGGTTCACGAGCACCGCCGTCACCCGCTGATCCGCATCGTCTCTTCCGAGGCCGAGGCGAGGGCGTGGCTGGAGTCGTTGCCGTGAATCCATGTCAGTACCGCTGGGCGACGGTCTTGGTCTGGAGGAACCAGAACAGGTAATCCGGGCCGCCCACCTTGGCGTTCGTGCCGCTCATGCCGTAGCCGCCGAAGGCGTGTGTGCCCGACAGCGCCCCGGTGCACTTGCGGTTGATGTACAGGTTGCCCACGTGCAGCCGCTGCCGTGCCGCCGCGATCTTCGCCGGGTCGCGGCTGTAGAAGGACGCGGTGAGGCCATAGTCGCTGTCGTTCGCCAGCGCGATGGCGTGCTCCCAGGAGTCGGCCCGCGTGAAGGTGAGCACCGGCCCGAAGATCTCCTCCTGGAACAGCGGATCGCGGGGATCGACATCGGCCAGGATGGTGGGGGAGACGAAGCCGCCCGTGCGCCCGCCGGTGTCCGGCCGGTCGCCGCCCAGCACCAGCCGTGCCGCGCCGTGGTCGGCGGCCAGCATGTCCATGATCCGCGCCGCGCTGCGCTCGTGGATGACCGGCCCGAGATCGGCGTTGTCTTCCGGCAGGCCGCCCTTCAGGCCACGGGTCAGGGCCGTGACCTTCTCCAGCAGTTCGTCGTGGATGCTGGCCTCCGCGATCACGCGGGAGCACGCACTGCACTTCTGGCCGCTGTAGCCGAACGCGGCTTGCACGATGCCCAGCGCGGCAGCGTCGATGTCGGCGTCGGCACAGACCACCGTGGGGTCTTTCCCGCCCATCTCGGCGATCACGCGCTTGAGCCACTTCTGGCCCGGCTGCACCTTGGCGGCCCGCTCGTAGATCCGGCAGCCGACGGCCCGGCTGCCCGTGAAGGCGATCATGCGCACGCCCGGATGGTCGACCAGCGGATCGCCCAGCACGTCGTTGGTGCCGGTCAGGAACTGGATCACGTTCCGGGGCAGACCCGCCTGGAACAGCAGCTCGACCATCAGGTAGCTCGACAGCGGGGTCTCGGGGGCAGGTTTCCACAGCACGGTGTTCCCGGCGGCGATGGCTCCCAGCGCCATGCCCAGCGGGATCGCGCTGGGGAAGTTCCACGGGCTGATGCACGCGATCACGCCCAGCGGTTCGTAGTGCATGGTGACGTGCTCGTCCGGCATGGGGTAGACCGGCTTGCCCTGCGCCCAGCGAAGCGTCTCACGGGCGAAGACCTCGAAGTGATCCACGCTCTCGGCGACCTCGCCGTCGGCCTCGGCCCAGTTCTTGCCGTTTTCCAGGGTCATGACGGCGTTGAACTCCAGTCGCCGGGCCCGCAGCAGGTCGGCGGCCCGCTTGAAGATGCTCGCCCGTTGCAGGGGGTCGCTGAAGCGCCAGTCCTCGAACGCGGTCTGGGCCGCCTGCACGGCGCGTTCCAGCTGATCCGGCGTGGCGTTCTGGAACGTCCACACGACCTCGCGTGTGTCGGCCGGATTCACGACATCGGTGGTGCCGCTGCCCTGCTCCTCCCGCCCGGCGATCAGCAGGGGGAACGTGCGGCCCACATGGGTCTCGCGCACGGCATGGAAGGCGGCCCGCTGGGCGTCCGCGACGGCGGGGTCGGAAAAGCGGTGGTAGGGCTCGTGTTCGAAGGGCAACAGGCCCGCGCTCAGGGTGTCGGTCATGGCTACGCTCCTTGTGGTGGCGCGAGCGTAACACGTCGCCTGGAATGGCGGAAGAGGCGCTGTCAGACGGCAAATATCGGTGGTGCTTCCCGGTCTGGCGACCCCGTGTTCGACCCGGCGGCTTTGCACATGTAAGGCGGTCATGCCCCGGTCATATATCGCCGGTCACCCTCCAGGCACAGACCCGGGACAGGGTCTGCGCCCGGCCCCAGGAGGTCACGATGCATGTCCCGGCAGTTCCGCACGGTTCCCATCCCATCGGCAATTACCGCGTTCAGCTCGATTCCGGCGTGGGGGGCACCTTGATCGAGGTGCAGGTCGCCGGGCGGTGGCACCTCGTCACGCCCCGCACCCCGGACGAGGGCCGGACGCTGATCGCGCTGCTGCACTCCCCGTTCGCCACGGTCGAGGACGGCTGGATCGTCGGCCGCCGCTCGCCCACACCGTAGGTCAGGGGCTCCTGCCGGCCCACAGCGCCGCCCCGATCAGGCCGGCGTCGCCACCGAGCTGCGCATGAACGACCTCGGGCCGGTAGCGTTCCGGAAAATGGGTCAGGGCCGTCCGCACCCGTTCCAGATAGCCGCCGCGCAGGCCCACACTGCCCCCCAGCGCCACCCGCGTGATGCCCAGCAGGGCGGCCACATCGGCACACTTCCACGCGATCATGGCGGCTGACCGGGCATAGATCGCCGCTGCGCCCACGTCGCCGGATTCGGCTGCGTCGCACAGGGCGCGGGCGTCCGCGAACCCCAGAGCCGTGGCCTGCCTGCCCAGCGCCGTGCCGCTCGATTCGAACTCCAGCGGCCCCAGGTCGCCCAGGAGCGGCACCGCCACGCCGGGGGTCCACACGGCGGGCACGCTCACGAAGCCCAGTTCGGCGTCCAGGCCGTTGCCGGCCAGATGCAGGCGCCCGCCCAGGATCAGCCCGGCCCCCACCCCGGTGCTGACCGTCACGAACATGAAGTCCGGGGTGTCGCGGCCCGCCCCGACCTGGGCCTCGCCCCATGCGGCGGCGCGGGCGTCGTTCAGGGCGCGGCACGGCAGGGTCAGCCCGTGCTCCACACGCTCGGCCAGGGGCACGTCGATCCAGCCGGGGAAGGTGTGCGTGGCGGTCGCCGTGACCCGCCCCTGCGCGACGGCACCCGCGCACGCCACGCCCACCGCGGCTGCGTGCGCGGCCAGCGGGGCGGCCAGCGCCAGGGCAGTCGGGATCACGGCGTCCGGCGTGGAGGGCTTCGGGGTCGCCGCCTGCACCCGCGCGGTGATCCGGCCGTCCTCGACCAGCGCCGCCCGCATGGAGGTGCCGCCGATGTCCAGCGACAGCAGGGCCCCGCTCATGCGCGGCCCCCGACGGTCAGCGGGAAGACGCCCGTGAACAGGCGCGGCCACGCCAGATGGGCGCGGCCCACCTCCAGCGGCAGGCCGGTGCCGGCGAAGTGCGTGTCCCACAGCGCCCGGATGCGCGGCGTGATCAGCTCGCGCAGGTGCGCCTCGGCCGCTGCCCGCTGGTCGCCCAGGTCGAAGGGACTGGGTGCCACGAGCCGCCCCCGCACCTCGGCCCGGGTCTGGCCCTGGTACAGCGCGTCGTCGACCATGCGGGCGAACAGCGCTCCGGTGTGGGCCGATCGGTCGGTGACCGCCGCCGCCAGCTTCCCGAAGGCGATGGCGCTGCCCAGCGTGTTGCCCGCCGTGTTCCACGCGCTGTAGCCGGCCAGCTGCGCCAGCGGCAGCGTCTGCATGAGTGTCCACAGTCGCCACTCCGCGCCGTTCGGATACGCGATGTCGGCCACGCTGACCGTGCGGCCGGCGCGCAGGTCGTCGCGCAGCGCGTCGACAAACGCGGGCAGGTGCCGGTGTGCGGTGTCCACGGTGGCGTAGTCCGGCTGCCGGTGTGCCTGCCGCACCCCCGGCGTGTTGACCGCCAGGACGAACTCCGCCTCGGCGGGGGTGTCGGCCAGCACGCAGCCGGCGGCCCGCAGGTGGGCCCGGACGAGTTCGCCGGCCGGGCGATCCTCGTAGGCCATGCCCGTGCGCGCGCCGTCCAGACCGCTGTAGCGCACCCACACCCGTGCCGGCGCGGGGTGTAGTGCCCGGGCGATCAGGGCACACGGCACCTCGTCCGCGCCGGGGTAGATGTCCAGGTGTTCCCACACGCCCAGGGCGTCGGCGCGGGCCTCCAGCAGCCGGCGGTCGTGGGCGGCCAGACCGTACTCGCTCGTGTCGTCCAGGGTGATGCACAGGTGGTTCAGGACGCCGGCGTGCAGCAGTTCCAGTGCCCGCAGGTGCAGGGTCCGGTTGCGCTCCCGCGTGGCCAGCCAGTCTGCCAGGATGTCGGCCGGAATCGCCGCGTGCGCTGCGTCCAGGGCGCTGCGTTCCCCCTCGCCGTGCCGGGCGTGGCGGTCGAAGGCCGTCGAGTAGGCCCGCAGCTCCCGGCCCCACTGGCCGTAATACGGCTTTTCCTCGTGAGGATCGTTGTCGTGGGCCACCCGCACGATCACGCCGAAGGCCAGGATCTGTATGCTCGGATGGACATCCCGGATGCGGCGCAGCACCTCCAGTCGTCCCAGCGCCGTGTCCAGGCGGTCGGAGACGCGCCGGGCGGGGATCATGCCGCCCAGACACAGGGTCTCCAGACACACGACCAGCACGTCCGCCATGGGGGCCTCGGCCTCCAGCCAGCGGCCCAGGAGACCGGTGTCGCCGGGGGTGTGGAAGTCCGGCAGCGCCGCCGGGGGTGGCACCGCCACGTCTGTGCCGGTCATGCGTGCCAGCGCGGCGGGCAGCTCCAGGGTCGGGGGGCGGGTGTCGGGCGGGATCAGCAGCACACGGGAGGGCATCCCGCCCAGCGTAGACCACTCCGGCACGGCAGCGCCCCGCCGGACTCCGGCGGGGCGCTGTTGAAATCTGTGCTGGCGCGACTCAGGCGGCCAGGGGTTTGGTGCGGGTGTCCTTCCAGATGCCACGGCTGCCGGCACGGAGGAGGTCAGGACGCTCGGTCGAGGAGGACGGCACGGACAGAGTGGGCTGGGGCCGGACGGGACGCTCTACGTGGATGGTCTGCATGAAGGCCTCAGCGGAACTTCGCGGCGAGCGCACTGACGTTCAGCGTGCCGGCCCCCAGTTCGGGGTTGTAGATGGTGTCGAGGTTCGGCTTGGCACTCGTCTGCACGGCGGAGGCCACCACGCTGCTGGTGACGCCGGCGGACATCGCCAGGGCCAGGGCGCCGGTCACGGCCGGCGCGGCGAAGGACGTGCCGCTGGCCTTCACGAGGCGGCTGTCGGGGAAGGTGGTGAGCACCAGCTCGCCGGGCGCGGTCATGGTCATGTTCTTGGCGTACTGACTGAACGCGGACTTCTTCAGGGTCAGGTCGACGCTGCCCACCGAGATCAGCCCGCTGTTCAGGGGAAGCTGCGTGGTGCCCAGGGCGGCGCCGGGGTACACGATGCCCTGCGTGCCGGCGTTGCCGCTGGAGTTGACGACCAGCACGCCCTTGGCAAGTGCTGCAGCGATCGCCGTGTTCAGGGCGACCGAGTTGCTCGTCGCGCCCAGCGACATGTTGATGATCTGTGCGCCGTTGGCGACGGCCTTGTTCACAGCCGAGGTGACCACGGAGATCCGGCCGGCGCCCATGGGGTTCAGGACCCGGTACGACTGGAGGGTCGCCTGGGGAGCGATCTGGAGGATCACGCCGGCGACGGCTGTGCCGTGACCGTACTTCATGGCTCCAGTCGGATTTTCCTCCTGAGGCGTGGCGTCACTGGCCACGAAGTCCCAGTCGTTCACGGTGTCGACGCGGTCGCGGAGCAGCGGGTGATTCAGGTCGATGCCCGTATCCAGCACCGCGACCCGGACGCCGGCCCCCAGTTCGGGAATCCGCCGCTGTCCGTCAGAGATCCCCAGCGCGTTCCAGTATGCGGAGGCGCTGGCCAGATCGGCGCTGTTCAGGAAGCTGGCTCCACCGGCCCACGTCAGCGCACCGCCGGCCCACGTGGTCAGGCCGCCCGCCCACGTGGTCAGGCCGCCGGCCCACGTCGTCAGGCCCAGGGCCTCCGCTTCGGGATCCTCGGCATTCAGCACCTTCATGACTGCGTCGTCCTCGACCGCCAGGACGCCGGCGTCCAGCTGGCCCAGCCCCTGGGTCTTCAGGCTGCTGCTCGACAGGGTGCGGGCGGTGGCGGCCGGCACCGCGACGACGGCGCGGCTGGTGGCATGGTCGAGCACCAGCACCTGTGCGCCGGGCAGGGTCGAGGTCAGGCCGGCGCTGCTCACGCCAGGGCCGACCCGGAGGGTCACCAGCTTGTCGCCCGCACCCGCACCCACCGGCACCGGCGTGTCTGCGACCTGCGGCGTGGTGCCGCAGGCAGTGATCGCCATGGCCATGACGGCCAGGGACATGAGGCTAAGGGGTCGGGTGCGTGTGGTCATGGGGGTGGCCTCCGGAAAGTGCGGCTGGTTCTCCGATCGGGGGAACCGTGAAGTTCTACACACTGAGTCTCCGGCAGGTGTGTGACTGTCCCGTGACCACCACGTGGGAACGACCGATCCCCCCCTGGGGGGGATTACGGGGGAATTCGGCGACACAGCCGGCATTTCCGGCCAAAGTCACATTCAAGTCACAATGCGGTGCGCTGTGACCCCCGTGCGTCCAAAAGAACCGTGCTGGTGCTGGAATCGTCGTGTCAGAGTTCTGTCAGGATGGCTGCCGGGACGTGTCCGCCCGGCACGTCGGCCCCGGCAGGATCACCCCATCGTCTTGAGTGTGGTGACCACGTCCGCGATGACCTGCTGCGCGCTGCCATACAGCATGCTGGTGTTCTCCTGGTAGAACAGCTCGTTCTCGATGCCGCTGTAGCCGGCGCCCCGGCCGCGTTTGACCACGATGACCTGCGCGGCGCGGTCGGCATCCAGGATCGGCATGCCGTAGATGGGACTGCTCCTGTCGTGCCGCGCCACCGGGTTCACCACGTCGTTGGCGCCGATCACCAGGGCCACATCGGTCAGGGGGAAATCGGCGTTGATCTCCTCCAGGTCGAAGATCTTCTCGTAGGGCACGCCGGCCTCGGCCAGCAGCACGTTCATGTGGCCCGGCATGCGGCCCGCGACCGGGTGGATGGCAAACCGCACGTCCACGCCGGCGTCTTCCAGCAGCCTCGCCATCTCCTGCACCTTGTGCTGGGCACCGGCGACCGCCATGCCGTAGCCGGGCACGATGATCACGCGCTGGGCGTAGCGCATGGTCGCGGCGGCGTCCAGGGCGCTGAGTTCGCGCATGGTGCCTGCCACGCCGCTCCCGCCGGCCAGCGCCTCGCCGGTCATGGGCGTGAAGATGATGTTGCGGATCGGGCGGTTCATGGCCCGCGCCATCAGCTGCGTGAGCAGGGTGCCCGACGCGCCGACCACGATCCCCGCGATGATCAGCGCCGGGATGCCCAGCACGTAGCCCTCGAACCCCACCGCCAGGCCCGTGAAGGCATTCAGCAGCGAGATCACGACCGGCATGTCGGCCCCGCCGATGGGCACGGTGAGCACCACCCCGAGCACCAGCGCCAGCACGAAGAACGGCACCAGCACGGTACCCGACGCGCCTGCCGCGACCGTCACTATCCCCAGCAGCACCACGATGGCGGCCAGCACGGCGTTCACCGTATTCTGGGCCGGTAGCCGCCACGCGCGCTTCACAACGCCCTGCAGCTTCAGGAAGGCGACCACCGAGCCGCTGAAGGCCACTGAGCCGATCAGCGAGCCCAGCACGGCCAGGGTCGCGGGCAGCGCTCCGGTGATCTCGCCGCGCGCGAATTCCAGGGCGGCAATCGCCGCCGCCGCACCGCCGCCCATGCCGTTGTACACGGCGACCATCTGCGGCATGTCGGTCATCTTCACGACCCGGCCCAGGTACCACGCCGCGCCGCCGCCCAGCAGGATCGCCAGCAGCATCAGGCCGATGTTGCGCAGGCCAGGGCTCAGAACCGTTACGACGGTCGCGAGCACCATGCCCACACCCGCCCACACGATGCCGCGCCGCGCCGTGGCCGGCGACGCCATGGCGCGCAGACCCAGGATGAACAGCGCCGCCACCACGACATACGTCAGGTCGATGAAGGTCTGCATGCCTACTTCACGCGTTCCGCATCCGGCATGGCGGAGGCTGTAGGCCGGTCGCTGCGGAACATCGCCAGCATCCGCTCGGTGACCACGTAGCCGCCTGCCGCGTTCGCCGCGCCCAGCAGCACCGCAACGAAGCCGATGGTCTGTTCCAGGGGGGTGACGGCGTGCCCCAGCGCGACCATAGCACCGACCAGCACCACGCCGTGCACGAAGTTCGAGCCGGACATCAGCGGCGTGTGCAGGATCACCGGCACCCGCGCGATCACCTCGTAGCCGGTGATGGCGGCCAGCATGAAGATGTACAGGTAGAACAGATCCATTCCGGTGTCCTCCAGGGAGATCAGGTCAGGTTCAGGGTCTGGCGGACGCGGTCATGAACGACCCGCCCCGCGTGCGTGAGCGCCGTGCCGGCGATGACCTCGTCGTTCCAGTCGAGATTCAGCGCGCCGCCGGCCAGGGCCGGAGCGATGAAGTTCAGCAGGTTCTTCGCATACATCTCGGAGGTGTGCACCGGCATCCGCGACGGCACGTGGGTGGGGCCGACCACGCGCACGCCGCCCAGCACGACCTCCTGATCGGCCACGGTGCCCTCGACGTTGCCGCCGGTCTCGGCCGCGAGATCCACCACCACCGAGCCGGGGGCCATGCCCGCGAGCATGGCCCCCGTGACGATCACCGGAGCGCGGCGGCCGGGAATGGCCGCCGTCGTGATCACCACATCGCTGTCGGCCACCGCCCGCGCGAGCTTCTGCGCCTGGGCGGCGACCTCGCCCTCGGTCAGTTCACGGGCATAGCCGCCGGTGCCGGCCGCGCTCACGCCGGTATCGACGAACCTCGCGCCCAGCGACTCGATCTGTTCCCGGGTCTCGGGCCGCACGTCGTAGGCCGACACGACCGCCCCCAGGCGCCGCGCCGTGGCAATCGCCTGGAGGCCAGCCACACCGGCCCCCACCACCAGCGCCCGCGCCGGCCGGATGGTGCCGGCCGCGTAGGTGAGCATCGGGAAGAACTTCGGGGCCAGCGACGCCGCGATCAGGGCCCCCTGGTACCCGCTGGCCGCCCCCTGCGACGACAGCACGTCCATCGCCTGGGCCCGTGAGATCCGCGGCAGCAGCTCCATGGCGAAGGCTGTGATTCCCCGGTCGGTCAGGGCCTGCACCCGCGCCGCACTGCCGTACGGCTGGAGCAGCCCCAGCAGCACGCTCCCGGGCCGCAGCCGGGCCAGCACCTCGTCTGGTGGCGGCCCCAGCGTCCACATCAGGTCGGCGCAGGCCAGCACCTCGGCCGCCGAATCCACCCACGTCACGTCCGGGTAGGCATCTTCCGCGAAGGGCGCACGGGCCGCCGCACCACGCTGCATCACGACCGCTGCGCCCAGCCCGGCCAGTCTGCGGGCCACGTCTGGCACCACCGGCACCCGGCGCTCGGCCGGATCGTCACTGACCACCACTCCCACCACTGCTGCCATGCGCCTCCCGAATGACTCGTTCGTCGTGACTGCTGCTGCGTTGTCGGTGATCCACCCTATCCCGCCGCACGGCTGCCCGGAAAGGGCCGATCGTCCGGGTGCGGGGTCAGCCGGCCCACGCCCGGACGACTTTCAGCGTCTGACCGTCACCGTCCACCACGGCGACCAGCGCGCCGTCCAGCGTGACCACGTGGCGGCCCACGGCCGGGTGCGTGGGGCGCTTGCCCTGGCGCAGGTGCAGGGCCAGCGCGGCACCGGCCTCGATGCGGGGAAACTCCAGCGCGTCCAGATCGTCCAGGCCGGTCGCGTCCTGCACGGCATCCAGGGGCACGGTGTCCTGAAGGTGGTGGCGGCCCACGCGGGTGCGCACCAGTCCGGCCAGATGCGCGGGCACGCCCAGTGCCGCGCCCACGTCGCGGGCCAGCGAGCGCAGGTATGTGCCGCTGCCGACCCGCGCCCGGAGCAGCAGCGTGGGGTGCTCGCCCAGCGGCTCGGGCAGCGTGAACGTCCGTCCGGCGTCGTCCGGCGCCCAGCCGTCCGGGGTGGGGGAGAAGGTGCGCGGCGCGGCCTGCACGCTGGGGAAGGTGCCCAGCAGTTCCAGCTCGTGGATCACCACGGGTCGGGCGGGCAACTCGATCTCGCCGCCGGCTCGCGCCACCGCGTAGGCCCGCACGCCGCCGACCTGAATCGCCGAGTACTGCGGGGGAATCTGCTGCTGTGGGCCGGTGAAGGTGGCGAGCACGGCCCGGATGGCCTCCCCGTCCAGCGGTGGCACGTCCCCGGTCACGTCCACCGGCCCCTCGGCGTCCAGCGTGACAGTCGAGGCCCCCAGCGCCACCCACGCCAGATAGTCCTTGCTGTCGGCCTCCATGAACTGCACGACCTTGGTGCTGTCGTCCACCGCGAGCACCAGCACGCCGGTCGCCAGGGGATCGAGCGTGCCGGTGTGCCCCACGCGCTTCGTCCGGCGGGCACGGCGGGTGCGGTCGACCACGTCGTGCGACGTCAGCTTCAGGGGTTTGTCCACGGCGATGACCGGCATGTGGCCGAGGCTACCAGAGCGGATCGTCTGCCCCGGTGCGGCGGTGGGTCTGTCCGGTGCGGGTCTACACTGATCGGCGTGTTGCGTGCCGTCTATGCCATCACCGGTCTGCTCTTCGTGCTGACCGGCCTGTACCTGTACTTCCTCCCGCCCGGGGTCGCCGCGCTGCTGGGCGTGGCTCCCCTGTGGCTGGCCCGCGCCAGTGGGGGCGTGGTGCTCGCATGGGGTGCGGTCACGCTGGCCGGCAGTGCCCGGCCCGACACCCTGCGAACCGGGGCGCTGGTGGGCGGCAACCTGCTGCTGGTGGCGGCCCTGCTGCCGCCGGTGATCGCCCAGGGCGGCGTGCTGCCGGCCGCCCTTCGCACGGTGCTGCTGGGCGTCGCGGCGGTGCTGGCGGTGCTGGCGGTGCTCGCCGTGGTCAGCCATCCGTCCGTCCGGCGGCGGGGCCTGTGAGCGAGCGTCTGCACAAGCGTCTGGCCCGGGCGGGGATTGCCTCGCGCCGCGCGGCCGAGGCCATGATCACCGCCGGGCGCGTCAGTGTGAACGGCGTGACCGCCACGCTCGGCCAGTCCGTCACCGACGCCGACGACGTCCGCGTCGACGGCCAGCTGATCGAGCTGGAGCGTGCCCCGGCCCGCACCTTCGCGCTGTACAAAACCACCGGGTACGTCACGACCGCCAGCGACGAGTACGGCCGCCGCACCGTGCTGGACGCCATGCCGCCCCTGCCCGGCCTGCACCCGGTCGGCCGCCTCGACCGCGACTCCGAGGGCCTGCTGATCCTCACCACCGACGGCGACCTGACCCTGACCCTGACGCACCCCCGCTACGGCCACGAGAAGGCGTACCGCGCGTGGACCGACGGGGAACACGACCCCACCGCCGACGAGCTGGACGCGCTGGTCGAGGGCATCACGCTCTCGGACGGCCCGGCCCGTGCCATCAGCGCGTCCCCGGCCACGGGCGGGGCGTTCATCGTGCTGGGCGAGGGCCGCAAGCGTCAGGTGCGCCGGATGCTCGCCGCGATCGGCCACCCGGTCGTGCGCCTCATGCGCTACCGCACCGGCGGGCTGTGGCTCGGCAATCTGGATGTCGGGGAATACCGCGAACTCGGCCCGGACGACATGGCCGACCTGCTGCGCCCCACTGGGGCCGGCTCGCCCAACTGGGACAGGAACTGGGAACTCATGCGCAGACGCTGGGGGTGAGGAGTGGGGCGGAGAAAGGAAAGACGCACCGGACAGCAGGTCTGGTCATTCCTGATCCTCCGGTTTCCATCTGCGCTATCCTCGCCACGCGGGGGAATGCACGGCCGCGCCCGGGCGTGAGCCCTGGTGAGGAAAGTCCGGGCACCGCAGGGCAGGATGCCAGCTAACGGCTGGTCGGCGAGTCGAGCGTCCACCCGAGCGCCCGTACGGGTGGGAAGCGGCGAAGCCGAAGGACAGTGCCACAGAAACCAGACCGCCAGCGTGCAGCGTGCAGAACGTGGAGCCCCGGCGCGGGTGGCCCGCTGGTCAGGGTGAAACGGTGCGGTAAGAGCGCACCAGGCCCGCAGGAGACTGCGGGCGTCTGGTAAACCCCATCCGGTGCAAGACCCGACAGTGCGCGAGGGCGGCCCGCCCGATGACCGCCAGGATGGTCGCTCGAGGCGCCCTGGCAACAGGCGTCCCAGAGAGATGGCCGCGCAGCCACGCAAGTGGCGGACAGAACCCGGCTTACAGTTCCCCCGCACCACCAGACCCCCGGCGGAAAGCCGGGGGTCTGTTATGCCCGCCGGGCGTCCAGCGCCGCCAGCACGAAGCCGCCGATCATCAGCACGCCGCCGATGGGCGTGATCGCCCCCAGCCAGCGCACCCCGCTCAGCGCCAGAACATACAGGCTGCCGCTGAAGATCACGGCCCCCAGCGTGAGCCACAGCCCGGCACGCTGCGGGCGGCCGGTGCTGCCCAGAGCGATCAGGGCCAGCGCGGCGTACATCTGGTAGCGCACGCCGGTCTCGAAATTCGCCAGCAGTTCGGCAGTCAGCTGTGATTTCAGGGCGTGGGCACCGAAGGCCCCGAGGGCGACGCCGAGTGCGGCGAGTACCGCACCCGCCTGAAGGGCGGGAAAGAAACGGGGCTCAGGAGTCATGCATGCAGGGTAGGTCGGGGGAGGGAGTGGGAACGTCCTGCCGGTGGGGCCGGGTGGGGGAGCAGCGTGGAAGCCCATTCCCCACGGCCTCCAACCACCGCAGAAGGTGGTACTTTATGCGTCAGGGACGGCACTGCGGTGACTCCGGCCCGCTCCGCACCCTCTGCTGCACTTCGGCGCTCCGGGGGAACCCAGTGGGAAAACGGGACGGGTTCCGGGGGAAAGCGGGGGAAAACGTGGGAACGGGTGGTAAATCGTGGTAGGGCTTGTTACACTCCGTGCAACAGCCTGAAACGGTTCCTCATGCACCTTTTCAGGCTGATCGGCCTGCCTGCTCCGCGCCACGTCTGGTGGGACGGAGTGGGAACGCAAAGGAGTGAGGTTGCCGTTCGGAGAGTTCCCGTACACCATCGACGACAAGGGACGTGTGGTCATGCCACCACCGTTCCGCGAGTTCGTCGAGGACGGGATGATCCTCACGCGCGGGATGGAGGGCTGCCTGTACGTCTTCCCGCTGGCGAGCTGGCGGCGCGTGGAGGAACAGCTCGAGGGCCTGCCCCTGACCGACGCCGAATCGCGATCCTTCGTGCGCTTCTTCTACTCCGGCGCGAACAAGGCCCGGCTGGACAACCAGAGCCGCGTGTCCATCCCACAGACCCTGCGTTCCTTCGCACAACTCGACGGCGACGTGATCGTGGCCGGAGCGCCGGGGCGGCTCGAACTGTGGAGTCCCGCGCGCTGGGAAGCCGCCATCACCGCCGTGCAGGACAACCCGCCCAAACCCGAACTCCTCAGCAATTTCGTGGCCTGACCGTGACCGATTCCATGACCGATCCCACTCCATCCCCCCTGACCCACCGGCCGGTGCTCGCCGCCGAGGTGATCGAGGCGCTGGCCCCCGCTCCGGGCAAGGTGTTCATTGACGGCACGCTCGGCGGGGCCGGGCATACCGGTCTGCTGCTCGATGCCGGCGCGACAGTGTATGGCATCGATCAAGATCCCTACGCGCTGGAGCGTGCCCGCGCCGCCGCCCGGCCCGGTCTGACCGTGCTGGAGGGCAACTACCGCGACATGCGGGCGCTGCTCGCGGCGGCCGGCGTGAGCGCCGTCGACGGCGTGCTGCTCGACATCGGCGTCAGCTCCTTCCAGCTCGACGACACCCGTCGCGGCTTCTCGTACCACACCGACGCCCCGCTGGACATGCGTATGAGCCAGTCCGGCGAGAGTGCCGCCGACGTCGTGAACACCTATCCCGAGGAGGAGATCGCCGCGATCATCTACGAGTACGGCGAGGAACGTCACTCGCGCCGCATCGCGCGGGGCATCGTGTATGCCCGCGAGCGCACCCCCATCGAGACGACCGTGCAGCTCGCAGACATCATCAAGCGCTCGTATCCAGGCTTTTCCAAGGGCATCCATCCGGCGCGGCGGTCGTTCCAGGCGCTGCGCATCCATGTGAACGACGAACTCGGAGCGCTGCGCGACGGTCTGGCCGGGGCAGAGGCGCTGCTGGGGCCCGCTGGGCGGCTGGCGGTCATCTCCTTCCATTCTCTGGAAGACCGCATCGTGAAGCGCTTCATGCAGGGCAGCGAGATCCTCAGCCCATTGACCAAGCGTCCGGTCGTGGCGACCGAGGCTGAGCAGGCGGAGAATCCGCGTGCCCGCAGCGCAAAACTCCGCGCAGCCGAACGGCGCGGGCTGGCCGGGGCGGCCCTGTGACCGGCCGGCGGCTGCACTGGCCCACGCTGGATACCAGTCCCGGCACGTGGCGGGGGCGGGCACTGCGCTACCTGCTGATCTACCTGCTGCTGCTGCTGGCGCTGGTGGGGGTGCGCTACATCAACCGTGACGTGCGCCCCACCCTGCGGGCGGCCGTGGCGCAGGAACGGCAGCTGCTGAGCCGGCGCGAGGAGCTGGCCCTGGAGATCCAGTCGCTGTCGAACGTGCAGCGGATCCGCCAATGGGCCTTCGCCAACGGCATGCACCGCTTTGCGGAGGCCGGCAAGACCAGTCAGACCATCCCGGCGATCCGTCCGGGCAGCGCTTCCGACACCCCGTCATCATCGCCCCGTACCGTGGAGGTCAGGACCGAGTGGAAGTAAAGATCCGGAACCGTTCCCGCGTCATGCAGTTCATCGCCACCCTGATGTTCCTCAGCCTGGTGTGGGCGTACGCCCAGCTGGAATGGGGCACCCCCCAGGGCGTGAAGGTGAAGCTGTTGCAGGCGCGAGGCAGCATCGTCAGTGCTGACGGCAAGGTGCTCGCCCGCAGTGTGGGCGACCGGCGGCTGTACCCGCAGGGCCAGCTGGCCGGGCAGGTGCTGGGTATCCTGGGCAAGAGTCAGGGGCTCGAGGGGCTGGAGTATGCCTTCGACCGGGAGCTGGCCTCGGGTCAGGATCTGAAACTGACCATCGACACCGGCATCCAGGCGGCAGCCGAGTCGGCGCTGGCGCGGGCGGTGCCCAAGCACCAGGCCGAGTACGGCTCGGTCGTCGTACTCGATACCCGCACCGGGAAGGTGCTGGCCGCGGCGAGCTACCCGCCGTTCGATCCGAACGACTGGCGGCCGTACCCGCAGGAGGCACGCCGCAACCGCCCCTTCCTGGACGTCTTCGAACCGGGCTCCACCATCAAGGGGCTCGTCGTGGCCGCCGCGCTGAACGAGGGCCTGACCACGCCGGGCACGTCCTACAGCACGCCCATGCGCCGGCATGTCGGCGGGCGCTGGGGCAGCGTCATCAACGACGCAGTCGACCACCCCCCCAGCCTGACCACCCAGGGCATCCTGCGGTACAGCAGCAATGTGGGCATGAGCCACATCGTGGAACCCTTCACGCCGCAGAAGATGCGCGATTACCTCACCGCGTACGGCTTCGGCACCTACGTGAACATGCCGACCGTGCCCAGTGCCAAGGGCTCGCTCCAGCCGCTGCGGCGCTGGGACGATCTGGTGCGCGCCACCAACGCCTTCGGACAGGGGATGAGTTCGACGGTGCTGCAGCTCGCCGCGGCCTACAACGCCCTGGCGAACGACGGCACCTACGTGTCGCCGCGCCTGATCGAGGGGACGGCTGGCGACCGGCGCACGGTGCTCCGTCCCGAGACGGCCCGCGTGACCCGCGACATGCTCCGCAAGGTCATCGAGGAAGGCATCCCCGGTATGGCGGGCATCAAGGGCTACGAGATCGCCGGCAAGACCGGCACGGCGCAGGTCGTCGTGGATGGCCGCTACTCCTCGACGCTGTACGACAGCGTGTTCGCCGGATTCTTCCCGTCCACCGCCCCGCGCGTGACGGTGGCCGTGATGGTGCACGGTGCCAAACACGACTATCACGGAGCCCAGCTGGCAGCCCCGATTTTCAAGGACATCTCGACCGAGGTGCTGTCGAGCTGGGGTGCCGCGCCCTCCCTCAAGGAAAACACCACCCAGGCCCCCTGATGGTGACCTCCCTGGTGGCGGTCACCGGGCGGCGACCGGGGTGCTCGGCGCACCGGTCACCGCAGATCTGACATGTGAGTCCTGTGAGAGTCTCGGGGACTGTCCCGAGGACTTCGGGTGTACCGGTGAAGTGACATTGGGTGACTGCTGGGTCAATTGTCAATCCCTATACATTGATGCCGGACTTTTGGATCAAACGTCAGGGTTCGGTGGGTCTGACGGGCCAATAAGCCAGAAACATAATGAGAGCATGAATGAGTAGATGAGATAAGATCTCATGAAGTGCAGACGTCTGGTACGACGTTGTTCGTAGATTCATGGAATCACAGAGATATTCTCTGCTCATCAGATGAGTCGTTCGGCCCCATCTTCTTAGAAAATTGCCATGTGACCCCCTTAGTCTCATCTTCGAAGTTCAGGGGGGTCGTTGTCCCTGCCCACAGGCTTCAGTGCCCGTCCGCAGACCACATCCGGGTGGGCTGATCATCGCCGCCCCGGATGCGAGCATCGTCAATCGTACCAAGGAGAGTCATGTCCCACGTCCTACTGCGCTGGATGACGTCCATCGCTTGTGTTATGACGGCCCTGGCCGGGGCCACCCCCGTGCTGCCCGATCCGTCGCTGGCGGCGGCTGCCGTCCAATCTGCCCTGAGTGTGCCGCAGACCGCTTCCTCCCAGGCGGAGGCCGCCACACTCCGTGCGGCGGCGGTCGCCCAGACCGAGGCGGCATCGCGCACTGTGCCCAGCGACACTGTGGCCTACACGCCGGTGCGGGGCAAGGTCGCCATCGTGCGGGCCACCGCCTACAACAGCATCCCCAACCAGACGGACTCCACGCCGTTCATCACTGCCACCGGCACCCGCACCCGTCCGGGAGTGGTCGCCCTGAGCCGGGATCTGCTGCGGCAGTTCCCGTACGGCAGCCGGATCATGATCGAGGATCTGAGCGGACGGTACAGCGCCCAGCTCAAGGGCCGCGTGTTCATCGTGGAGGACACGATGGCGGCGCGGAAGACCAACAGCCTGGATATCTGGATGACCACGCGCAGCGAGGCCATGCGGTTCGGTGCCCGGCAGGTGCGCATCACCGCCGTACGCTGAACGGCCGTTACCGACGAGACGCGGGCGTTCCCCAGGGAACGCCCGCGTCGCTGTGCTCCGTCTGGCGCGGCACCGGCCGCCACGACGCCGGTGGACGGCACTGCGGGCGTGGCGCGGGGGGTCTGCTATCCTCCGCTTCGCATGTCCACCGTTCCCCGCGCCGAATCTCAGACTGCCCTGGCGTGGTCGCTGGCCCGCGCCCACCTGGGACGACGGCGGATGCAGAACGTGCTGACGATCCTGGGCATCGCCGTGGGCGTGATGGCCCTGATCGCCGCGTTGAGCCTGACCAACGGCTTCACGCGGGCGCTGGTCGACGCGACCCTGCGGGCCAGCCCACACCTGAGCCTCACTGCCTTTACGCCGGCCGTCCGTGACCGCGAACTCGAAGCTGCCCTGAGGACGGATCCGGACGTCCAGGCCTTCACGCCCTTCGTGGCTGACAAGGGGTTGCTGACCCGGCCGGCCGGCGATGGCCGCCGCGCCGGCTTCGATTTCGTGACGCTCTTCGGCGTGACGCCTGATGCCTCGCGGGTGCTGCAGCTCCAGCCGGAGGAGAGTCAGGTGCTGTCCACGCTGAAGCCCGGCCAGATCATGCTGGGATCGGCGCTGTCCCGCTCGATCGGGGCGTTTCCGGGTGATGAGCTTCGCCTGCTGAACAGCACGCAGCGCCGAACCTCCCTGCGGGTCGCCGGGCTGTTCACGACCGGGAACTATTTGATCGACAGTGCCTACGCGTTCACGGCGCTCGAGACCCTCCAGACGCTCCAGGGCACTGCCACGGTCACCGGCTATCAGCTGCGGCTGCACGACCCGGATCGGGCACCACAGGTGGGCCTGCGCCTCACCCGGGTGAGGTCGTACAGCCCGTTGCCATGGCAGGACATCTACGGCACGTTGCTCGATCAGCTCTCGCTGCAGAAGAAGGTCATCTCCTTCGTCGTGTTCCTGATCGTGATCGTCGCCGCCTTCGGGATTGCCAACGTCCTGACCCTGGCCGTGTTCGAGAAGACCCAGGAGATCGCCATCCTGCGGGCCATCGGGGCCACCCGCAGTCTCATCACCCGGGTGTTTCTGTTCGAGGGGCTGGTGCTGGGGATTGGCGGTCTGCTGGTCGGTAATCTGCTCGGGCTGGGAATCAGCGCGTACTTCACGGTTCGACCGTTTCAGCTGCCCGGTGACCTGTATTTCCTGACGTCGCTGCCGGTGGAGGTGCGCTGGACGGATCTGCTGGCCGTGAACGCGATGGGGCTCGGCACGACCCTGCTCGCTGCCCTGATCCCGGCCCGCCGCGCAGCGGGAATCGAGCCCGCCCGGGTCATCCGCTGATCCCCGGACGCGGGAGCGAGCGGTTCGAAGATGAGCGTCCACGCAGGTGCCACGGCCGCGGATGGGCGCCGGGCTGGACGTCAGTACGCCCACTCAGTCCGTGCGGACGGCGACCTGGACGGCAACGGGCCCAGGCTGATCCAGCCGGTCATGCACCTGACGGTGACCTGAAACACTATTAACATTCCACCCAGGGAGGCTCATGGCCCGTCATGTTCCCCCCCGTAGGCTTCATGGCGGAGGTACCACATGAACAAGCTTCTGATGATCCCCGCGGCCCTGCTGCTCTCGACCGCCGCTGCCGCCCCGAAGATCAGTGCCCAGAGCATCATCGTCAACCCGACCACCCCCGATCTGACGGTCGCCGTCCGGATCGACAAGGACACCAGCGGGAACCAGAACCCCGCGTACAAGGTCGGGGACGGCATCACCGTGAGCGCCACCGTGAACCGTGACGCCTACGTCTACCTGTTCAACGTGAACCCCGACGGCACCGTCGACCAGATCCTCCCCAACCGCCTGAGTGCCGAGAACCTCGTCAAGGCCAACACCACCAAGTCCTTCCCGGCCGAGGGCGACAACTTCAAGTACACCGTCGCCGGCCCCATCGGGCAGAACAAGGTGCTGGCCCTGGCCAGCCTGACGCCGCTGAACCTCGACCAGCTCAGCTCCTTCAAGACCCAGCAGGATCAGTTCGCCACCGTGAACGCCAAGACCCAGGCCGGCCTCGCGCAGGCCCTGAGCATCGTGGTCACGCCGCTGCCGCAGAACAGCTGGGTCAGCGACACGGCGTTCTACACCGTGGCGGCCGTGAACCCGGTCGCGACCGGCAGCCTGTTCATCGGCACCAACGTGGCCAACGCGACCGTGATCCTGAACGGCCAGCGGCTGGCGGGGCGAACGTCACGTACTCCAACCTGCGGGCCGGGAACTTCCCGATCCGGGTGCAGGCCCCCGGCTTCCGGGACTACACCACCACCGTCTCGATCCGTGGCGGCACCACCACCAACGTGAACGTCGAGTTCGCGCAGGTCGTCGCGCCGACCCCCGCCCCCGCCGCCAACTTCACCGTGAGCATCCGCAGCGGCGTGAACGGTGCCCGCGTGTTCGTGGACGGCACCGAGGCCGGCACCATCCGCAACGGTGGGCTGGACGTGCAGGTGTCGCGTGGTGCCCACGAGATCGTGGTCATCGCCCCCGGCTTCCGCACCTTCATGAGCACCTACAATGTCACCACCAACGGCCAGATCACCATCAACCAGGTGCGCTGAGTCCCTGAGCAGGTGACCGCCCCCTCCGCGAATCGTGCGGAGGGGGCGGTTCCGTTGTCTGATCGCTAGCGGGGGCCAGCGCCCAGCAGGTCGTGCAGCACCCGCGCCGTCATGCCCCAGATGTCGTGACCTTCCCAGGGGTAGGTGTACAGCGTGACCACCGAGCCGTCCGGCAGCGAGCGCTGTTCCTCGCGGGGCACGATGGCCCGTAGGTCGCTCACGCGCGGAAGCAGCAGCTTCACGACCTCGGCCGACAGGTGCAGCGCCGGCTGGGCTGGCAGGCGGGCCAGCACTGGCGTGACATGAAAGCCGATCGGCGTGAATACGTCGTCCAGCTCTCCGAGCACTGTTACGCCCGCCGGATCGAGACCGACCTCCTCCTGCGCCTCACGCAGGGCGGCTTGCACGGGGGTCTCACCGGCGTCCAGGCTGCCGCCGGGAAAGCTGACCTGCCCCTTGTGGGTGGGCAGATCCGCTGACCTGACTGTGAGCAGGACGCGAGGATCAGCCTCGCGGGTCAGGCCGACCAGCACGGCGGCGCGGCGGTAGTCCGGCAGGTGCAGGGCGGCGCGCTGCCGACCGGAGGCCCATGCCTGCCAAGGGTCGAGCATGACATCGTCGGGGAGGGGGGGCGTACTCAAGTGTCCCCGCCCTCGGGCAGGGCCTCCAGGCGCTGCTGCGTGTGCTCGCGCAGGGCGAGTTCCGCGTCGATGCCGTGGGCGCCGGCCCACGCGACCACCGCCGCGAGCACCTGCGCGATGCCCTCGCCGGAGTCCGGCGCCGTGTTCAGCACCGCCTGCACCTCGGCACGGGTGCCCCGGTGCCCGGCCAGCCGCTGGGTCTGCGCCTCGCGGGACAGGGCCCCCAGGCCGCTGGGAACCCGCTGGGCCGGCCGCCGGGGTCGATCCCCGTGCTCGGCGGCCTTGATGGCCTGCCACGTGCTCACGACCTCACGGCTGTCGGCGACCGTGGCGTCCCCGAAGACGTGGGGATGACGGCGGACGAGCTTCTCCACGATGTGGCGCTCGACATCGGCGTAGGTGAAGGAGCTGTTCTCCTCGGCGATCACGCTGTGGAAGGCCACCTGGAGGAGGACGTCGCCCAGTTCGCCCGCCAGCTCGGCTGTCTCGCCGGCCGTGATGGCATCCACCGCCTCGGCCGCCTCCTCCAGCAGATAGGGTCGCAGGGACTCGTGCGTCTGTTCCTGATCCCACGGGCACCCGCCGGGGCCGCGCAGGCGGCGCATGATGGACAGCAGTTCCTGCATGGAGGCCATGCTACCGCGCTGGTTTCCATGTGGCCGCCAGAAACTGGTCATCTGTGCCCCATATGATGCCCGCTGTCATGGTTCGACTTCCACATCCCCGTCCGCTGTCTGCCGCCGCTGCGCTCGCTCTGCTGGGGCTGACGGCAGCCCTGGCCCAGACGTCTGCACCGGCCACTCTGCCGGCCGCATGGACACATGAACGGCTCTCCCAGGCCACCTTCGTGATCGCCGACCCGGAGATCCGGGGCAATGCCGGTCTGGTCAACGACTCGCAGCGGGCGGGCATCCTGAAGGCCATGCGCAAGGATTCCGGCGACGCCCTGAAACGCCGTTATCCCCAGGCCGTGCTGTCGTCCGGGGCAGTCAGCTCGGATGCCATCCGCGTGACACCGGTGATGGAGGCCCCGGCGGCGCTGCGGCCGTGGTCGAGCCTGACCGCCAGCCTGACCTTCGATCTGCCGGAGGGTTCCACCGTGGTCGTCAAACAGCGCTTCAGCCTGCTGACCCTGTGGCAGCGTGGATCGGGTGCGGCCAACTTCGCCTTCGACCAGATCGCCAATCGGCTCCCCTGACCACCGGCCGGAGGCGTCCCGTGGGCCGCCGTGTGTCGATCCCCCTGCGCCGGGCCGGGTCTTGGTGTACCATGGGCCTCATGCTTTTCGAGGAGACTTCCTTTGGTGCAGCTTGATTCCGGCGCGGTGGCAGAGGGCCGCGTCACGCGCGTGACTGATTTCGGCGCGTTCATCCAGTTCGAGAACGGCGAGACTGGCCTGGTGCACATCTCGCAGATCGCCCACTCCTTCGTGCGGAACATCCACGATCACGTCCGAGAGGGCGAGAACATCGAGGTGAAGGTGCTGGGCCGCGACGAGCGTGGCCGCCTCGATCTGTCGATCAAGGAACTGCTGGAGGAACCCGAAGAGGTGCCGAGGCCCCGCGCCATCGGTCGCCAGAGCCCCCAGTTCGAGGCGAAGCTGCGCTCGTTCATGCGGGACGCCAAGGAGCGCACGCACGGAGGCGGCGGCAGCGCGGCCAAGAAGCCTGCCGGCGGCAAGCGCAAGAAGTAATCCAGCACAGGACGGCACCCCGACCATGACATCGGGGTGCCGTCCTGTGTTCCATATGACGCATGATCCGGTGGGAGTTCCGCGCCTGGGATCCAGGGATCGGCCGTCGGCCCAGGGCTCCACGTCTTCCCGTCACCGTTAACATTCATATAACCGCACACTGGCACACTCAGATCCATGAAACGACCTCTGTCCATCCTGGCCCTGACCGGTACCCTGGCGCTCGGTGCCTTCGCCGGATTTCAGGTCAACGACCGATTCTCTGAAGCCTCCACCGTGACCGCGGCCGTGCCCCAGGGGCAGATGATCCCGGCCGTCGCGCAGGCGACGCCGACGGCGCCCGCCACCTACGACAATGGCCGCGCCCGCACCGAGTCCGAGGCGAACACGGTGAACGTGGTGAAGGCCCGGCAGAACGGTCTGGTGTACATCAGCGTGACCGAGAGTGCGGACACCAGCCCCCAGGCGCAGCTGCGTCAGCAGTTCCAGCAGCAGCTCCCCTTTGGCTTCGCCACGCCGGATAACAGCCAGCCACAGACCGGCACCGGCAGCGGCTTCTTCGTGAACGCCCAGGGCGACATCATCACGAACAACCACGTCGTGGAGGGCGCCAGCGAGATCACGATCCGCCTGCACGGCAACAAGGCCACGTACAAGGCCAAGGTCATCGCGCGTGCCCCCGACTTCGACCTAGCCCTGATCCGTGCCGAGGGCGTGCCGGCGTCCGCCATCCAGCCGATTCCGCTGGGCGACAGCGACAATCTGGACGTGGGCCTCAAGGCCATCGCCATGGGCGCACCCTTCAACCTCGACTTCAGCGTCTCGGAGGGCATCATCAGCTCGCTGGAACGCACCGTGCGGGTCGGGACGAAGGAGATCTACCAGAGCGTCATCCAGACGGACGCCGCGATCAACCCCGGCAACTCGGGCGGGCCGCTGCTGAACTCCAGTGGGCAGGTCATCGGCGTGAACACCCAGATCCTGACCGGCGGGGCGGGCCAGAGCGCGGGCGTGGGCTTCGCCATCCCCGTGAACACCGTCAAGAAGATCCTGCCGCAGCTCCAGGCCGGCAAGGGCGGCGTGATCCAGACCCCCACGCTGGGGATCCAGTTCACGGATCTGAGCGGCCTGACCAGTGACCAGCGCTCCCAGGCGAAGCTGCCCGCCAGCGGCGCGCTGATCCAGTCCGTGGCTCCCAACAGCCCCGCCGCCGCCGCCGGCCTGAAGGGGGGCAGCAACCGGGCGCTGAACCTCGATCCGTCGGGTCAGGCGGGTGCCCAGGCCACCGTCTCGACCGACGGCGACATCGTCACGGCCATCGACGGCCAGGCGATCTCGGCGGGCGACGACCTGCGCCGCGCGATCATCGGCAAGAACATTGGAGACACCGTGAAGCTGACCGTCGTGCGGGGCGGCCAGACGCGAACCGTGAACGTCGATCTGAAGGCCTTCACGTTCCCGACCACCGCCCAGCAGTAAGCGCACCCACCCGGGGCGGAGGTCAGGTGGCCTCCGCCCCGCCGTGCTGTTCCGGGGCAGCGAACAGCGGCCCCAGATCGGTCATCACGCCGGTCGCCTCGGGCACACCGAAGGTGTACGTGCCGAAGACCGCGTGGAATTCCTGGGGCGAGAGCTGCCGGGGCTGCCCGCTGGGGCCGCATGCCAGCACCTCCTCGCCGCGCACGGTCAGGCGGTACTCGCCCAGTTCGCGCACCGTAGCCTTCTTCCCCCGCCCGGCACGCAGGAGGGCGGTGACCCGGTATTCCCGGCCCCCCCGCGCGGCGAGGAACACGAGCAGGTCGTTGGGCGTCATGCGCGGCAGGATACCAGAGTGGCCCGGTCGCCCTACTCGACGACGGTGCCCGCTCCGGCCAGCGCGGCGCTGACCGGCTGACCGGCCCGCGCGTCTCCGAAGATCACGCGCCGCACACCGCCCTGCACGGCCTCGGCGGCGCCCAGCACCTTCTTCTTCATGCGATCCTGTGCGAATTCCAGATACGATTCCACATCATTCGCCGGAATCGAGGGAATCAGGCTGGATTCGTCGGGGTAGGCCCGCAGCAGGCCCGGCACGTTGGAGAGCAGCAGCAGCGCGTCGGCCTTCAGGGCGACCGCCAGCGCGGCGGCGGCGCGGTCGCCGTCCACGTTGATCGCCACGCCCTCGTAGCTGCTGGCGGGCGGCGTGAGCACCGGCAGGTAGCCGGCACCCAGCAGCAGCTCGATCAGGCCGGTGTTGACCTTCTCGACGGTGCCGGTGTGGTCGCCGCGCAGCACCTTCACCTTGCCGTTCTCGACTGCCCGCACCGAGTCCTTGTGGCGGCCCTCGAAGATCCGGCCGTCCAGGCCCGACAGGCCCACGGCATTCACGCCCAGTCGCTGGAGGCGCTCGACGATCCCCTTGTTCATCTTGCCGCAGTACACCATCTCGAAGATCTCCAGCGTCTGCCGGTCGGTGAAGCGCGAGGTATAGCCGCTGGGGCTGGTCACGAACTTCGGCGGGTGCCCCAGCGCCTCGGCCACGCGGTTCGTCTCGCCGCTGCCCCCGTGTACCAGGATAAGTTTCTCGCCCGCTGCCCACCGGGCCGCGATATCGGCACATACCGCGTCGTAATCGATGCCTGCACTGCCGCCCACCTTCACCACGATCATGCCGCTGAAGGTATCACATGGAAAGTCAATCCGAGAATCACATCTCAAATGCAAGGGAAAGCGTGTGGTCAGAGCACCACGGCGATCCAGAGGGCCGCCAGGACGACATCGCCCACGATCCACAGCACCGCGATGCGCCAGAAGACCCGCTGGTAGCTCAGCTTGCGGGTCTTATGTCGGAACACCTGCTGGGCCAGCAGCGATCCGGCCCACCCGCCCCATGCCTCGGTGCGGTGCAGCGTCCGTTCGGGCACACGGCGGCGTCCGCCGGACGCCAGCACCTTGTCGCGCCAGATCGACACGAATGCGATCAGGCCCCACACGACCTGCCACGCCACGAGCACACGGAACGCGGCGGCCAGCGCGTCCACGTGAACAGGGGAGACGGTCACTGCATCGTGCGCGGCAGGGCGTCACCCGGCAGGATCTTCCTCGGCTCGCGGAACTCGATGTCCTCCCACTCGCCCTCCTCGATGACCGCCAGGGCCGGATTCAGCGTCCGGAAGTGGGCCACGACCGCCTGCACCAGATCGTCCGGCGTGCTCGCGGCCGACGTGATGCCCACGCTGCTCACCCCGCTCAGGTCGATCCTGTCCAGATCCGCCACGGTCTCCAGACGCTCGGCCCGCCCACAGGACTCGGCGGCCAGCTCCAGCAGGCGCATGCCGTTGCTGGAATGCGTGCTGGTGAGCACCAGGAAGGCGTCCACCTGCGGCGCAATGGCCTTCACGGCGTCCTGGCGGTTTTTGGTGGCGTAGCACAGATCCTCGCTGGGCGGCACCACCAGCGCCGGGAAGCGGGCCTTCAGGATGTCCACGGTGCGGCGGGTGTCGTCCACGCTCAGGGTCGTCTGGGTCAGCACGACCAGCTTCTGCGGATCGGGCACCTCGACGGTGTGGGGGTCGTGCAGGCCCTCGCCGGTCTTGCCGAGCACGCCCACCAGAATGGTGCTGTCCGGGGCCTCCCCCCGCGTGCCGATCACCTCCTGGTGCTGGGCACTGTCGCCGATCAGCAGGATGGTGTACCCCTCGCGGGCGTACTTCTTGGCCTCGGTGTGCACCTTCGTGACCAGCGGGCACGTCGCGTCGATGGTCGCCAGACCCAGGGCCCGCGCCCGCTCGCGCACCCTCGGGCTGATGCCGTGGGCGCTGAACACGACGGTCTCGCCCCCCTGGGGCAGCGCCTCCACCGCATCGAGATCCTCGACAAAATGCACCCCGTGCGCGGCCGACAGCCGCTCGACGACCGTGTGGTTGTGGACGATGGAGTGATACACCGTCACCGGCCGCTCC
Organism: Deinococcus sp. AB2017081; assembly: GCF_034440735.1. Classification (NCBI taxonomy): domain Bacteria; kingdom Thermotogati; phylum Deinococcota; class Deinococci; order Deinococcales; family Deinococcaceae; genus Deinococcus; species Deinococcus sp. AB2017081. The sequence continues at coordinate 2,720,641 of NZ_CP140098.1, read as the reverse complement.
TCGGTCACGGCGGCCCGCTCGACCGCCTGGATCGCCATGACGACCCCCGCGCAGAACCCACGGGGCCGGGCCAGGAACACGCGCTCAATCATGGTCATACCTCGACGACGGGCACACGACAGCAGAGACCTTCATCCTGACAGTCTACGGAAGGCCCGTCCCGCAGACCGTGCGCGGGCCGCCGCTCGCCCACCCGCCAGGTCAGTCCACCAGATCCTGCACGACGTTCGGCTGCCAGCGTTCTTCGGGAACCGGGCGGCTGCCGGTGTTCCACACCTCCTCGAAACTCGCGTTCTGCTCGGCCACAGCTGTGGGGTCGTCGGTGGCCAGGGCCGCCTCGGCCAGACCCAGGCTGCCCCACGACGCGAAGTGGAAGTTCATGCTGCCCGTCACCACGATCTCGTTGTCGACCGTCAGCGTCTTGGTGTGCATGTTCGCGGTCGTGTAGCGGGCCTCGAAACGGTCTTCCAGGCCCCGGCGGCGCAGTTCGCGGCGCAGCAGCGCGACGCCACTGCGGTTCGGGGCGGCCCCGATGCCGTAGCTGACCAGCAGCAGCCGCACGTGCACGCCGCGCTGCATGGCAGCCAGCACATGGGTCATGTATGTCGTCCACTCGCGCACCGGGCACGTGGACGGATTGAGGTACGCATACCAGCAGGTCAGGGGTGGGCCGAAGTCCGCCTGCATGAGATCGACCTGCGTGAGGGCCCCGTCCAGCAGGGCCAGATGGGCCAGATCGGCGTGGTCGACCCCAGTGCGGCGGTACAGCATGAAGGCCCGCGCTGTCCCGGTCGCAACGGCGGCCCGCGCCGGCGCCGGGTGGCTGGGGGGCGGGGCGGCCTGCATCGTGCAGCGTGCCGCGACGTCGCCAGCCGCGACGTCGGCCGGACAGACCAATTCCAGGCTGTGCCGCCACAGATCGTCGAAGACTGCCACCCCGCTCTGCGCGACCGGGCCGGACACCCGCAGGCCCAGGTCGCGCAGGTCACGGCCGCCGGGCTCGCTGGACGGCAGATGCCAGTCGGTGTAGTTGTACCCGGCCACGGTCATGTCCGTGCCGTCGATGACATGCAGTTTCACGTGGCTGTGTGGAAGGTAGCGGTAATTCAGCACCGTCAGCGTCCAGCCCACGCGGTCGTCGCGCAGCGGCACGCCCAGAGAGCGCAGGTCGCGGGCGGCCAGCAGCGGCTGGGTCGCGCCGTCCGGGCGGATCACGTCAGGGAACCCGCCCAGCAGCAGCCGCACGGTCATGCCCTGCGGGTACGCGGCGGGGTCGGCGGCCACCTTCGCGTACAGGTCGCGCACTGCCTGAGCGAAGGTCATTCCGGGATTTCCGGCCCCCGCCCGCCATTCCATGGTCGTGAGCAGCACCTCGCTGCGGGCGGCGCGGATCTGTTCGGCGGTGATCTGGAAGGCATCCCGTGGCGTATCGGCGCTGCGGGGCGTCCGCAGGAACCCCAGGAAGGCGTTCCCGCACGTCAGGTCTGGCCCGGCCTCCTGGCGCGCCAGCTCCCACAGGCGCAGGGCCAGACGGCCGGTGGGGGCCTCGCACGGCGGTGGGGGCACCGACAGCGGCGCCGGCGGCTGCATGGAGCCCGGCCACAGGGGCAGGTCAGCCGCCCCGGCGACCGGGAGAGTGAAGGCCAGCAGCACCAGAACCGGCACCAGGCGCCGCAGGGAGAACAGCATCACCGGGGTAGCATAGGCAGCTTAGGTGAAGACCTGTTGAAGATGTGACGCACGGAACAGCGGTCGGCTTGAAGCCTGCTGTCACCGGAGCCGTGACAGCGGTTCCCTCACCTCAGTCCACGACCTCAAAGCCCAGCTTGTGCGCCTCTTCGACGAAGAAATTGATGTTTTCGGACAGGGTCTGCTGGCCCAGGCTCTTGCGGCCGTGCTCGCCGGTCGCGGCGATGATCAGCGTCTCGGCCAGACACGCGGGCACCGCGCCCTCTCCGAACTGGAGGTCAATGTGGCTGGTCATGCCGCCCGGCGGGCGCACCACGCCGCCCGGAATGATCCGCACCCCCGGCACGGTCCGGACGCTCTCGTCCACGTCGGCGGGGCGGCCCTCGTCGAAGATCCACGCGCCGGGCTGCACGTGCTGCGGGAAGATGACGGGATTGGGGTCGCTGGTCGCGGTGAAGATCAGCGCGGCCTCGCGCAGGCCGTCATACGAGGTCGTCGTGATGATCTCGGTGTCCTTCACGGCCCGGCGCAGGGTGGCGGCGCTGCGTTCCAGGCGTTCGAGGTCGCGCCCGACCATGATCAGGCGTTTGACCTGCGGGGCAATGGTACGGGCGATCCCGAAGGCGACCACACCGTTCGCGCCGACCACCGCCGCCGTCGCCTCCCTGAGGTCGCGGCCCGTGGCGGCAAAGTGCTCCAGAATGCCGGGAATCGCGGCCTTGATGGTGCCCGACGTGTACGCCCCGCCGTTCGTGATCGTGATCTCGGGCACCGCGGCCTGCACGTCCAGGCCCTTGTTGCCCACGACCGACCAGAACGCGCCCAGGCCGAAGACCTCGGCGCCCAGCTCACGGGCCAGCCGTGCCCCCTCGATGGCCCGGCGCGTCGCCAGCTCCGGGTCGTCGCGGAACACGTCGGGCAGCAGGGGGCTGGAGAGCAGGTAGCAGCGGATGCTCTTGCCATCGACCGTGCGGATGCCGTGGAGTTCGCCGACCTTCATGGGCCGCAGCGTCCGGGCCAGATCCCGGACGCTGGCCTCGCTGACCAGCCCCCGCTCGACCAGAGGCCGCAGCCACGCAAATCTCCGCGCCTGCCAGAAGTTCTCCAGCGTCATCGGATGGATCATGAAGGCCGTGACGACCTCGTCGGCGCGCTGTCCGGCCAGCGGCACGGCGTCACCCAGCCGGGGTTCGGTGCCGTCCAGGATGCGGCCCAGGTTCTCCTTGAAGCGCCACGTCGCCGCGATCAGCAGGCCCAGCGCCGCCAGTTTCGCCGGTACCGGCGTGGGCAGCAGCCCCACCGTCAGCGCGAAGGCGAACAGGCCCGACAGGGTGCCCAGCGTGACAAAGCCCCAGTACCCGCTGACGGCCGCGTACACCACGACCGGCAGGGCGGCGGCCCACAGGGGCACAGCCTGCGTGACGGCCAGCCCGGCCAGCACGCCCAGCAGCACCAGATTGCCCCGGCCGCGCGGCGGCATCGGGCCGTACAGGCGCGGCGGCGGATTGAGGTGGCCCAGGTACGCGGCCAGCGCACCCAGCACCGCCACCTCCGGCACCTGGATGCTCGCGGCCATCAGCACAGCCACGAAGCCCTTGGCCGCGTCCAGCAGCGCCGTGGTCAATGCCAGCCCCGGCCCCACGCGGCGCAGGACGTTCTCGACGCCCAGGTTGTACGCGCTGTGCATGCGTCCGTCCACGCCGACGCGGGCCAGCAGGGTGTGCCCGACCGGCGCACTTCCCACGAGGAAGGCCACAGCGAGCAGCAGCATGGACACGAACAGCATGGGCGGCATTCTATACCGGCCGCCCTGACGGCCCGGTCGCTCAGCGGGGCGTGGCCGACTCCATGTCCTGCTGCACTTCCCAGACCAGGTCCCGCCAGACCCAGCCGCTGCCCGGAAAGCGCAGCCCCGTGCGCAGCTCGCCCAGCAGCCGGGCGCGGGCCTCGCGCAGGGTGATCTCGCCGCGGTCGACCAGGTGGCCCAGGGGCGGCATCGGCTCCGGCAGGCGACCGGAACGGCCGGGCACCGCCTGGAGTCGCAGGCGGAACCACTCGAAGCGGTCTCTGGCCTCCAGCCGACCCTCGCGCCGGGCCTTCACCACGAACTGTGCCACCTGGACGACCGGCACCTCCGCCTCGCGGGCCACCGCCCGCACCGAGCGACCGCCCTCCAGATCGAACAGGGGCTCGGCACCCCGGTAGTACCGGCTGGGGCTGCCGATGACCGCACAGATCTCCTTCCATTCGTCGGTCGTGCGGGCCCAGTCGGACATCACGTGGTTGAACGCGCCCAGTGCCCGGCCGGTCACGGCGCGGCGCTCGAAGGCGAACGACCCGACCTCGGCCAGCAGGGGACTGGCATACAGGGCATCCAGACCGATCCAGTCGACAATCCCGCCCGACACGATCTCACCGCCCACGAACGCGACCGTGTAGGGCACCTCCGTCTGCACCTCCAGCACCCCGGTCTGCCGGGTCGCATGGATCAGTTCGAGTGCGCCCAGCAGCGGAATATCACTCAGCAGGCCCTGCATGCTAGCGACCGTACCATGGGCCCGCCGGGCCACTGCGGATCACGTCCATCCACGCGCCGCCCAGTTCCTGTGCCACGTCCGAGGCGATCAGACCATATCCGTGTGCGGCCCCGGCCCGCTCGCCGGCCCGAGCGTGCAGACGCACGCCGGCGACCGCCGCGTCCGGCGCGGTCATGCCCTGGCCCAGCAGCGCCACCAGGACGCCCGACAGTGTGTCGCCCATGCCGGCGCTGGCCATTCCCGGATGCCCGCCCCGCGCCACGCTCAGCCCGCCGGCGTGGGCCACCACGCTCGGGCCGCCCTTCAGGACGACCACGCCGCCCAGCCGGTCGTGGAGGGCTCGCGCGATCCCCAGCGGATCCGCAGTGATCTCGGTGGTGGCGCAGCCGAGCAGTCTGGCGGCCTCGCCGGGATGCGGCGTCCAGATCACCCGGTCGTGCCCGGCACCGGCCAGGTCTGGCTGCAGGGCATCGGCGTCCACGACGGCGGGAATCTCCCACGAGAGCAGCTCGCGCGTCACCGCGACCGCCTCCGGCCCCAGCCCCATCCCGACCGCCACGGCGTCGGGCCGGGGCGCGTCACGCAGCCGTGTCAGGGCAGGTGTCCACGCCGCGTGCCGCCGCACCATCAACTCGGCGGTGATCAGCGGTACGTCGGCGGTGGAGTGCACGGTGACCAGACCGGCCCCGGCCCGCAGTGCGCCCACCCCGGCCAGGGCCGGAGCGCCGGTGGTGCCGGGGTGGCCGCCCACGATCCACACCCGCCCGGCGGTGCCCTTGTGGGCGTCGGCATGGCGGCGGGGCAGCAGGGCCGCCACCCGCGCGTCGGTGGGCCACGCCGCCAGTGCCTCCTGTTCGATCCACGCCGGCATGACCGACAGCGGAGCGACCGTCACCTCGCCCGCCAGGGCGGCGGCGGGGCCGAACAGCAGGGCCGGCTTGATGCCCATGAACGTCACGGTCGCGTCGGCCTGCATGGCCCCGTCCGGCACGTGGGCGTCGGTCGCGTGTACGCCGCTGGGCACGTCGATCGACACGACCTGCCCAGCGGCGTGGCGCCAGGCGTTCACCATCCCCGTGAGTTCCGCCAGCGCCGGGCGCAGCGGGGGCGTGAAGCCGGTGCCCAGCAGGCCGTCCACGACCACGGCCGCGCCGCGCAGCTCACGGCGCAGGGTCGCCGGCCCCAGCGCGGCCACGGCGCCGCCGACCGCCCGCCAGCGCCGCCGGTTCAGCACGGTCAGTGGGTGGGTCGAGGGCCGGGCGAGCACCGCCGCCTCCATGCCCCGCACCATCAGGTGCCGGGCGGCCACGAAGGCGTCGCCGCCGTTCGCGCCGCCGCCCGCCAGCAGCAGGATCCGGCCCCCGCCTGCGCGGGCCGACACGGCATCGGCCACCGCCCGCCCCGCGTCTTCCATGGTCAGATCCAGCAGCCGCGCTCTGTCCAGCCGGGCGTCGATGCGGCGGGCACCGTCCGGGCCGAGCACCCACTGCGGCGAGCCGGGCGTGGACACCGGTCAGCCGACCGCGCTGCGCAGCGCCAGCGCCACCAGCACCACGATCACCACCAGCAGCGCCATCCGGCCCCAGCGCAGCACCGGCGTGGCGGCAAACTGCTCCTTCATCTCGGCCTCCGTGTCGTCCTTCGAGCGGCGCATGCCCAGCCGCTGGCCCCGGCGGATCGCGCCGACGGCCTCGCCCACACGGCCCTGACGCCGCAGCGCCACGCCCAGGTTGTGGTGGGCGCCGTCGAACTCGGCGTTCAACCGGATCGCCTCGCGGTAGCGGGCCTCGGCGGCCCCGGCGTCACCGGCCTCCAGGCTGAGGTTGCCCAGGTTCGTCATGGCGCGGTAGTGTCCGGGATCGCTCGCCAGGGCCTCCTCGAACAGGTCGCGGGCACGGTCGGTGTCGCCCAGGGCGGCGGCCCTCACCCCCAGGGTGTTCAGCGCCTCGGCCCGCGTGAGGGCCACGGTCAGCGCCGGGGCCAGGCTGGCCTCCAGATCGGCCTGTTCGGGCAGGTCGGCAGCCCGTGTGGACACCGCCGTCAGCGCGGCCTCGATGGCGTCCAGGTCGAGGTGTCGGCGCAGCACCGTGAACTCGGGAGCCGTGCCCCCCGCCAGCGCCTCGCGCAGGTCGCGCAGGGCCCGCCGGGCGGCGGGCGCCCGCCGGGCCCGCACGGCCTCCAGAATGCCGACTACGGCCGACAGCGCGTCTTCGAGCTCGGCGTCAGCCCGGCCCACGCGGGCGGTGGCCAGGGCACGGCGCCACTCACCGGCCCGGATCAGGTCACCCAGATCCGGCAGGGCCAGATCCGGAGCGTCCTGGCGCGTCACTCCGGCGGGATCGGTCATGGCGAGAGTATACTGACGCGCCTGCCGGACGGTTCCACACGCGCCGGTCACGATGGAGTCAATGGAGTCAGCCGTGTCCCAGTCCCAGCCCGATGCCCACAGTGCCGCCCACGGCGATCCTGCCCGTACCCCACCCCTGTACTCGCCGGCCCGCGTGCGGGAACTGCTCGACCGGCACGGGCTGCGGCCCACGAAGAGCCTGGGTCAGAATTTCCTGATCGACGGCAACATCCTGCGGGCCATCGCGGAGGCCGGCGGCGCCGCGCCCGGTGTGCCGGTGCTGGAGGTCGGCCCCGGCCTGGGGGTGCTGACCGGCGAGGCCGCCCGACGTGGCGCCCGCGTCACCGCGCTGGAAAAGGACGAGCGGCTGCGTCCCGTGCTGGCCGAGACGCTGGCCGGACTGGACGTGCAGATCGTGTGGGGCGACGCGCTGGAGTTCGATTACGCGTCGCTGGAGCCCGGCACGCGGGTGGTCGCCAACCTGCCGTACTACATCACCGGCGTGCTGCTGTCACGGTTCATGAACGCTCCGGCCATCGAGTCGGCCACCGTGCTCGTGCAGAAGGAGGTCGGCCAGCGCCTGACCGCCCGCCCAGGCGAGGATGCCTACGGCTTCCTGAGTGCCCTGGCCGCCCTGCACGGCACTGTGCGGCATGTGCGCGACGTGCCCCGTGGGGCCTTCCTGCCCGCCCCCGACGTGACGAGTGCCGTCATGCGGCTCGATTTCGACCGCAGCCGGCCGCTGCCGGAACCGGCGCTGCTGCGCTTCGTCGAGGCGGCCCTGCACCACCGCCGCAAGACGCTGCGCAACAACCTGCGTCTTGTGGGATACGCTGCAGACGCCATCGATGCAGCCCTGACCCGCACGCAGCTGCGGCCCGACGTGCGGGCCGAGGACGTCCCCCTGGCTGCACTGCAGTCCGTTGCGCGGGAACTCGGCGTGGTACGGTAAATCAGGTCACCGACCAGTTCAACCCCACACCATCACCCAGCAGGGGCCAGCACGCCGGCCCCGGAGGTCTTCACCGTGAAGTTCTACGTTATCGGCGATGTCACCGTCGACCACCTGTATCACCTGACCCGTCTGCCGCGCTCCGGCGAGGAAGTCACGCCGCTCCAGGCCAGCATGAAGCCCGGCGGCGCCGGCGGCACGATCAGCGTGACCCTGGCCCGCCTGGGACACACGGTCACCCTGGCCGCCCGGGTCGGGGTCGATCCGTTTGCAGACTACGCCCTGAGCCACGTGCGGCAGAGCGGCGTCGGCGAGGGCGCCATCCAGCGCGACGAACACCTGCTGACCAGCACCATTACCGTCATGCAGACCGGCAGCGGCGAGCGGGCCATGATCAGCGACGGCGCTGCCAACCGCGAACTCGATCCGGTCAAGCTGAAAAAGAAGGACATCGAGACCAGCGACGCCCTGATCGTCAACGCCTACGCCCTGATCGAGGGGCCGCAGCGCGAGTACGCCCGGCAGGCCATCGCGTATGCCCGGAATGCCAAGAAGCCCGTGCCGGTCTTCGTCGACCTCGGTACCGGGGCCGTGAACAAGGCCAGCACCAGCCTGCTGGACGACGTCATCGGAGCCGACTACCTGACCCTCAACCAGCACGAACTTCAGGCCCTGACCGGCACCGGCAGCATCAGCGCCGCCCTGGCGAAGCTCGGCCAGGCGGGGGCGCAGCGCGTGGTGGTCAAGGTCGGCAAGATGGGCTCGATCACCTGGACACCCACCGATACCGAACTCGTGGACGCCGTGCTCCCAGAGGGCGATGTCGTGGACACCACGGGGGCCGGCGATACCTTCACCGCCACCTTCGCGCATGCGGTGCTGGGCGGCGTGAACATGGCCGAGGCGGCGCGCGCCGCCAACGCCGCCGGTGCCCTGGCGGCGACCAGCCTGGGAGCGCAGGAGCGGCCGATCACGCCAGCGGATCTGGAGGGCGTGCTCCCCAAGGTGCGCAAGACCCGCGAACCGGCCCGCGATCCGTCCTGAGCCTCGACTGAACGTCGCCCTGTAGGTCATCGGCCCCGTCAATCACTTGACGGGGCCGATGTTCGCTGGAGACGGCGGTCGTTGAGACATGCAAGCAGAGCAGGACGTACAACGCACGCGCTGTCGCGGTCGAGGAGAGCGCCCGGGAACACACTTGATGTGCAGGGGTGGAGTGCAGTGCAGATGCAGATGCGCCGATCTGCGACGGCCGCTGCCCACACCATGTCGGTGGTGGTCTCCACCACCTGTCCACCAACTGCCACACAGCAGACACCCCCCTGACCGGGGGGCGTATCCTGCATCCGATGAAACACACCGCCTTTCTGATCGGTGCGCTGCTGCTCGGCGCGGCCGGCGCTCAGACCGTCGACCTCCGTATTCTGGAAACCACGGATCTCCATACCAACGCCCTGGGGTACGACTATTACCAGGACAAGCCGACCGGCGAATACGGCCTGGAATACACCGCCACGCTGATCAAGCAGGCCCGGACGGAGAAGGTCAACACCCTGCTGTACGACAATGGTGACCTGATCCAGGGCACCCCGCTGGGCGACTACGTGGCCCGGATCAAGCCCCTGGCGCCCGGCACCATGCACCCCATGCACGCGGCCATGGCGCTGCTGAAGTACGATGCCGGCAACCTGGGTAACCATGAATTCAACTACGGTCTGCCCTTCATCCAGCAGGTCGTCGCGGCGTCGCCCATGCCCATCGTCAGCGCGAACACCTATGCCGAGGACGGGGACGGCAACCCGGCCAACGACAAGAATGCCTTCACGCCGTATCTGATCCAGCGCAAGCTCGTGCGCGATACCTATGGCCGGCCGTACTACATCAATGTCGGCGTGATCGGCCTGCTCCCGCCGCAGATCGTGCAGTGGGACAAGAGCCACCTCGATGGCAAGGTCACCACCCGCGACATCGTCGAGACGGCCCGCAAGTTCGTTCCCGAGATGAAGGCCCGGGGCGCAGACCTCATCGTCGCCATCGCGCACAGCGGTATCACGGCCGACTACCAGCCCGGCCAGGAGAATGTCGCCACCGAGCTCACCAAGGTGGATGGGGTGGACGTGGTGCTCTCCGGCCACAGTCACCAGGTGTTCCCCGGCCCGGTGTACAAGAGCATTCCCGGTGCGGACATCGACAACGGCACCATCAACGGCAAGCCCGTCGTCATGGCCGGCTTCTGGGGCAACGATCTCGGCATCGTGGATCTGACCCTGACGAAGAAGGGCAACCGCTGGGTGATCAGCGCCGGCAAGGCGTCGGTGCGCCCGATCTGGGACGCGGCAGCCAAGAAGAGTCTGGTCACGCCTGATCCGCAGATCGCCGCCGCCGTGAAGGCCGCCCACGAGGGCACCCTGACCTACGTGCGCGGCAAGGTCGCGGATCTGACCGCGCCCATCACCTCGTACTGGGCGCTCGCGCAGGACGATCCCAGCGTGCAGCTCGTCAGCAATGCCCAGACCGCGTACGTCAAGAATGCCCTGAGCACGACCGAATACAAGGATCTGCCGGTGCTGTCGGCCGCCGCGCCCTTCAAGGCCGGTGGGCGCAGCGGCCCCAGCTACTACACCGATATTCCGGCCGGCACGCTCGCCATCAAGAACGTTGCCGACCTGTATGTGTACCCGAACACCGTGCAGGCCGTCGTGGTCACCGGTGCGCAGGTGCAGGACTGGCTGGAGCGCTCGGCTGGGCAGTTCCGCCAGATCGACCCGGCGAAGACCGAGCCCCAGGTGCTCGTCGACGACAGCTTCCCGACCTACAACTTCGACGTGATTGACGGCGTGACCTATGAGATCGACGTCACGCAGCCCAGCCGGTACGGCAGCAAGGGCGAGGTCGTGAATGCTGGCGCCCACCGGATCAAGAACCTGCAGTATCAGGGCAAGCCCATCGACCCCGCCGCGAAGTACGTCGTCGCCACCAACAACTACCGCGCCTCGGGTGGTGGCAGCTTCCCAGGCCTGGACGGGAAGAATATCGTCCTGGCGGCTCCAGACGAGACCCGGCAGGCCCTGGTCGGGTTTTTCAGTGAGCAGAAGACGGTGAACCCCACCGCCGACGGCAACTGGAAGCTCACCCCCATCCCCGGCGTGACCCTGCTGTACGTCAGCAGTCCCGCCGCCCAGAAGGCCCTGCCCGCTGGCGCGACGCTGGTACGTACCCGCGAGGACGGGTTTGCGGAGTACACGATCAAGTTCTGATCACTGAAGTGGTATGGCCCGCATCGACCGACCACGGACTGCGGGCCATTTTCACATCGGTTGGAGCTTATTCGTCTCCCTGTTTGACCCCTCCACTGACCACGTTCGTGACCTTAACCGTGACCGGCTGACCATTGCTGCTGGTACCGTAGAATTCCAGGTCACTCACACGGCCTACGCTCGCATCGGTCGCGACAACGAGGCTCCCCAGGCCACCATCCAGTCCGATGTTCAGATCTGCAGGCACGCCGTTGGCAGGTGTGGTGGGGTCATCGGGCGTACCCACGAAGGGACAGGAGTTCAGGCCATTGCGCGTTTTACAGAGGTACCCGGACGTGAGATACACGTCAGCCTTATTCACCTGAGGTGATGTCGTCGACGTCGTGGTTCCACTTGCTGTTGAGAGGACATCTCGGACGATCCGGTAGCCAGTGATATACACGGCGTCTGAGCCGGGCCGAGTCATGAAGGTGAAGGTCACGCCCTTACCGGGTGTGATGGTCCATGAGACCTTTGCAGGAGCTGTGTCAGTCGCCGGGGTGACGGCTTTGGTCGCCACTTCGACCGCCTCGGTATCGTTCACAAAAATACCGACGGATGCGCGGCTGTTTCCAGTAACCTGACCCGGGGCGCTGCCGCACGAAGCGATCAGCAGGGCGAGCATGGGCAGAGCAAGCAGCTTCTTCATTCAGTGTCCTCCGTCAGGGGAGCGTCTTTCAGGTGCGGGTTGAGGATGTAGAAGGCGAGGCGCTTCATGCCGGCGAGGAAGTCCACATTCTCGACAATGACAGCACGCCACTCATCACTGATTTCTTGCGCTCCGTTCTCGGCCGGCGGCTGAATGACGACCGGGGCGAAATTCAGGATGCCCCGCACGCCAGCGTCCACGAGCGCCTGGGCGGCGTCCTGGGCACGATCCGGGGGGACGGCCAGGAAGCCCATGTCCACAGTGTTCTGGGCAACGAAGGCTTTCAGATCGTCCATGTGGCGGACGGTCAGGTTGCGGATCTGCTGCCCCACGATGCTGGGGCTGACGTCAAAGAGGCCAGCGTACTGGAACTGGTAATCGCTGGCACCGGGGTAATTGGCAATGGCCTGCCCCAGGCGGCCCATCCCGACGATGACGACATTCCATGTCTGGTTCAGGCCCAGCACCCGCACGAGTTCGCGTTTGAGCACCGGCACCGTGTAGCCCATGCCGCGCGTGCCGAAGCGGCCAAAGTACGCGAGATCCTTGCGCACCTGAAAGGCACTGACCCCGGCGCGTTCGGCCAGGTCGCTGCTGCTGGTGCGGCTCACGTCCTGTGTTTCGAGCTGTTCGAGAATCCGGAGATACGTGACGAGCCGGCTGATCGCGGCGGTGGGAATTTCCGCCACTTCACCGCACCCGGAAGTGGTCGAGGCCATTCTCGCTCAGGCGGGTCTCGGTGCGGGTGACGGCGTCCCCGGTGTATGGCCCGACCAGCACCGTGACCTTCTTGCCATCCGGAGCGTTCACGGTGGGGTTGTAGCCGAGGTCGCGCAGCGTCTGGACGAGTTTCTGGGCGCTGTCCACGCGGTCGAAGGCACCGACCTGGAGGTACGTCGGGCCACCCGGAACGGCGGCCGGGGTGCTGGATGCCGCCGCAGTGGTGCGGCCACCCGATGTCGGTGTGGCACCGGTGCTGTTGCCCTGGGTGAGACTGCGGTTCCGGGGGGGATACAGCAGGGCACCCGGGTACGCCCGCTGGATATCGGCCAGGGCCTGCCGCGCTGTGGCCTCGTCCTCGAAGGGGCCGACCTGCGCGACGACCTGCGAGCCGAGGTCGATGGGGTAGACGGTGTACCCGAGGGCACTGACCGGCGCAGCCGCGTTGCCGGCGGCCTGCGCGGTGCTGAACGTCCCCAGGGTGATGCGGTAGTCACTCCGCAGCGGAACCCGGGACTCACTGGTGGCGACCGCACCACCGGATCGGGGCGTCGCTGAACCGGCGGCCGGGGGCTGGGCTTCAGGTGTCGTGGTGCCGGTCTCCGGAGTCGCGGCTGCCCCGGTGGGTTCGGCGGTGGGCGCGGTCGAGCTGATCGGTGGCGTCGCCTCCACGGGGGCGGCCGCAATGGTCGGGGGTTCGGCGGCGCTGCCGTCAGCGGCGACGTCGGGCGTGCCGGTCGGCTGGGTGCCGGTGGCCTGATCCCCGGCAGTCGCCGTGTCGGTCGCCCCGCCGGGTGCCGCCGGAATGGCGCTGGTGTCGGCAGTCGGTGTCGTGGGTGCGGTCTCGGTCGCGGGCTCCGGCGTGGTGGTCACGCCGGCCGTGCGGGGGTCGGGGCGCAGCAGCAGCAGGCCGAAGCCCACGAGCAGCAGCAGCACCAGCACGCCGATCAGGATGTCGGGCCAGCGGCGGGCCCGGGGCGCCGACCCCGTCACTTCAGGGCTCCCTGTGCGCGGACGCTGCCGAGGGTGGCGGCGGTTTTCAGAGAGGTGCGGGCCTCCTGCTCACGCTGCTGCGCACGCTGGGCCAGTCCGAGCATGTACCACGCCTCGGCGTTGCGGGCGTTTTCGGTGACCAGGCCGCGCAGCACCGCCTCCGCTTCAGGGTAGCGGGCACTGGCGAGCAGCGCGGATGCGAGGTTCTGGCGGGCGGTGGGCGTGGGGTCGAGCTTCACGCTCTCGGTCAGGGCGGTCGAGGCCAGGGTGTAGTCCCCGGCGGCGTAGGCACTCAGGCCCAGCCACAGCGAGGCGTCGGCGCTGGGGGCGGCCGCGTGGCTCGCCCCGAGGGCCTTGAGGGCCGCCGCGTACTGTTTCTGCCGGTAGGCGGTCACTCCCTGAACGTACTGTGCACGGGCCAGGGTCATTCCGGTCGGGTTGAGGGTCAGCGCGGCGCTGGCCTCGCTGCTGGCCTCGCTGCCGTGGTTCAGGCTGAGGTGCACGCCGGCCAGCGCCACGCGGTACGCGGCATTCCGGGGCACGAGCCGAACCGCGTTCTGGTAGGCAACGAGCGCACCGGGCCGGTCGCCCCGAGACAGGCGCAGCTCGCCCAGCCGGGCGAAGGCGGCGGCGTTGCGGCCGTTCTCGCGGGTGGCATTCTGGGCCGACACCACGGCTCCACGCGTGTCGCCTGCGGCGGCCAGCAGGTTCGCCTTGCGCAGCAGCAGGTCGCTGCGGTCGGCCGGTGCCGTCACACGCGTCAGTGCGGCGTTGAGTTCCCTCAGGCCGCGGTCCGGCAGACCCTGCGCGACATAGATGTCGGCCAGCAGGAGCGCAGCGTCGGCGCGGCCGGGCGCGCGTTTCAGCAGGGCATATACGCCCGGCAGCGCGGCCGCACCCTGGCCGGACAGCGTCCGGGCCTGGGCCAGTCGGAACTGCGCGTCCTCATCCGCAGGATCGAGGGCGACTACGGCCGCCAGGGTCGTGGTCAGGGCCGCGAAATCCGCCCTGCGAGTCTGCTCGGTCGCCAGGGCGTCGAGCACCTGCCGCTGTGCGGCGGGCGAGGCCTTGTCTTTCATCAGGGCTGCGGCGTCGCCGTACAGCTTCAGGGCGTCCTCGTAGCGGCCGGCGCGGGTGGCGATCACGCCCAGGTTGTATGGCCCCTCAAAGCGGTCGGGTGCCAGGGCCGTGAACTGACCCAGTTCGAACGCCGCTCCCCTGTCGTCCTTCTGCGCGAGCAGGGTCAGGGCCAGCCCGAAGTGCGGCTCCGGGTTGGTGTAGTTGGCGGCCACCAGCGCCTCGTACTGCCGGCGGGCCTGCGCGAACTGGCCGGCCTGGAATGCGAGCTGCGCCGTTTTCAGCAGCTGCTGCTGTCCGGCAGTCAGGGGCGTGATGGTCACCGCCGGGGCGGGGGTGGCCCCAGGGGTCGGCGCGGTGGCCGGATCCGTCGCTGAGGGCGCTCCAGGCACGACCGGCACCTTCAGCGTGTTGGTGGCATTGCTGGTGTTGAGGGTGTTCTGAATGCTGGTGGTCGTCACCGTCTCCACCAGGGTCTGGGCAGAGGCGGACGTGGCGACGGCCAGCAGCAGGCCGGTCAGTACGTAGTGGATCGGTTGCGTCACCTGAAAGCCTCCTGGAGTGCGGAAACGCGTATAGCGTAGCATTCACGTCTTGCTGAACCCTTACTCATCTGTCACAGCATGCCGGAAAGAACACGTGTCTCAGGCGGTGCCGGCGACCGCGCCGGGGCGTTTCAGGGCGAGCTGACCGCAGGCGGCGCCGGCATCCTTTCCGCGCGAGCGCCGCACGCTGACGTCAATGCCGCGTGCCTCCAGCGCGTCGTAGAAGGCCTGGATCTGATCCTCGCTGCTGGACTCGAAGCCCGAACCCTCCCAGGGGTTCATGGGGATCAGGTTCACGTGGCTGACCAGCCCGCGCAGCAGCCCGGCCAGTTCCTCGGCCTGCCACAGGTGGTCGTTCACGCCGCGCAGCATGGCGTACTCGAAGGTCACGCGCCGCCCGGTCGCTGCCTGGTATTCGCGGGCGGCGTCCATGATCTCCGCGACCGAGTTGCGGTGACCGGTCGGAATGATCGTGTTGCGGGTCGCGTCGTCCGGGGCGTGCAGGCTGATCGCCAGCTTGATGCCCAGGTCGTCCTCGGCGGCCAGCTGCCGGATGCCCTTTGGCAGGCCCACGGTCGACAGGGTGACGCGGCGCTTGCTCATGCCCAGGGCCAGGGGGTGCAGCAGGATCCGGGCCGCCGTCATGGTGTTCGCGTAGTTCAGCAGGGGCTCGCCCATGCCCATGAACACCAGATTGCGCAGCTCACGCGGCTCCAGCCCCTCGCCGCCCGCCACCGCCAGGATCTGCCCGACGATCTCGCCGGGGGTCAGGTTCCGGCCGAAGCCCATCGCGCCCGTCGCGCAGAACGCGCACTTCGCGGGGCAGCCGACCATGGTGGACACGCAGATGGTCTTGCGATCCAGATAGGGCATGTACACGGCTTCCATCTGCCGGCCGTCGTGCAGCGTGAACAGGTACTTCACGGAACCGTCCGCGCTGCGCACCGTCTCAATCTCCCGGTAGGGGCTGAGGTGGTACGTCGCCGCCAGCTCTGCACGCAGTTCGGTGGGCAGATTGGTCATGGCGTCGAAGGTGCCCACGCCCTGTCCGTACACCCAGTCCAGCAGCTGCCGCCTGCGGAAGCCCTCCAGGGGGTAGGCGTCGGGGTGCAGGTCGAGAAGAAGCTCCATCCCTCCAGTGTATAGGGGGGCGCTGGGCTACACCGTGGCCGGCAGCAGCGGCGTGGCGCGGCCACCCACCCAGACGTCCATACCCTGTCCGGTCTGTTCGAACTGGGCGCTGAGCTGCGCGGGCGTGCCGGGCATGCGCTGCGCGGCGCGGAGCAGGTTGGTGTCGGCCGGCAGGCGGTTGAGGTGGCCCAGCACCCCCACCAGGCACGCGAGCATGTTGCTGCTCGCGGCGTCCTCCAGAAAGCCCTTCAGCGGCCCGAAGGCCCGGAAACTCACGTCGGCGCGGTTCGGGCCGCCCGCTGTGAAGACGATCAGGCCGGTCGTCCCCGTCGCGCGGTTCACGGCCGAGATCGCGGCCTCGTCCACGTTGAAGGTGTCCAGCGCGGCCAGATCCGGCACATCCACGACGAAGTTCGGCCGTTCCGTCCGGGCCGTCCACGCCCGCCGGGCCCCCAGCCCCAGGGCCGAGAGGTCGCTCTCGACCTCCGCCACCATCACGGTGCCCTGCCGCAGCAGCCACTCGCCGCCGCAGAGCTGCGCGTCCTGCGTCTCGCCACCCATGCTGACCGTCATCAGGTCGGAGACCGGCTGGGTGGCGGCCCACCACGTCAGGGCCGCCACGGCTGCGCTGTCGGAGCTGCCTTTCTCTCGGGCAGGGGTGAACACCCTGAGCGAGAGGGTGGTCGCATCGCCCCCCTCCACGAAGACGCTCAGCGGTGCGCCGGCCACCGACGCGCGTGCCTGGAGGTCTCCCGCCGTCTCGGGGAACACCGTCACGCGCTTTCCACCGTCTGAGCCGGTGGGGGAGAAGGTGCGGTACAGGACGGAGTCAGGGTTCATGATGGGTCATTCCAGCACGGACGTCGCCAGGCGACCAGATGTTGTTTACGCGCTGACCCACTCGCGCAGCAGTTCCTCAAGGTGCTCGTCGTCGAGGTCGTCGTGCTCGGCGAGGGCCTTGATGTGGTCGGTGACGCGGCGCAGGGCGTCCTCGCCGTAGTGCAGGCCCAGTTCGCGGGCCTTGTAGGCGATCGCGTGCTTGCCCGTGACCTTGCTGGCCGCCTGGATGCGCCGGCCCACGCCGAAGGCCCCGGGCGGAATGGCCTCGTAGGCGCCGGGATTCAGGTAGATGGCTTTCAGGTGCATCCCGGCCTTGTGGTTGTACGCGAATTCACCGGTCAGGTAGTTGTTCCAGGGAATCGGCAGGCCGACCATCCGGGCGATCATGGCGTCCAGCTCGGGCAGCAGTTCCAGGTTGTACTTCTCGACCAGCCCCTGCGGGTCGAAGGTGAACATGCGGGCCAGGAAGCCGCCCAGCGGCGTGATGCCGTTGCGCTCCCCGATGCCCAGGATGGTCGTGTCGATGTGGGTGGCCCCGGCCTCGACGGCCTCGTAGGCGTTGCTGACCGCACAGCCGGTGTCGTTGTGGCCGTGGAATTCGATGCCGCACTCGGCGTGGATCACCTTGCGGACTTCCCGCACCAGCGTGTACACCTGCCGGGGCGTGGCCACACCCACGGTATCGGCCAGCCCCACGCGGTGCACGCCCAGGTCGCTGACGGCTCGGTACACGGCCATCAGATCCGCTTCCTCGCTGCGGAAGGTGTCCTCGGCGCTGAAGCGGATCTGGAGTTCCGGATGGTTGTCCTTGATCCAGCCGATCACCTTCTGGGCCGACGCAATGATTCCAGCGATGTCTTTGCCGTGCGAGAACTCGCGCAGGAAGGAGCTGGTGCCGAACAGCAGATCCAGGCCGTGGACGCCGGTATCGACCGCCCGCTGCACGTCGTCCATGTGGCAGCGCACGTGGGTCAGGAACTTCGACTTCAGGCCCAGCGACGTCAGTTTCAGGATGTCGGCGTGGGTCTGGGCGCTGACCATCGGGGTGGTCACCTCGATGAACTCGGCCCCGAAGGCATCGAGTGCGCGGGCGATCTCGACCTTGTCATCCGATTTGAAGTTGCCCCGGGCGAACTGCTCGCCCTCCCGCAGGGTGGAGTCGATGATCGCCCACGAGGTCGCGGGGATCAGCGGGACGTAGTTGACGGGAGCTTCGGGGAGTTCTGGGGTCATGGGTGCCTCGTGCGTGGCATTCTGCCTGTACGCCTGATGAATGTCAAGAAATTTGGATAAATGGTTTTCGAATGAAAGCTTATTGGGCGAGCCGTGGTTTGAGTGAATTCTGAATCAGTGGGCTGGACTCAGAGGCGGCGACGTTCGATCACTGCCCTAAGGCTGACGTCAGTATTTCGAATCCTTTTCGCAGAAAAAACAGGCAATCGCCGGACGTGAGCTGCAGCACGCCGTGATGGCCAATAACGACATGGCACTTGACGTCCACTTGGAAGAAGTTGAGGCGGCCGTAGAGCTCATCCGCAATTTCCTGCACAGCTTCTACGACAGCTTCGCTGGAATGTGACAAGTAAGTGGAAATGTGACATACATTATCCGAATCGTCGTGTCTATACACAATGGCCTGATGTGCATCTGTGATCTGCCCAAGACATGCCTGCACAAGATTCAGTTCAATAAGTGCTATGGCACCACTTCCGGACATTTAATTCCCTGACTCCATGCATTCTGTTCGCGCGATACCAGTCATGTCATTCACGCCGGGTGCAGACCCGCGAACTCCAGCCCGGTCGTCTCCGCCCAGCCCTGGCTGATGTTCAGACTCTGGATGGCGTGGCCGGCAGTGCCCTTCACGAGGTTGTCGATGGCCGACATCAGCACGACTCGTCCCGTGTCCTGATCCATCTCAAAGCCCAGGTCGCAGTAGTTCGTGCCGTCGAGGAGCATGGGATCGGGGTAGCGGTGGATGCCCTTGGCGACCTTGACGATGCGGATGAAGGGCTCCTGGCCGTACACCTCGCGGTACGCGCTCCAGACGTCCTTGTCGCTCCAGCCGTCCGGCACCCACGCCTGCACGGTGGTCAGGATGCCCCGGACGCGCGGCGTGCTGATCGCGGTCAGGTGGATGGGGAAATTGCCCGGCAGTTCCTGTCTCGCCTCGGCGGTGTGCCGGTGCCCGACGGGCTTGTACACGCGCAGGCTCCCGGCCCGCTCGGGGTGGTGCGAGCCGTCGCTGGCGCTCGCCCCGGCGGCCGACGACCCGACGAGGCCGGTGGCGATGACGTCTTTCGGGAGCAGCACGCCCAGTTTCAGCAGCGGGTACAGCGCCAGGATCACGCTGGTGGCGAAGCAGCCCGCGCATGCGATCCGGGTCGCGCCGACCAGTTCCTCACGGTGCAGTTCCGGGTTGCCGTAGACCCATTCGCCCAGCTTGTCCGGGGCGGGGTGATCCTCGCCGTAGGTGGCGCGGTACACGGCCGGGTCTTTCAGCCGGAAGTCGGCCGACAGGTCGATGATGATCCGGCCCTTCGCCTCGAACTCGGCAATCCGCTTGGCGGCGCTGTTATGCGGCAGGGCCAGCACGACCACGTCGGCGGCGTCCAGATCGGCGGCTTTGCGGAACTTCAGGTTCGTCCGCCCCCGCAGGTTGGGATGCACCAGACCCACCGGCGTGCCCGCGTTGCGCTCGCTGGTCACCTGCGTGACGTTCAGGTGGGGGTGGTTCAGGGCGAGGCGCAGGAATTCCCCGCCCGCGTAGCCGCTGCCGCCGACGATGGCGACGCTGAGTTGTTCGGATCCCGTCATGGCGAAGAGGATAGCGTGCCCACTGGAGACTATCCGGATGATATGTCTATGCCCACCTGAATATTGCAATTGAAAAGCCCGCCTCGATCATGAGGCGGGCGGCGTGACCGGTGTGCTCAGGCCTTGGCGGGCTGGCCCCCGGACTTGCGCCGGCGGTTCCACTCCTCGAAGTACACGACGAGCGGCGCGACGATATAGATGCTGGAGTACGTCCCGATGATGATGCCGACCAGCAGGATGATGCTGAAGTCGCGCAGCACCGGTCCGCCGAAGATCAGCAGGCTGATCAGCGGGAGCATGGTGCTCACCGAGGTCATGATCGTGCGCGACAGCGTCTGGTTGATGCTGGTGTTCACGATCTGGCGGTACGACTTCCCGCGCATCTCCTTGATGTTCTCCCGGATCCGGTCGGACACGATGATCGAGTCGTTCAGCGAGTAGCCGATCAGGGTCAGGACGGCCGCCACGGTGGCGATCGAGAACTCCAGCCCCAGCAGCGCGTACAGGCCCATCACGATGCCCACGTCGTGCACCACGGCCAGGATCGATCCCAGACCCATGATGAAATCGAAGCGGAAGCCCACGTAGATCAGGATCAGGGCCATGCCCAACAGCACAGCCTTGATGGTCTTGTCGGTCAGTTCCCGGCCCACGGCCGGACCCACCGTCTCGGTGGCCTGCACCTGACCGCCCGGCACCTTCGCGATGGCGGTGCTCAGGGTGGTCGTCTCGGCGGCCGTCAGCTGCGGCACCTTCACGGTGTACTGGGCTCCGCTCTGTGCGGGTGTGATGTCGCGCTGGATCGCGGCGCTCTGGGCCGTGACCTTCTCGATGCCGGCCCCGGCCACCGCCGCACGCACCTGTTCGGTCGTGCTCGTGCCGTCGGCCCGCACGGTCAGGGTCGTGCCAGAGGTGAAGTCCACGCCGTAGTTCAGACCCCGAGTGGCGAGCACGCCCAGTCCT
This sequence comes from Deinococcus sp. AB2017081, assembly GCF_034440735.1. Lineage (NCBI taxonomy): Bacteria > Thermotogati > Deinococcota > Deinococci > Deinococcales > Deinococcaceae > Deinococcus > Deinococcus sp. AB2017081. The sequence goes on along the minus strand of NZ_CP140098.1, from coordinate 2,700,085 downwards.
GCCAGTGCCAGCAGCACGCTGGCCGTGGTCACGATCGGCGCCGCCTTGATGAAGTCGAAGTTCGTGTGTTTGATCCACATGGGTGCCGTCATGTTCGGCCTGCGGGCCGCCAGCCACTCCAGGAACCACTTGGCGAACACCAGGTTCGAGAACGTGCTGGCGACCACCCCGATGATCAGCGTGACCGCGAAGCCCTTGACCGGACCGGTGGAGTAGTTGTAGAGCGCCAGGGCCGACAGCAGGTGCGAGGCGTTCACGTCCAGGATGGCGGCCGTGGAGTGCTGGTACCCGGCGTTGATCGAGTTGCGGATGCCCTTGCCCTTCTGCATCTCCTCCTTGATGCGCTCGAAGGAGATGACGTTGCCGTCCACGGCGGCCCCGATGGTCAGCACGAGTCCGGCGATGCCGGGCAGCGTCAGGGTCGCGCCGAAGCCGGCCAGCATGCCCAGGATCACCACCGACGAGAACAGCAGGCCCAGCGCCCCGACCAGCCCGAACCACAGGCCGTAGTAGAAGAACAGCATCAGGAACACCAGACCGATGCCGACGACGGCCGCGATTGCGCCGCTGCGGATGGCGTCGGCCCCCAGCGTCGGGCCGACCGCCCGCTCGGCTTCGGTCTTGATCTTGATCGGCAGCGCCCCGGATTTGAGCACCAGTGCGAGCTGGTTGGCCTCCTCGGCGCTGAAGTTCCCGGTGATCTGCACGTCGCGGAACAGGCGCTGCTGGATGGTCGCCACGCTCTGGATCTGGTCATCGAGCACGACGGCCATGAGTTTGCCGACATTCTTGCCGGTGAAGTCACCGAAGGTCGCTGCGCCCTTGTCGGTGTTCTGGAAGGTCACCACCCAGCGCGACGATTGTGGATCGGTCGCGGCCTGGGCGCTGGCAATCACCTCGCCCGTCGCCTGCACCGGCCCGAGCTGCGCCAGGGTGTAGCCGCTGCTGCGCGGACTCCTTGCCAGCACGGCCTGATCGGGCTGTGCGCCCTGCTGAACGATCCGGAATTCCAGCCGGGCCGTGCGCTGGATGATCTCGCGGGCCCGCTGCTGCACCGCCGGGGTCGCGCCGGGGATCTCCACGACCACGCGCCGGCCACCGGACACGGTCACGGTCGGTTCGGCCACGCCCAGCGCGTTGATGCGGTTCTCGATCACGGTCTTGACGCGGTCGAGTTCGTCGCGGGTGGCGGTGCCGGATTCCGGGGCCAGTTCGATCCGCAGGCCACCCTTGAGGTCGAGGCCCAGCGTCACGAACTCGTACCTGCCTGGATCCCACACCGTCCAGAGGTTGTCGCGGTGCTCCCACGGCCGCCAGATGTACGCCAGGCTGGCGAGCAGGGTGAGCAGCAGGAAGAGGGGCGTCCAGCGGGAGGTGGAGGATCGGCCGGTCGGGGCGCGGCGCGGTGGTGGGGGCCGGCGGTCGTTGCCGCCCCGGTTGCGGTTGGTGTTCTTGTTGCCGTAGGTCACGGGTCTGTCTCCTGATCGATTGAGGGGTCAGCGGGAAGGGCCGGTCCAGGTGTGGCCCGTCACCCACCATCCGTCTGCCTTCGGCCCAGCACCGTCAGGTCGGGTCGCTGTGCCTGGACGCCCCACATCGCCGTGGAGAGCGCCGCCATCAGCACGGTCGGCCCTGCCCATTCCGGCAGCGGAGCGGGTGGGGGGAGCACCGGCACGCCCGGCGACGGCTGGGGCACTGCCCGCAGTTCCGGCGTGAGCGGCGTGACGGTTCCTGCCGTCAGGCGCGGGGCCTGTTCCGGCACCCGCGCGGGCGTTCCCAGCATGACGGCCAGCACCGACAGCACCGTCAGCAGCCCCGGCCACGCCGACAGACGGGCGTGCCACGTGGGCGGAATGGTGCGCAGTCTGCTCAAAGCGCCACAGCATACCAGACCCGTCCTGATCGTCCGGTGACCGGGGCGCGTTCAGCGCCCATTCAGCCATGTTAGCCCCGCCCTAACCGCGCCCGCGCACCGTGGGGGTGTGGACGGAACTGGAACCCCCGCCACAGAACCCCAAGGAGTGTGACCCGTGAACGAACAGATTCCCCGACCCGACACCGCCGCTCGCACCCGCAAGACGGCCCGCCTGCCGCTGATCGCACTGGCCGCGCTGCCGCTGACCGTGGGCGTCGTGCTCGCCCAGCAGAGCACCAGTGGCACCGCCGCTGCACCCACCGCGCAGGCCCAGCGGGTGCAGCCCGTTCAGCCCGGCCAGACCCCCACCACGCCCGTCCAGCCTGGACAGGCGGCTCCCCGGCCGGTCAGCGGCACCAATTATGCCGACGTGTTCCTGCAGAACCTCGCCGCGCAGCTCGGGATCACCACCGCCAAGCTCAAGTCGGCGGCCATCGCGGCGGGCAGCGCCACCATCGACCAGGGCGTGAAGGCCGGCGATGTCCCCAGCGACCGCGCCGCCGAGATGAAGCAGCGCCTGGAGCAGAACCCCTTCGCCATCGGCGGCGGGCGGGGCGGCCCCGGAGGACATGGCGGGCATGGCCCCGGCATGGGCCGGCACGGTGGTCCAGACGGCCCGGACGGCAGAGGCCCCGACAGCCCGCATGCCCCCGATCCGCAGGGGGCCCCCGACGCGCCGGCAGGCACGACGTCGGGCACCAGCGGAACCTGACCGCACCACACAGCGCAGGGGCCGGACGTTGCGTGTCCGGCCCCTGCGCTGTGGTCATGCTCGGGCTTACGCCGGCGTGACCTCGACCATCTCGCTGGCCTCAATGATGTCGCCTTCCATCACGTTGTCCCAGTCCACGTTGATCCCGCACTCGTAGCCGGTCTGCACCTCACGGACATCGTCCTTGAAGCGCTTGAGGCCCACGATGGTGCCCTCGTACACGACCTGCTTGCCACGCGTGACCTTGGCCTTGGCGTTGCGCTTGAGCGAGCCGTCCGTGACGTACGACCCGGCGATGTTGCCGCTGCGCGGGTGCTTGATGATCATGCGGACTTCCGCACGGCCCAGGTACTTCTCCTCGAACACTGGCTCGGAGGTGCCCTTGATCAGGCGGTCGACCTCGTCGATCAGCTCGTAGATGATCCGGTAGGACTTGATGTCCACACCCTTGCTGTCGGCGATCTTCTTGACCCCCCCGGCGGCGGTCACGCTGAAGCACAGGATGGTGGCCTCGGCGGTGCTGGCCAGCAGCACATCGGCCTCGCTGGGCGCGCCGATGCCGGCGAACATCACGTTGATCTTGACGTCGTCGGATTCCTTGCGGGCCAGGATGCCCTGGATCGCCTCGACGCTGCCCTGGGTGTCGGCCCGCAGGATCAGGTTGACGGTGCGTACCGAGCCGAGCGACCCCATCATCTCCTCCAGGGTCAGGCGGCTGCGGACGCGGGCGTTCTCGACGTCGCGGCGGTCACTGGCGCGGGCCTGCACGATCTCGCGGGCCGCATGCTCGTTCTTCGCGGCGACGACCTTCTCGCCGCTGTCCGGCACCTCGCTGAAGCCCAGCACCTGCACGGGCGTGCTCGGCCCGGCGGACTTGATGCGGCCCCCGTTCGTGTCGGTCATGGCCTTGACCTTGCCGTACTTCTCGCCCACCACCAGGAAGTCCCCGAGGTTCAGCGTGCCCTGCTGCACCATGACGGTGGCGAGCACCCCGGCCTGCTTGTCGACCTTGCCCTCGATGATCACGCCGGCGAACTCGCCCTTCGGATCGGCCCGCAGATCCTCGATCTCGGCCGTCAGGATGATGTACTCCAGCAGGTCCTCGATCCCTTCACCCGAGCGGGCACTGACCGGCACCACGACCAGATCCCCACCGTACTCTTCGGGCACCAGATTCAGCTGGGTCAGGTCGGTCTTGACGCGATCCGGATCAGCCTGCGCGAGGTCGATCTTGTTGATCGCGACGATCATCGGCACCTTCGCAGCCTGCGCGTGGGCGATGGCCTCGCGCGTCTGGGGCATGAGGCTGTCGTCGGCGGCAATCACGATGATCGCGATGTCCGCGACGTTCGCGCCGCGCGCGCGGATGGTCGTGAACGCCTCGTGGCCCGGCGTGTCGATGAACACGATGCGGCCCTTGCTGGTCTGCGCCTCGAAGGCCCCGACGTGCTGCGTGATGCCCCCCGCCTCCTTGGCCGCGACCTTGGTCTTGCGGATGTAGTCCAGCAGGCTGGTCTTGCCGTGGTCGACGTGACCCATGATGGTCACGACCGGGGCGCGGTGGGGCAGTTCGGTGGTGGCTGTCGCGGCCGGACGCTCCTCGACCTGGGTGGCCGTGGCGGCGGGTGGGGTCGGACGGCCCTCGCTGGACATCTGGCCGGGCGCGGGCTCCGGCGGTGCCGTCACGGCGGGTGCCGTCGGCTGCGCGGCCGTGGCGGGCGCCGATGTCGGGCCTGTGCCCGGCTCCGCCGCATCGACTGTGGGAGAGACATCCTCCACCTGACCGCCCGTGACCTGGGTGCCTTCCTCGGCGAGGATCTGTTTGATGAGTTCGACGGTGTCCTCCTCGATGGTCGAGCTGACGCTCTTGTACTGCACGCCGAGGCCGTCGAGGATCTCGAGCATTCGGTGGTTCTCCACGCCCACTTCCTTGGCGAGGGTATAGATTCGGATTTTCGACATGCTCACCTCCGGTGAGTTCCGCGGGCCCTGGGGCGGCGCGGCATGAACTTGGTCGATGACATCACTCGCTGGCTCCGAGCTGGACGCTGAGGGCCGGGGCCTGGGCCCCGAAGGTTCGGCGCAGCCGCCGATCCTGCCAGCACGCGGGGGTGTCAGCGCAGACATACGCGCCCCGCCCGGTGCGTGGCCCCGGCACGACCCGCCACACGCCGTCCACGCGGGTCACGCGCCGCAGCTCGGGCTGGGGCCGCCGTCGGCGGCACGCCACGCAGCTGCGTTCCGGCACGTGCCGGTAGGTGGGGGTGGCGCCCTGGCCGGTCACCGGGTCACTCCTGCGCGTCGTCCGGGCTGGCGGTCGCCACCGACTTGCTGTCCTTGAACAGCGCATCGAAGGCCGACTTGGCGGCGTCGCCGTCGCTCTTGCTGCCCTGCTCGTCGGCCAGCGCCTGCTGCATGGCGCTGTCGAGGTCGCTGATCGCGGCCGTCTCGCGCAGGTCGATCTTGAAGCCGGTCAGCTTGGCGGCCAGGCGGACGTTCTGCCCGCCCTTGCCGATCGCCAGCGACAGCTGATCCGGCGTGACGGTCACGGTCGCCTCGCGGCGGTCGACCATCACATCGATCAGTCCCACCTTGGCGGGCGACAGGGCGTTGCGGATGAAGTCCCGCGTGTTGCCGTCCCACAGGATCACGTCCACGCGCTCGCGGCCGAGTTCGCCGGTCACGGCCTGGATGCGGTTCCCGCGGTGCCCGATGCACGCGCCGATGGGATCGACGTTGCTGTTGTGGGAGAACACCGCGACCTTGCTGCGCTGTCCGGCCTCGCGGGCGATGGCCTTGACCTCCACGATGCCGTTGGCGACCTCGGGAATTTCCTGGCGCAGCAGGTAGTCCAGCAGGCGCTCGTCGGCGCGGCTCGCGAGGATGGTCGGCCCCTTGGGCGTTTTTCGGACTTCTTTGAGGTAGATCTTCACGCGGTTGCCGGGAGTCAGCTTCTCGCCCGGGATCTGCTCACGGGGCGGCAGGATCGCCTCGCCGGCGCCCAGTTCCACGAACCAGTTGCCCTTGTTGTCGCTGCGCACGACCTGGGCGGTCAGCACCTGGCCCTCGCGATCCTTGTACTCGTTGAAGACCACGTTGCGCTCGGTCTCGCGCATCTTCTGGGTCAGGGTCTGCTTGGCGGCCTGGAGGGCGATCCGCGAGAACTTCTCCTTCTCGACCGGGAACTCCATCTCCATGCCGATCTCGACGCCGGAGTCCAGCTCCAGCGCGTCGGCCAGCGAGATCTGGAGGTGCTCGTCCTCGACCTTCTCGACGACCTCGCGCACGACGAGCACTTCCAGCTCGCCGCTCTGGGGATCGAGGTGTACCTCGATGCGGCGATCCGGCTCGACGTTGCGGGTGTAGGCCTGCGCCAGCGACTGCTCGAAGGCCTCGATCAGCTGCAGCTCGTTGATGTTGCGGGCCTGCGCGACCTCGCGCAGCGCGTCCGCGAAATTGAATTCCGGCTGGGTCATCTCACTCTTCCTTCCGGCCCCATGGCCGGCCATGCGGGGGGCGTCAGCGGTGTGACGGGGGAAACTCGGCCAGGTTCGCCACCATGGTTCCGGCCTGAAGCGTCACGTCGTCCCCGTTCACGTCGAAGGTCACGGCGTCGCCCTGCACCGCCTTGATGGGCGCGGTGAAGGCGTGCCCGTCGGCACGGACGCGGGCCTTGAGGCCCACCATGCGCTCGAAGTGCCGCGCGCGCAGCAGCGGACGTTTCGAGCCGGGGGACTCGAACTCCAGACGGTACTCGCCGGGAATCGGGTCAAGGCGGTCGAATTCCGCGTCGGCGGCGCGGCTGGCGGCCGTCAGGTCGGCCATGGTCACCGGCTGCTCGTCGAGCCGGTCGATCCGCACCAGCACGATGCGTTCGCCCCCGGCGAGGTGCTGCTGTACCTCCAGCACCTCGAAGCCGAGTGGCTCGACGGCGGCCCTGGCAATGTCCTGAAGTCTTGAGTTGTCGGCTGTGGTGTGTCTGGCTGGGTTGTTATTCATATTGTGTCGGCCCCGTGCTGGCAGCCTGGAAACCACCCCCTTCACGAAAAAAGGTGGGTCAGCCCCACCCCTCGTCCGAGGAATCCAGACGGCAGTATACCGCACCGGGTCGGTGCGGCGATGGTGTCGCTCACACTCGCGCGGTGGGTGCCGTCCCTACTTCTGGGCGTCGATCACGATCACGCCGCCCTGCAGGCGGGCGAATTCGGCCACCGCCGGCCCCTCGCGGCGCTGCATGTTGCTCAGGCTGCTGCCCTCCGGAGCACGGGCCACCGCGTCCCCGATGCGGATCTGGGCGCTGGCGATGGGCCGCGCCCACACGATCGCGTCGGCGTAGCCGCCCTGTCCGGCGTGCGCGACCCCACGCAGCGCCCCCACCACGATCACGTCGCCTCCGGCGATGACCTCGGCGCCGGGGTTGACGTCGCCCAGCACGATCACGCTGCCCCGGTATTCACGCCGGTTGCCGGCCCGGATGCTGCCGGGGACAATCACCGTGCGGGCACTGTCGAGCGGACTGGCGGTCGGCGCGGCCGGGGCTGTGCCGGGAGCACTCACCGTCACGCGCGGTGCCCGCACGCGGCCCGGTGTGCCTCCCGCCGACCGGATGGCGTGCAGCGCGGCCTCCAGTGCCTCGGGATCGGCGTCTCCACCGACTTCCAGTGTGACGGACTGCCCCCCCAGCTCGCCCCGGCCACGCAGCGCCTCCGACACGCTCTGCGCAGTATCGCCGGGTTCGAGCAGGAGGTTCAGGCCACCCAGGGTGCCGCGCAGCTTCATGATGCCCAATCTAGCGTCGGGGCGGGCCGGTGTGCGCCCCCGGACAGAGGCTGGCGCCGGGCACCACAGCGACGGGCACCCCACACTGGAGTGCCCGTACCGGAGGGGTGGTGGTCAGGCCCGGCGATCGGCGCTGCGCTTGGCCTTCGCGGCGGCGTCGGCCACATCGTTCGCTGCCTTCTCCGTCTTGTCGGCGGCTGTCCGGGCCGTCGCCTGCACGTCGTCCCGGGCCTTCGCGGCACTCTGTTCCATGTTGGATTTCACGTCGCGGGCGGCATTGCGGGCACTCGCCGCCAGATCCTGGGACGAGTCGCTGGCCTTCGCGGCGGCGTCGCTGGCAGCGGCCTTCACGTCGGCGGCCACCTCCTTCGCCTGGGCCGCCACGTCCGGCGCGTGATCCTTCGCGGTATCGGCCGCCCCGGTGACCGCTTCACGGGCGGTGTCAGCGGCCTTGCCGACCGCATCCTTGACGTCACCGGCGACTTCCCTGGCCTTGTCGACGGCGGCGCTCGCCCCGCCGGCAGCGGCGTCCTTGACGTCGCCCGCCTTGTCGGCGATCACGGCCCCGGCACTGCTGGCGGCGTCCTTCGTCTTCTCCCAGCCCTTGGTCACGCTCTGGCCCACGTCCTGCGCGGCATCTTTCAGGCCCAGTTCGGACAGCTTGGCGTCGAGGGCCCGGCGGTTCTGTTCGCGGCTGAAGTAGTACGCGCCGGCACCGATCAGTGCCCCGAGCACCAGCAGCCGCTTGATGGGAAAATGACCTTCGCTACGGTTCAACATGAGGCCCAGCCTACGCGGCACACACAAACGCGGGATGAGCCTGTGTTTACACCGGGTTTACGCCCCTGGACGCAGCAGCCCCACACGGGTGGCGAGGGTGCGGGCGAGGATCCATTCCTCGGGCTCGTCCAGTCCGGTCACGCGCACCAGCACGCAGTCCCGGTCCAGGTAGAAGGCGGTGATCTTCGCCCACGCGTCCTCCTCCGTCTCGGCCGTCTCGTCGATGTCCTCCAGGGTGCCCCACACGTCGCCGTCCACATCGGCGCTCTGGAGGGCCTCGGCGTGGGCACTCAGGGTGTAGGCGTCGACGGCCTCGTCGCGGGTGTAGGTGCCGCCGGGTTCGCGCACGGCCAGCGTGTCGTCACGTTCGTACAGGCTGTCCAGAAAGTCCTGCCACTGCCCGGCATCCAGGGTGACGACGGCGGCGTCCTCGAACGGGGGGGAAGAAGTCATGCCCGGAGTGTAGCCGCGCAGACTCCTGTCCCCCGTGCGCCGTAGACTCCTGGCATGCGCCACACCGTAGCCCGCTCCGGAGCCGCCCACCGCATCGTCCCGGCCGTGCGCTGGCTGGGGGTGCTCGCCACCGTCGTCCTCCTGCTGACCGTGTTCCCCGGCCACCTGGGCAGCGCCCAGTCCGGCGGCGGCTTCGGCGGAAGCTCCAGCGGGGGATCGTCGGGCGGTGGGGGCGGAGGGGGCGGCTACTCGGGTGGCGGCGGGTATTCCGGTGGGGGCGGCTACTCGGGGGGCGGGGGCTTCGGGCCGGTGATCATCAACGGTGGCGGCTACGGCGGGGGCTACTCCGGAGGCGGTGGCCTGAGCGGCTTCGGGATCGTGCCGCTGATCATCTTCGGGGTGGTGATCTTTGGCGTGGTCGGGGCGATGCGGCGCAGCCTGGGGGGCGGCGGGGCCCGCGGCGTGGGGAGCGGCATGCTCTCGACCCTGAGCGGCACCGCGCAGGCGGTCAGCGTGCAGCTGCTGCTGGCCGAGGGCGACGAGGTCAAGGGTGCCCTGCAGCGCGTGGCCCAGACTGGCGATCCCGACACCAACGAGGGCCTGGCCCGCATGCTTCAGGAGGCTGCGCTGGTCGCCCTGCGGCACCCCGAGCGCTGGGTGTACGGCAACGTGGAGCGGGCCCAGGGAGCCCCCACCGCAGCCGAGAGCCAGGTCGGCGCGTGGGCGACCGAGGCCCGCGCCGCATTCACCGACCAGACGACCAGCAACTACCAGAACCGTGACCCGAACTCTGGCTACTCCCGCCGCACCGACTATTCGTACAGCAAGGACGCCGGTGACCAGTACCTCGCCGTGACCATCGCGGTGGCGGCCCACGCCCTGGGGACGCTGCCGCCGGCGGGTGTGACCACCATGGCCGAGGCGCGCGCGGCCCTCCAGACCATCAGCGCCGTGAGTGCCGGCGACCTGATCCGCGCCGAGGTCGTGTGGAGTCCCGACATGGAGGGTGAGTTCCTCAGCGAGGATGAAGCCATCCAGAAGTACCCGAAGCTGACGAAACTCTAGACGCGCCCCGTAGCGTGGGCGGATGGCCCGCCGTACCGCTCCCAGTTCGTGGCCGCCGCCCGCGGCCCCACCGCAGGTGTGTGCGCTGTGTGGCCGGGCGGTGCCGCTGCTGACCGAGCACCATCTGGTGCCCCGGTCGCGGGGGCGACGGCGCGGCCTGAAGCCCCAGGAACTGCCCACGGTACAGCTGTGCCGCGCGTGCCACCAGTTCCTGCACCGCACCTTCAGCAACGAGGAACTGGAGCGCGAGTTCCACACCCCGCAGCGACTGCTGGAGCACGACGCCGTGCGCCGCTTCGTGACGTGGCTGCGCACCCAGCCGGCGACCCGAACCGTGCGGGTACGCTAGGTTCTGTCCGCAAAGTGTCATCCACAGGCAAGAATGACGTGTGGTACGACGCTATGAACTGACGGACGAGCAGTGGAGCCAACTGGCTCCACTGCTCCCACCTCAACGCCAGCGCACCGGACGGCCCTCCCTCGATCACCGCTCGGTTCTGAACGGCATCCTGTGGATCAAACGTTCCGGAAGTGCGTGGCGCGACCTCCCCGAACGCTATAGCAACTGGAAAACGGTGAGCTCTCGGTTCTATCGTTGGCAGCAGCAAGGCCTCTGGACACAGCTTCTCGCCCGTGTACAGGAACGAGCAGATCATGCCAGCCACGTCAACTGGGACGTCCACATGATCGACAGCACCATCGTGCGCGCCCACCAAAGTGCGGCAGGCGCAAAAAAGGGGACGGCGACGAAGCGCTCGGCCGCTCACAAGGCGGCTTCGGGACGAAGATCCACTTGAAATGTGATGGCCATGGAAGGCCGGTGGCCTTCCTGCTGACCGCTGGGCACCGCAATGAGATGCTGATGTTCGAGGCGCTGCTGGACGCCGGGCAGATCAAGCGCCGGAGTCGGGGCCGGCCCCGACTCCGGCCCACGTACGTCCTGGCGGATCGGGCGTACAGCGGCGACAAAGCACACCGGCTCTGTCGAAAACGAGGAATTCGTCTGGTGGTTCCTCCAAAGCGGGATCACCGGCGTCCCCGGTCATACGACCGGGGACTGTACCGACGTCGCAACGTCATTGAACGGCTGGTGGGTCGCCTGAAGCGCTCTCGGAGAATCGCGACTCGGTTTGAGAAGCGGGCGTGTCACTACGCCGCGATGGTCACCATCGCCTGCATCATGGAATGGCTTTGAAGGTTTGCGGACAGAACCTAGCGGTCTACACGCGCGCCGGTACCTCCGGGCTGGAGGGTGTGGCCGCGCGGGCCATGGGCATCCAGCGGCGCAACAGTGCGGGCACGCCGTGGGTCGCGACGAGCACCAGCACGGCATAGCGCAGGGCCCGCACCAGTCCCAGATCACGCAGGCCCTGCGGCAGCAGCGCCAGCCCGAAGTACACGGCGAAGACCACAAGCAGGCCCACCACGGCGACGAGCACCCGGCCCGTGGCCGTGTCCGGCGTGCGGAAGTTGGGGCGCGAGGCCCAGAAGCCGGCCAGCATGCCCAGGCCAGCCCCGTACTCACGCGGACTGCCCGCCGGTAAGAAGGCCGCGACGGCCAGAGCGATCCCGGCCGGTACCCAGCGCATCAGATCCCGGTTCGGCACGGTGACCCGCGCGGCCATGACGGCGAAGGCGGCCCCCAGCAGCAGGCCCACCACGATGTCCTGCACGTAGTGGACGTTCAGCGCCAGGCGCGACACGGCGATCAGGACGATCAGAATGCCGGCGGCGATCCAGACCCCGGTGCGGCCGAGCTGCGCGGCGATCCCGCCCCACAGCGTGGCCGCCATCTGCGCGTGGCCGCTGGGGAGCCCCGGCCCGCCCGCCGTTGCACGCGCCGCCTCCGAGGCCACCGACGGATCGACGGTGAACGGCCGGGGCTCGTTCAGGCCGTACTTCAGGGCGGTGTTCACGAGGTAGCTGGCCGCGAAGGCCACGCCCAGATCACGCCCGCCGGTCGGTCTCAGCAGCCACGTATACAGCGCGAGCACCACGATGAATACCTCGTCACGCCCGAGGGTCGTGACTGCCAGCCAGAATGCTTCCATCCCGACATTCTGAGGCCCGTCTTCCCACAGTCCTAGGGGGTCAGCCCACGGCGCGGGGCGGCGCTACAATCCGGAGCATGAGCGCCCCCACTGCCGACGTCCTGCGCGAGGTGCAGCACGCTTCCGAGTACGCGCTGGAACTGCGCGAGATCACCAAGAGGTTCCCGCTGGTGCTGGCCAACGACCGCATCTCCATGCGCGTGAAATGGGGCAGCGTGCACGCCCTGTGCGGCGAGAACGGCGCGGGCAAGAGCACCCTGATGAAGATCGTGTACGGCATCCAGCCGCCCACCAGTGGCGAGATCGTCGTGGACGGCGAGGTCGTGAACCTCCACGACCCGTCCGACGCCATCAAGCGCGGCATCGGGATGGTCTTCCAGCACTTCATGCTGGTCGAGACCCTGACCGTGACCGAGAACGTCATCCTGGGGATGGAGCCGACGGCCGGCACATCAATCAATTACGGCGCGGCCCGAAAGCGCGTGGGCGAGCTGATCAAACAGTTCAACTTCGACCTGAACCCGGACGCCATCGTGGGCGAGCTGCCGGTCGGCCTCCAGCAGAAGGTCGAGATCCTCAAGACGCTGTACCGGGGGGCGCGCATCCTGATCCTCGACGAGCCGACGGCGGTGCTCACGCCCAGCGAGACCGACGAGCTGTTCGACTTCCTGGTCAACCAGTACGCGAAGAGCGGCAACGCGGTCGTGTTCATCTCGCACAAGCTGCACGAGGTGCTGCAGATCAGCGACACGATCTCGGTCATCCGCGACGGGAAGATGATCGGCACGATTCCCACACCCGGCGCCACCACCGAGATCCTGGCCCGCATGATGGTCGGCCGGGACGTCTCACTGAAGGTCGACAAGGCTCCCGCCCGGCCCGGCGAGGTCGCGCTGGACGTGCAGGGTGTGGTCGTGAAGGGCGAGCACCGCAATGCCGTGGACGGCGTGAGCTTTCAGGTGCGGGCCGGCGAGATCGTCGGGATCGCCGGGGTGGAGGGCAACGGCCAGAGCGAACTGGTCGAGGCGATCACCGGCCTGAGTGCGTACACGGGCAGCATCCTGTACCAGGGCCGTCCCGCGCATGGCGTCCCCGGCGTCGAGGCCGCCGGGGTCGCCCACGTCCCGGAAGACCGCAACGAGCGCGGGCTGGTGCTCGACATGACCACCGCCGAGAACTACATCCTGGGCAAGCACGACAACGCCCCGTACGCCGGCCGTTTCGGCCTGCTGAACCAGGACGTGATCGACCGCAACGCCCGCGACCTGAGCGAGAAGTACGACGTGCGGCCCCGCAGTGCCAGCCTCCAGGCCAGCCGCTATTCGGGCGGCAACGCGCAGAAGATCATCGTGGCCCGCGAGATGAGCAAGGCCCCGAAGATCCTGGTGGCCAGTCAGCCCACGCGCGGCGTGGACATCGGTGCGATCGAGTTCATCCACGCCCGGATCGTCGAGGCCCGTGACCAGGGCCTGGCCGTCCTCCTGATCAGCGCCGACCTGGGCGAGGTCATGAATCTGGCCGACCGGATTCTGGTCATGTACGAGGGCAAGGTCGTGGGCGAGGTTCAGGCCGACCGCGCCACCGAGACGCAGCTGGGTCTGCTCATGACCGGCAGCGGCGACGGTGGGCACGGAGCGAGCGGGCGCAGCGGCGAGGTCAGCGCCACCCAGGAGCTCGGCGAGCGGAACTGAGGGTCAGTCCGGTCTTTGTCTCTGGCTCCAGTCCCCGTCGATCAGCCGCAGGAGCCCCAGCGGATTCGCGGCCTGCAGGGCCGGCGGCAGCGCTGCGTCCGGGAAGTTCTGGTAGGCCAGGAGCCGCGTGAAGCGCGTGATGGCGTGGGTGCCCACGCTGGTGCCCGCGCCCACCGTGGTGGCCGGGTAGGGGCCGCCATGCACCGTCGCGTGCCCGACCTCCACGCCGGTCGGGAAGCCCCCGAAGAGCACCCGACCGGCCCGATCCTGCAGAGCGGCCAGTAGGTCGGCCAGTGCCGGCAGTTCGTCCGGCGCCGCGTGCAGCGTGGCGGTGAGCTGCCCTTCGAGCCCACGCATCAGGGCCGTGACCTCGGCCACATCGTCGTAGCGAACCGCGAGACTGACCGGGCCGAAGACCTCGGACTCCAGCGCGGGTGTGAAGTCGCGGGCAGCGACGCTGTAGAGCTGGGCGGTCGCCCCGGTGTCGCTGGGTGTCCCGGTCGTGATCGCACGCACGCCGGAGTGTGCCCGGACGCCGGACGTCCCCTGATTGAAGGCGGCCTGGATGCCGCCCGTCAGCAGCGTGCAGGCTGGCGTGGAGTCCAGCTGTGCGGCGGTCGCGTTCAGGAAGGCATCGCCCGCCTCTCCAGACGGCACGAACAGCAGCCCCGGCTGGGTGCACAGCTGTCCGCCGGAGCCGCTGATGCTGGTCGCCAGCGCCGCCGCCAGTCCCGCGCCGCCCCGCTCAATCCCCGCCGACGTGAACACCACCGGATTGACCGAACTCATCTCGGCATACACGGGAACAGGCACCGGCCGCTCCTGCGCGGCCCGCAGGAGCGCCAGCCCGCCAGCGCGGGAGCCCGTGAATGCCACCGCCTGCACCAGCGGATGCCGGGTCAGGGTCAGTCCGGCGTCGTGGCCGTCGTCGTAGACAATGCCGAAGACGCCAGAGGGCAGACCGGAATCTCGCGCCGCATCCGACAGCGCCTGCGCGGCCAGGGCGGACGTGCCGGGGTGCGCCGGGTGGGCCTTCACGACCACCGGACAGCCCGCCGCCAGCGCTGAGGCCGTGTCGCCGCCCGCCACCGAGAACGCCAGCGGGAAGTTGCTCGCGCCGAACACGACCACCGGCCCCAGCGGCACGCGCATGGAGCGCAGGTCAGGTTTCGGCGGCGTGCGGGCCGCGTCCGGGGAATCCAGGCGGGCCTCCACCCACGAGCCCTCGGCGGCCACGCGGGCGAACAGCCGCAGCTGGTTGGCGGTGCGGGCCAGCTCACCGCGCAGCCGGGCCTCGGGCAGGGCGGTTTCGAGCATTGCCCGAGCGACGATGTCATCTCCCAGGGCTTCAAGATTCGCGGCAGCGGCGGTCAGAAACTCCGAGCGCACTGCCCCGGTGGACTCGCCATAGGAGCGGGCGGCATCGGATGCAGCCTGCACGATGGCGTCCAGCGCTACGGCGTCCGTGACTGGGTAGGCAGGCTCCAGCGCCTCGCCCGTCGCCGGATTCATCCCCCGGAACTCCCGAACCGTCATGCCTGAGCGGCCCGCAGCAGGTCGCGCACCATCGCCTGCTCGTCGGCGGTCAGTTCCAGGCGGGGAGCACGCACGCGGGCGTTGCCGTGGCCGACCTCCTCCTGCACGAACTTGATGAGCTGCACGAACTTGTTCACGGTGTCCAGGCGCAGCAGCGGCAGGAACCAGCGGTACAGCTCCTGCGCCTGTGCCCACTCGCCGGCGCGGGCCAGTTCGAACAGACGCACGCTCTCGGCGGGGTAGGCGTTCACCAGTCCTGCAACCCAGCCGGTCGCGCCCGCCGCCACGCCCTCCAGCGCCATGTCGTCCAGGCCGACCAGGATGTCCACCGTGTCTGGCAGGGCCGCCCGCAGGGCCGTGACCCGCCGGGAGTCGCCGCTGGATTCCTTCACTCCGCGCAGGTTGGGGTGCTCGGCGCTCAACTCCGCGACCTGCGGGGCCAGGAAATCCGTGCGGTAGGCGATGGGGTTGTTATACAGGATCACCGGCAGCTCGGTCGCGGCCAGCACGGTCGCCACGTGCGCCTTCATCTCGCGCCAGTCGCTGGTGTACACGTAGGGCGGCAGCACCATCAGGCCCCGGCAGCCGATGTCGCGGGCGGCCTGGGCGAGCTGCACGGCCCCGTGGGTCGACAGGCTGGCGATGCCGGGAATGACCGGCGCGGTGCCCAGCGCGTCGACCAGGGTTTCCAGGATGGCGGTCTTTTCGTGATAGTCCAGCGTGTTGCCCTCGCCCAGCGATCCCAGCGGGATCATGCCGGCGTTTCCGGCGTCCATCATCCAGCGGGCGTGTTCGCGCAGGAACCCGTGATCGACGCTGCCGTCGGCATTGAAGGGCGTGGTGATGGCGGGAAACACGCCCTGGAAGATGGGATTCGTGGTCATGGTGGGGCCTCCTGGGAGAGAAACTGTGGATTTAGTGGTCGGCCAGCAGATCGGAGAGGGGCAGCGGCACCAGCGGCGGGCGGACGCCGCTGAAACGCCAGCCATACAGGGTTTCCGTGGCGGGACCGCAGACCCGTCCCTGGCACGTGCCCATGCCGCAGCGGGTCTTCAGCTTGGCCTCCGTCCAGCTGTGCTGTCCGCGCAGGGTGGCGTGGGTCACGTCCTCGCAGCGGCAGACGGTCGTGTCCGGTGACGGCAGTGCCCGCAGTTCGGGCCGGAGGGTAAACGCTGTGTCCAGCGCGGTCTGGAACGCCCGGTGCCGGGCAGAGGTGGCGGCAGCATCGCTCAACCGCTCAATCTGACCGGTCGCCGCGCAGCCGGCCACCCGGCCCTCGTGGCAGGCCATGTCCACGCCGCCCACGCCGGTCACCTCGCCGGCTGCGTACACGCCGGGCACGCTGGTCTGGCTCCATGCATCCACCCGTACCGCGCCCGAGTCTGTCAGGGCGCAGCCCAGCAGCGCGGCCACCCGCGTTTCGGGTACCAGGCCGAAGCCCGCCGCGAGCCAGTCGCACTCGAGCGTCACGTCCCGGCCGCCCCGGCGCAGCGTGACGGTTTCCAGATGCCCGTCACCGTCGGCGTGGAGGGGATACGTCCCCGGCCAGTACGGCACGCCGCGCAGCGCCCACGCCAGCCCGGCGGCCTCGCGTGTCTTCCCGCCCAGCCGCGCCGCCGCCAGTCCGAACCGCGCTGCGCTGACCATGGGGGCCTGCTCGGCCACGCCCAGGACGACCGCGCCCGCCGTCCGGAGCCCGGCGGCCACGGCCAGCAGCAGCGGCCCGCTGCCCGCCACGACCACCCTCTGACCGCGCACGACCAGCCCGGCCTTGACCATCGCCTGGAGTGCCCCCGCACCGACCACTCCGGGGAGCGTCCAGCCGGGGAAGGGGAGAAAGCGCTCGACGGCCCCGGTGGCGAGGATCACCCGCCGGGCGGGCTGCCGGCTCAGGCCCTCCGGACTGCTCAGGATCAGCTCCCTGTGTGTACCGTCGCCCTCGACCCACGCGACCTCGGTCTGGCCGCGCCAGCGCACGTTTGGGCAGGCGTCGAGCTCCCGGAGCAGGGTCGTGGCCGGGCCGGGTCTGTCCGCGTGGGCGCCGCGCCAGATCTGACCGCCCCGGCCGGGCTGGGCGTCGATGACGAGCACGTCCGCGCCGGAACGGGCTGCGTGCAGGGCGGCCGTCAGGCCCGCCGGGCCGGCGCCGATCACGGCGATGTCCACAGGCGCGTCAGTCCGCATGGTCACCCGTCAGCAGGGTCACGCGCTGGCCGTTCCTTGCGGGGGTCACGCAGGTGCGGACAATCCGGCCGTCGACCACGGCGCGGCACTCGTGGCAGCTGCCCATGCCGCACAGCGCTCCGCGTGGCTCTCCGCTCCGGCTGTGGCGCAATGTCCGGTATCCGGCATTCTGGAGGGCGGCCAGCACGCTCGTTCCCTCGGCCACGGTGACGGCACGGCCCTCGATCATCAGCTCAGGCATGGGCGACCTCCGGCCTGAAGCGCTCCACCCCGAAATCGAAGGCCGACAGCGCTGATGGGGTGCCGAATACCTGCGCAGCCAGCAGCTCCGCCGTTCCCAGTGCCGTCGTGATGCCCAGGCCCTCGTGTCCGGTCGCGACGAAGACCGTCGTCCGCTGTGGGTGTGGCCCCACGATCGGCAGATGATCCGGTGTCGCGCAGCGCTGGCCCGTCCAGATCCGCAGGGCGGCGAGGTCACCCAACTCCGGCAGGAAGTCACGCGCCCGCGCCAGCATGCGCCGCAGCAGCGCCCAGTCGAGTCCGGAGTCTGGTTGGTCGAACTGACGGCTGGAGCCGATCAGCAGTTGCCCGGTGGGCCGGGGCTGCACGTTGAAGGCCACGCTGTCGTCGTCGCTGGCGTGGGCACTTTTCAGGTACCCCAGTTCGACGAGCTGGTGGTGCACACTCGGCGCCCGGCGCTCGGTGATCAGCAGGTGACCCTTGCGCTGGCGCAGTGGCAGCTCGGGCAGCAGCTCCAGCGAGCCGATCCCGCCCGCGACGACGATCAGATCGGCGCTCAGGTGCTGGCCCCCGGCGAGCCGCACGCCGGAATCGTCCAGGGCCACCGCTTTCCCCCGGATCAGGGCCGCGCCGCTGCGCTCCAGCAGGAAGGCCGCGGCGACCGGCGCGTAGACCACGCGGTCGCCCGGGACGCGCAGACCGCCGGCCAGCCCATCCCGCAGGGCCGGTTCCAGCCGGGCCAGTGCCGGGGCGTCGAGCAGGTCGGCCTCGCGCCCCGCTTCCCGGTAGGCCGCCTGCTTTGGGGCGACCGCCTCCAGCTCCTCGTCGTCGCTGGCGACCCAGATCGTGCCGCTCGGGCGGTACTCGGCGCTGGCAGGGAGCGACGGGGCCAGATCCTCCCACAGTTCCAGACTGCGGGCGGTCAGGGCCAGCTGCGCGGGGCTGTCGTCCATGACGACCAGATGACCCATGCCTGCCGCCGTCGCGCCGCCGCCCACTGCGCCCGATTCGACCACCGTGACGCGGGCACCGTGCCGCGCCAGCACGTCCGCGCACGCCGCGCCAACCATGCCGCCGCCGACCACCACTGCCCGCAGAACCGACGTCACGGGGCCGCCGTCATCCCGGAATGCCCCACGCGAAGGGATCGCCGTCCTGCACGACCAGTTCTCCGACCGCCGTGATGTACGCCCGCCCGGTGATGACCGGATGCACCTCGTCGCCCCGCACCGTGTACGTGCCCTCAAAGGCGCTGCCGATCACGCTCTGCTGGTGCCAGACCTCGCCGGGCATCAGCTGGCCATCGGCGGCCAGACACGCCAGTTTCGCGCTGGTGCCGGTGCCGCAGGGGCTGCGGTCGTAGGCACGGCCGGGACACAGGACGAAGTTGCGGTGCGTGCCTCCGTCGCCCGGCGCGTGCCCCATGAGTTCGATGTGGTCGATCACCGCACCATCCCGTCCGGTCACGCCCTGGGCCTCCAGCGCCCGCCGGATCGTCCACGCCACATCAGTCAGTTCATCGATGCGCTCCGGGCCGAGTCCGGCACCGCCCAGACCGGGCTGCGTCATGTCCACCAGATAGAACCAGTTGCCGCCCCACGCCACATCGCCGCGCACGGGGCCGATGCCGGGCACGTCCACCGTCACGTCCTTTGCATGGCGGTAGGCGGGCACGTTCGCCACACTCACGCGTCCGTCTTCATGCAGCGTGGCCGTGACGATGCCCACCGGCGTCTCGATGCGGTGCTCGCCCGGCGTGATCCGGCCCAGGTGCGCCAGGGTCGCCACCACGCCGATCGTGCCGTGGCCGCACATGCCCAGCGGCCCCACGTTGTTGAAGTAGATGACGCCGGTCACGCAGTCCACGTCTCGTGGGGGCACCAGCAGGGCACTGACCAGCACGTCGTTGCCACGCGGCTCGTTGTTCACGCGCTGTGCCCACGGCGCGTACTCGCCGGCCAGGGCCTCGCGCTGCTGGGCCAGCGTGTGCCCCGGCAGTTCCGGGAACCCCGAGAGGATCACGCGCGTCGGTTCTCCCGCCGTGTGCGAGTCGATGAACGTCAGGGCGGTCATGGCTCCAGCGTAGGCTCCGGGGAGCTGCATGTCTTGTACGGACTCGAAGCCTCAGACGCCGAATCCGGCATAGTTAGAGGAATGACCCGGCCCGGTGCTCCGTTCCCCGTCCCGGCGCTGCCGACCGGCACCCTGGCCGGACTGACCACCCTTCTGGATGTCCTGCCGGACACGGTTGCCTTCGTCAAGGACGTGCAGGGCCGCTACCTGTATGCCAACCGCACCCTGATCTCACGCCTGCGGCTGGACAGCCCATCTGCGCTGATCGGCCGGCTGGCCCAGGACGTGTTTCCCGGCGGACTCGGCACAACGTATACCCGGCAGGACACGCAGGTGCTGGCCGGGCACGACCTGACCGAACACCTGGAACTGCACCTGTATCCCGGCGGCCAGACCGGGTGGTGCCTGACCACCAAACGGGCGCTGACCGGAGAGGGGAGACTGACCGGTCTGGTGGGCCTGTCGCGTGACCTCGCGCTGCCCGCTCCACACGCCAGTGCCCTGGCCGCCGCCATGACCCGCCTGCACGCCGACTATGCCCAGCCCCTGGGCGTGGCCGATCTGGCCCGCAGCGCCGGCCTGAGCGTCAGCGCCTTTGAGCGGCAGACGCGGCGCGTGTACGGGCTGACGCCCACGCAGCTCCTGACCCGCGTGCGGGTAGATGCTGCCACAGAGCTGCTGCGGAGCACGGATCTGCCGGTGGCGCGGGTGGCGGTCGAGTGCGGGTACTTCGACCACAGTGCGTTCACGCGGGCGTTTCGGGCGGCGGTTGGACTCACGCCGAGTCGGTATCGGGCGTATGTGCGGGGAGGTTGAAGGTGGGCGCCTGCGGCGGGCTACCCCACCCCCAGCCCCTACCCCAGAGGGGCAGGGGAGCGGCGCTGCGCTGAGCAAAGTGCGCGTTGGGCAGCGCTGGTGGTCGTGTTCTCCAAGCTGTGGAGGCTGTGTATCTGCCCTTTGCGTTCTCGCCGTCACCGCCCGTGCGCTGCGCGCCCGATGGCATTCGGTCAGGGGCAGGGAGGGTGTTTCGGCTTTGAATGCAAGGAATTTGTTGTCAGGGTCGCTGGCCGGCTTCCTTGGCTCCCCTTGAGGGGAGCTGGCCGCGTAGCGGTCTGAGGAGTTAGATCGCGGCCCCATCGTCAATCCAATGCCCTCACGCCGCCACTGGCGACTCCACCTGCCGGCTCGTCAGATGCACACCTGCACTGGCCACGATCACACAGGCCATGGCCGCCCACTGCAGGGGCGTCAGGCGTTCATGCAGGAAGATCAGGCCGCTCAGGGCTCCGAAGGCGGGTTCCACACTCATCATCACGCCGAAGGTGCGGGCGTTCAGGACGCGCAGGGCGCTCATCTCCAGGCTGAAGGGGAGGGCCGCCGAAAGGGCCGCCACGCCCAGCCCGGCCGCCAGCACCGGCAAGGAGAGCAGCGCCGTGCCCGCGTGCGCCACGCCCACGGGCACGCAGATGACCGAGGCGATCAGCAGGCCAGCGGTGACGCCGGTCACGCCGGGTACCCGGCGGCCCACCACACCTCCCAGCACGATGTACAGCGCCCAGAATGCGCCCGCCAGCAGCGCCAGCGCCACGCCCAGCCCGTCGACTGCCGAGCCGGCATTGCCGCCATGCGGAGCGATCAGTGCGATCCCCACGCCCGCCAGCGCCACCCACACGAAGTCCAGAACCCGCCGCGACAGGATCAGCGCCAGCCCCAGTGGCCCGATGAATTCCAGCGTGACTGCCAGCCCCAGCGGCAGCCGACTCAGCGCCTGGTAGAACGCCAGATTCATCAGGCCCAGGGTCAGGCCGTAGGGCACGATGGCCTGCCAGTCGGCGCGCCTCAGGGCCTGCAGCCGGGGTCGGAACAGCGCCAGCAGCAGCAGGAAGGCCAGTCCCACGCGCAGGGCCGTCGCTCCGGGCGGGCCGACCTGTGGAAACAGCATCTTGGCGAACACCGCGCCCCCCTGGATGCTGAGCATCGCCAGGATGACCGCCGGAACCGGGGGGAGGGCAGGCACACGCACCGGGGCATTAGAGCAGGTCGCCGGGGTGGGTGCTCAGGGCCGGCACACGCTGGATGTGGACGTCCACCTCATCGACTGCGTGGCGACAGGGCCTCCCACACGCTCCGGCGCCGACGGTTCACTGCTCGTTCTGCGCATCCCGCGCGGCGAACACGCGCCGGGCCGTGTTGACCGCGCTCAGGCCAGCCGGGACGCCCGCGTACACGGCGACCTGGTGCAGCACGTCACTCAGGTCACGTTCGCTGACTCCGGTGTTCTCCGTGGCGCGGATGTGGCCTTCCAGTTCCTTCTCGCGGCCCAGCGCCGCCAGGATCGCCAGCGTGACCATGTGGCGCTCGCGATCCGTCAGGTTGCCGCGGCCCCACGCGCTGCCCCACGCGTACGCCGTCAGGAAGCGCTGGAAGTCCGCGCCGAAGGCGTCCGGGTCGAGGGCCGCCGCCACGTACTGCCCGCCCATGACCTGGGTGCGCTTGCTCAGGCCGCGCTCGTACTGCTCCTGGGGAATGCCGTTCGGATCGTCGCTCATGCCTGAGGGTAGCGGGCACGGGGCTGGTGGGTGCTGGGACATGTGGCAACAGCGCCGCGCCGCCCCGATCCTGGGGCGGCGCGGCTCGTGGTCATGTCAGCGGCAGGTACTCACGCCCACTTGATCAGCCCGGCCTCGAGGTCGTTGCTCAGGCCGTCGATCTCGGGAACCATGCGCACGCCCACCGAGTACAGGCCGCTGTCCTTCAGGGGCACGTCGGCGCGGAACGTGCCGTCACCCTGGCTGGTGAGCGGCACGCGGGTGATGTGCCCGCTGCGGTCGAGCACCGCCTCGACGCGCAGCTGATCGAGATTGATGCCGGCAGCATTGACCTGGGCGGTCACGGGCACGGTCTGACCCGGCTGCGTCGTGGCGGGCAGGGTGGCCTGGGCGCTGAGGCTGGTGTACGGCCACTGCTGGCGCACCCAGGTCTTCCAGCCGGCGATCTCTCGGGCCTGGGCACCGCCGCTGGCCGCAACCGCTGCGCCACGCGCCGCGAGCGGCAGGTAGTACTTCTGTACGTAGTCGATGACCTGACGCTGCATCGAGAACCGGGGCGAGCACGTCTCGATGGCGCGGCGCACCGTGTGGGCCCACGAATCGTCGCCGCCCGCGGTGCCGTAGTAGCGCGGCACGATGTCGTGTTCCAGCGTGTGGTACAGGCTGAAGGCGTCGGCGTCGTCCTGCACGTTCAGGTCGGCGTACTCGCGCTCCTCGCCGATGGGCCAGCCGTTGGTGCTGTCATAGCCCTCGCGCCACCAGCCGTCGAGCACGCTGAAGTTGGGCGAGCCGTTGAAGCTGGCCTTCATGCCGCTGGTGCCCGACGCCTCCAGGGGGCGGCGGGGGTTGTTCAGCCAGATGTCCACGCCCTGCACCAGATGCCGCGCCACGTTCATGTCGTAGTTCTCGAGGATCACGATCTTGCCCCGGAACTCGGGCTCCTGGCTGACCTTGTAGATCTCCTGGATGAAGGCCTTGCCGGGGTTGTCGGCGGGGTGGGCCTTGCCGGCGAATACGAACTGCACCGGGCGATCCGGGTTGTTCACGATCCGGCTCAGGCGGGCGCGGTCACGGAACAGCAGCGTGGCCCGCTTGTACGTGGCAAATCTCCGCGCGAAGCCGATGGTCAGGGCCGTCTCGCTGAGCAGGGTGTCGGTGGCCGCCACGTCGGCGGCCGATGCGCCGTTGCGCAGCATCTGCTCGCGCATGCGGCTGCGGACAAAGGCGATCATCTCGCGCTTCATGGTGAGCTGCACGCCCCGGAGCTGCTCGTCCGTGAGCTGCTCCACCGCCGTCCACATCTGCTCGTCTTCCAATCTCTCCGTCCAGTCGGCGGGCAGCACGGTCGAGAGCAGGTCGCGCATGGCCTGCGACGTGAAGGTCAGGTTGTGTGCGCCGTTGGTGACGTGCCCGATCGGCACTTCCTCGGGCTCGGCCCCCTCGTACAGGAAGTTCCACATCTTGCGCGAGACCTCGCCGTGGAGCTCCGACACGCCGTTCGCCGCGCGGCTCATGTTCAGCGCGAAGACCGTCATGGAGAAGGTCGGCACCAGGTGGTTGTCCCAGACCTGTTCGTGCCTGGCCAGCGCGTACAGGTCGTCGCGCGTCGTGGCGAGACGGCCCGGCCACTTGCCCAGGTAGCGGTCGACGAGGTCGTAGCCGAAGGCGTCGTTGCCGGCGGCGACCGGTGTGTGCGTGGTGAACAGGGTGCTGCTCGCCACCGTCTCCAGGGCCGTGCGGAAGTCCAGGCCGGACTCCACCTGCTCGCGGATGCGCTCGAGCGACAGCAGCGCGGCGTGGCCCTCGTTCATGTGGTACACGTCGCCCGGAATGTTCAGCGCCCGCAGGGCACGGATGCCGGCCACACCCAGCAGGACGTACTGCTGGAGCCGCAGTTCCTGGTTGCCGCCGTACAGGCGGGCCGTGAGCTTCCGGTCCTCCTCGCTGTTCTCGGGCACGTTGGCGTCGAGCAGGATCACCCGGATCCGGCCCACGTTCAGGTTCCACAGGCGGGTGTGGATGTCCCGGTTCCCGATGCGCACGCTGACGCGGGCCTCCTGGCCATCCGGGGTGGTGGCGGGCGTGATCGGCAGCGTGGTCAGGTCGAGTTCGTCGTACGTCTCGTTCTGCCAGCCGTCCTTGTCGAACAGCTGGGTGAAGTAGCCCTGGTGGAACAGCATGCCCACGGCGGTGAAGGGAAGGCCCAGATCGCTCGCACTCTTGCAGTGGTCACCGGCCAGCACGCCCAGGCCACCCGAGTAGATGGGCAGCGACTCGTGGTACGCGTATTCCATGGAGAAGTACGCGACCGGTTTCATGTCCGGCGCATTGCGGCTGGCCCACGTGTCCGTCTTGCCCATGTAGGCGTCGAAGTCAGCCATGACCTGCGCATAGCGGGCCAGATACGCGGGGTCGGCCGCCACCTGCTCCAGCCGGGCCTGCGGCACATCGAGCAGGGTGCGCACCGGATTGTGGTGGAAGCGCTCCCAATTCTGGGGATCGAGATCCTGATACAGCGCCTGGGCCTGGGGGGTCCACGACCAGTAGAGGTTGTAGGCCAGCTCGGACAGCCGGGCCAGGCCGGGCGGCAGCTGGGGCAGCACAGTGACTTTGCCAATGACGTTCATACCTGTTGAGCTTACACCACGTCCTGCCGGCCGGGCAGGCCGACGGAGTGCGGCGCAGCGGGGAGAATCCGCCTGTCTGGACAGGATGGCGGCCGGCAGCGGCTCCGGTGACCGGTGTGATCCGGGCGCGGCATGAACCCGCTCTGGCCGCGCATCCGGGCTTGCGGGGCGGCGTCCCGGACGCCACAATGGAACACGCACCATGACTGCCCCTGCTCCCATACGGACGCCCGCCCGGTGGCTTCCCCTGGAGGATCACCCGGCCGCGCTGTCGCCGCTGGACGTGGGCATCGTGCGCGTGGGGCTGGAGGGTCGTGTCCGCGCCCTGCTTCACGCGCTGCACCTCCCGGACACCGACAGCCTCAGCACGCGCCTGCTGACCCAGCAGGGCGGTCGGCTGGCCGTGCACGCCGCCCATCTGGACACGCTGACGGCGGCCCTCAGCGCCGAGCAGATCCTGGCTGTGCACGTGGCGCTGGGGATCGCCGCCGACGCCGGTCCCCCGGCGGTGCCGTCGGCCCGCCCCCGCCCGGAGTTCATCCAGCAGGCCGCGCCGGGCACCCGCTCGGTGGCCCAGCCCGGCGTGTCCCGCCCGGCCGATTCGCCGGCCACCGTCCTGGCCCGCGCGATCGTGGCGCACGCGGACGACCTGGGCGTGCTGACCGCGTACAACGCGGCCCTCGTCACCGAGGCGCTGCGGGGGGTCACGTGGCACTGGCTGGAGCAGCGCAGCGCCCTGCACCTGGAACTGCTGTGCGGTCTCGACACGGTCGGCGGGGCCGGTGCGGAGCTCGCGAGCGCCGCCATGCATCAGGTACAGTCCACCCTGAGCGGTGGCCGCCGCAGCGCCGCGCGCGGCCTGATCGACGCCGCGCGCACCCAGCATGCGGCGCTGGCGGCCCACCACGCCGCGCAGCGGCAGACCCGGCGCGCCGTGATCCGCGCGTCCGTGCAGGTGGCCTCGGTGCTCAGCCGCGCCGGCTGGCTGAACCGTCCGGCCGATGCCCGCTGGCTGACCCCCACCGAACTGCGTGACGCCCTGGACGGCACCCTCGACCCCGCCACCCTGCGGGGTCTGACGCAGCTGCGCCGCTTCCAGCACGCTCCGCCCCCACCGACCCCCACGTGGACCCTGGTCGACCGGCAGTACAGCGTGGTGCCGCTGTCGCCGGGCGTGCGCGACGGCGAGCTCCACGTCTGGATCCCCGGTCAACCCGTCCCCGGGGGCAGCATTGTCCTGTGCGAGGAGGCCCGCCCATGGCACCGGGCACAGCTTGCAGAGGCCGCCGCCGTGATCCTCGACCGCGCCGGGCCCCTGTCGAGTGCAGCGCTACACGAGCGCGGTGCGGGGCGCCCGGCCGTGAGTCTGCGCGGCCGCCGTCCCGAGTGGCTGCAGCCCGGCGCGTATGTGCGCGTGAACGCCCATCAGGGCACCGTGACCCTGCTGCGCCGCGCCGACGATGCCCTGGCCGGGGCCTCCACGCCGGCCGAGTCCCCCGTGGCCGGCGGCCACGGGCCGGCGACGGCTCACCCCGCCGACGAGGTCGTCCTGGCCGGACCACCTGCGGCGGTTCCGGCGCGCGCCGTGCCCTCGGAACTGACGGCCATCAGTCTGGACTTCGATCCGGTGTGATCCAGCCGGCCGGTCACGGCACCGTGGCGATGGCCCTCAGCAGCCGGTCAAAGAACGCCGGATCGTCCACGCCGACCGCGACCCGGGCGTTGGGCGCCCGGCCGGTCACGCCATAGACATCACAGGTGGTGCGGCCGAAGTTCGGCCCCTCGTGCACCTCCACCTGCACGTCCATCGCGGTCCACTCCAGCAGCTCCGGCCACAGCACGGCGGCGACCGCCAGGGGATCGTGCAGCGCTCCTCCGTTCAGGCCGTAGCGCTCGCGGTAGACCCCGGCATAGAAGGTCAACAGCTCCGCGCTCACGGCGCCCGCCCGGGTGCCCAGGTCGCGCAGCGCCTGCACGCGCTCCGGGGTGGCAATGCACTGCATGGTCACGTTCAGGCCGACCATCCGCAGCGGCACGCCGGAGTCGAACACGATCCGCGCCGCGTGCGGGTCGGCCAGCGCGTTGAACTCGGCCGCCGGGGTGCGGTTGCCCAGCGCGGTGCTGCCGCCCATCCACACGACCTCGCGCAGCAGCTCCGGCAGGTCCGGGGCCAGCCGGAACGCCAGCGCCACGTTCGTGAGGGGCCCGGTGGCGATCACCGTCAGCCCGCCCGGCTGGGCCCGACCGTGCCGGATCAGGGCTGCGACCGCGTGCTCGGCCTGTGGGGGCTGCGTGGGGTCGGGCAGGTTCTGTGCCGGTAGCCCGGTCGCGCCGTGCACCGCCGCCGCCGTCACCGCTCCGCGCACCAGGGGCCGGTCGGCGCCCGCGTGGTACGGGCGGTCGGCGCCGGCCAGCGCCAGGGTGACTCCGGCGTTGCGTACCGTCAGCGCCAGGGGAACGTTGCCGTGCACCGCCGTGATGGCCCGCACATCCAGATCCGGGCTCGCCAGCGCCAGCAGCCACGCGACCGCGTCGTCCAGGCCGGGATCGCCGTCCAGAACGACAGGCAGGGGAGACGTGGGGAGGCTCATGGCCGCAGTGTAGGGCAGCCGGAACGCGGGTTCATACGAACCCCGATTGAATCCCGCAGGATTGCGGGATCAATCCGACCGAAGGGAGAAGGAGAGACGACGGACTCCGGGAGATGGACGTACATCCGGTTCGGTTCCGGATGTACGGGAATCGGACGGAATCCGTATCAGGTGCCCGGCACCGGCTGTCCGGCCACGGCCGGCCGCTCGCGCAGGTGCTTGAGCGCGGCCGAGGCGTGGGCGGCCGGATTCGCGCTGCGCCAGCGGGCCGCGACCACGCCCTCGGGATCGATCAGCACCGTCTCCCGGGCGGCCATGTTCAGCAGGCCCGACAGACCGCCCATCACGCCGTAGGCGCGGCACACCTCGCGGTCACTGTCCGGCAGGAGCGGATAGCTCAGGCTGCAGGTGTCACGGAAACTCGCCTGCCGCGCCTCGGTATCGGTGCTCACGCCGATCACGGTCGCCCCCAGCCGCTCGAATTCCGGCAGCGCCGACTCGAAGCGCTGCGCCTCGATCGAGCAGCCGGCGGAACTGGCCCGGGGATAGAAGAACAGCACCACCCAGTGGCCACGCAGGGCGCTCAGGCTGATCGTGCGCCCGTCGTCGCTGCGTTTCTCGAACACGGGTGCGGGGTCACCGGGGCGGACACTCATGCCGGGCATTCTACCGGTCGGGCCCGGATGCTGCCGTGCAGGACACCACGGTGACCGGGACGTCGGGCCGGGCCGCTCCGTAGAATGCGCCGATGTCCGACCCGCCCCGCCCGCCTGTCCGCGTGCCGCGTCCACTGGCCCGGCCGCTGGACGTGTACCGCGCGCAGACTGTCGTGGCGGCGGTGTCGGGCGGCGCAGATTCGGTGGCGCTGCTCGTGGCGCTCCACACCATCGGGGCGCGGGTCGTGGTGGCGCACCTGGACCACGCGCTGCGGCCCGAATCGCCTGCCGACGCCGCGTGGGTGGCGGCCCTGGCGGCGGATCTGGGCGTGCCTGCGGTGCGGGAGCGGGTCGAGGTGGCTGCCGTGGCCGCCCGGCGCGGCTGGAACGTGGAGGACGCCGCCCGCCGGATCCGCTACGACCTGCTGGGCCGGGTGGCCCGGGCCCACGGTGCCCGGATCATTCTGACCGCCCACACCCGCCGCGACCACGCCGAGACGGTCCTGATCCAGCTCCTGCGCGGCGAGGCCGTCCTGACCGGCATCCCTGCCCGGCGCGGCCCGGTGCGTCGGCCCTGGCTGGACGTGGGCCGCGCCGACCTCGAGGCCTTCTTACACGCCAATGGTCAGACGTGGCGCGAGGACGCCTCCAACGCCGATCCTGCCTACTCCCGGGCGTGGCTGCGCACCCAGGTCATGCCGGTCCTGACCGCCCGCTATCCGGGGCTGGAGGTGGCCCTGGCGCGGCTGGCCCACTTCCAGACGCAGGACGACGCCGCGCTGACCGCCGGGGCGATGGCCCTGAGCCCCCACGCGCCGCGTGAGCGGGTGCCGCTGGCGGTGCTGCGCCGCCGGGTGCGCCAGGACCTGCGGGCGGCGGGCCTGGACGTGCATGCCGGTCACCTCGACACGCTCGTGGCGGCCCTGCATGCGGGCCACACCACCCACCTCACCCTGCCCGGTGGCCGGGACGTCACGGTGACGGGCGGCGACCTCCATCTGAAGCCGCTGGACTTCGCGCCGCCCGCCTTCGACAGACCGGACGGCTGGACGCTCCGGACGCCGGCCTCCGGTGACCGGATCGGCCTTCCGGGCGGGACACGCCTCGTGAGCGACGTGCTCACCGACCGGAAGGTGCCGCGTGCGGATCGCCGCCGGGTGCCGGTGCTGGTCGATCGTTCCGGACAGGTGCAGTGGATCGGCCTGCACCCGCCGGTGTGGGCCGGCGGGGCGCGGGAGACGGCGGATCAGCGTGCCGATCCGCTGCACACGGCCATGGGGGAGGCCCTCGTGCTGGCCCACGAGGCCGCCGCTGGCCACGAGGTGCCGGTCGGGGCGGTCGTGCTGGGGCCGGAGGGCACGGTGATCGGGCGCGGGCGCAACCGCAGCCGTGAGCACGGCGACATGACCCGCCACGCCGAACTGGACGCCCTGCGGGAGGCCGCCGTGACCCTGGGCACGCCCTACCTGACGTCCTGCACGCTGGTCGTCACGCTGGAACCCTGCCCGATGTGCGTGGGCGCGGCGCTGGAAGCCCGGATCGGGCGCGTCGTCTATGGCGCAGCGAATCCGAAGGCCGGAGCGCTGGGCGGCGTCACGGATGTCCTGGCGCACCACTGGGGCGTGCGGCCCACCGTGGTTGCAGGTGTCCGGGCCCGCGAGGCCACCCGGCTGCTGCGCGAGACCTTCGCGGCGCTGCGGGGCCAGAAGGCGGGGGCTGCCGGTCAGGAACCGGTGCCCGAGGAGGGGGCGAGCCGGTGAGGTCAGACTGCGTGACCGGTGCGTTCCGGGCCGCCACCCGTCCCCGCAGCGCCACAGGGCTCAGCCTCCCGCTGTGGCGCAGATGATGCTCGTGCCGAGCCGCCCATCGAACGCACGGACGACGGCCCGTCCGCACCCCGCCTCACACTTCCAGCGGGGCGGGGACGGCCTTCTTGCGGCTGTCCAGCACCGCCAGGACGCCAGACACGCACACCAGGGCCATGCCGGTCAGCGCCACGGCGTCCGGCAGGTGGTGGAACGCCAGCCAGCCCACGATGGCCGCGAAGACCAGTTGCAGGTAGGTCAGCGGAGCCAGCAACGAGGCGTCGGAGGTGCGGTACGCGACGGTCAGCAGGTAGTGGCCGCTGCCGCCGGTCAGGCCCAGCACGGCCATCAGGCCCAGGTCGGCCCACGACACCGGGCCGCCCTGCCGTGCGAGCAGCACCGCCCCGATGCCGAACACGCTGCCGGTCAGGGCCGAGTGGTACAGGAGGTGCAGTGACGGCACGCCCTGGAGCACCCGCGACAGCAGCTGATACCCGGTGTTCAGGGCGGCAGCCAGGAAGGCCAGGGCCACGCCCACGGCGTCGAGGTTCCCACCCGGCCGCACGATCAGCAGCAGGCCCAGGAAGCCGCCCACCGTGCCGATCCAGCGCAGCGGCCCCGGCCGCTCCCCCAGCAGCGGCACCGCCAGCACCGTGACCAGCAGCGGCGCGAGAAACGAGATGGCGGTCGCCTCGGCCAGTGGCAGGCGGGCAAACGCGCCCATCATGACCACGGTCAGACTGGCCAGGCACAGCGAGCGCACCAGCACCAGCCACGGCGAATATGCGGCGTCGCGTGGCGCGGCCCGCAGGGGGCGGGGCAGCAGGGCCGTGAGCAGCAGCGCCTGCGTGCTGTAGCGCACCGCGGACACCAGCGCCGGCGAGTGATCCTGGACGAGGTGCTTGGCCAGCCCGTCCTGCCCGGCGAAGATCAGCAGGGCCAGCGCGTACAGGCCCAGACCGCGCAGGGAGGCGGCCGCGTGGGGCGTGGTGGCCGTGGTGGCGCTCACCGGCGCGGGGCGAGGTGGGGAGGACAGACGGCTCGGCTCAACAGGATCATGTCACCTCAGACTCCGGGCCGCTTCGCCCTGGAGTGCCGTTACCCTAGCTGCTGCGGGGGCACGCTGTCCGGGGGTGTCCGGACACGTCGAACACGAGAGACCGGGGCTCATGGCCACCGGACACGGTTCGGCGCCGTGTCGTTCATACCGGCGCGGTGCCGTCCTGCCGCAGCGGGAAGCCGGTCGCCTCGGCATAGGCGTCGCGTACCGACGCGATCAGGGTCGCGGTGTCGGCCGTGCCCGGCACGTCGAGCAGGCGCACGATCTCGCTCGGGTCGAGGGCCGGGTTCGCGCACGCGCGCATCAGCGCGTAATGCACGAGGCTGGTGCCGGGCCGCGCTCCACCAGCGGGCGTCCACGATTCCCGCAGGCGGGGCAGCAGCAGACCGGCGAAGGCCACCACCTCCTGTCCGTGCCGGCGCAGTTCGCCCTGAAGGGCGCCGACCGAGTTCACGCCGACATACTGGAGCAGGCCTGCCAGCCGCTGCGGACGCTCCGGGTCGGGCCAGCCGGTCAGGAGCAGCACATTCAGCGCGGCGGCCACCTGCGCGTCCAGATCGTGAACCGGGGCATGGTCGAGCATGTACTTCACACTCTGGGCGTCGATGTACACGCTGTCCGGCGTGTCACGCACGCGCTCGGGCAGGGTCGCGGCGTAGTCCTTGGACAGGCGGTCGAGCGCCATGAACTCCTCGTCGGCCATCTCCAGCAGGCCGGCCAGCCGGTAGAAGCGCCGCCGCACCTCGCGCGGCACGGCCTCGCGGTTCTTGTAGCCCAGGTCGTGTTCGATCTCGGCCCACGCATGCTGCAGGATCGAGCGGATCTGGATCTCGAAGGGATGCGATGCGAACGCGGCAGCGTCCGGCCCGCTGCCCAGGGGGCGCACCACGTAGTGCACGCCCATGTACCCGAATCGGTCGGGATCGTGCATCCGGCTCTTGTCGATGGAGTGGTTCCAGTCCACGTCGAACTGCGCCTCGACCAGCCGCGACACCGCCTGCAAGTCGGACTCGAAGTACGTGATGACGCGCACCGCCACGAGGTCCGTCACCTCGTCCAGGGCGTGGTAGCGGCCGGGCTTGCGCAGCAGCTTGTCCGCCAGGCTGGCGGGGCGCTTGACCCGGCCGGTCACGTGGTGGATGTTCAGGCCGGAGCGGTCGAGCAGTGCATTCGTGTGCGCCACCGCCGCGTCCCGCAGGCGCTCGTACTCCGGAAGGGCCGCCTCGTACGCCTGAACCAGCACGTCATTCATGTCTGCGGCCCAGCATACGCCCGCGCCGCGTCCGGGTCGGCTCATTTCCGCCCGCCACCCGCGTGCTACACCGGCGTATGCGCCTCCCCCCGCGCCTTCTGGTCCTGCTGCTGGCTGCCCCCGCCCTGCTGTCGGCCGCTCCCTCCGGTGCTCCTGACGTGTTCGTGGCGTATCCGGAGAACGGCGCGACCGTCGCCTTCGACCACGTGATCCTGGAGGGCAGTGTCCGTCCCGGCGGCGACCTGCGGATCGGCGGTGCGGCCGTGCCGGTCGGGCCGGACGGCCTGTTCATGGAGTGGTGGCCGTTGCGGCCCGGTGTGAACACCCTGACGCTGGTCACCACCCGCGCCGGGCGCACCGGTACCCTGACGTGGCGCGTGACCCGCACGGTGCCGCGTACCCTGCTGGCCCGACCGACCGCCATCGAGCCGGGCAGCGTGCTCCCCCGGTCGGCCGTGACGTTCTGGGACGCCGTGAACGACACCCCGGCCGAGCGGGCCGTGAGGATCGAATTCCGGGGGTCACCCGGAGGCCGCGCGGCGTACCGGCTGGCCGGCAGTCCGCCGGTGCCCATGCTCGAGGGGCCGGCCGGGACGTACCGCGCGGTGTACACCCTGCCCACCACGGCGCGGCTGCTGGACGCCGCCGTGGGTGTCACCCTGACCGGGCCGGACGGCCGCACCGTCACGGCCACGGCCCCCGGCCGCGTGACGAGCACACCGGCCGGCCCGCGCGTCGCCACGCAGCGGCCCGGCACGGTGCGGGGGCTGGCGCTGAACGACTCGCAGACGCTGCTGACCGATCTGGATGGCCTCGCCCGCCTGTACCCCCGGGACGGCATGACCTTCACCGCCGTGGGCCGCGTGGGCGAGGATCTGCGCGTGCGCCTCGCGCCGGGGGTGCCGGCCCTGGCGACGGCCGCGCAGCTCGACCTGTCGCTCGGTTCGGTGCTGGCCGCGCGGGGCGGCGCGGTCACCGTGGACGGCGGCACTGAACTGGCCACGGGGCCCGCCGCACCGCTGCCGCTGCTGGCCCAGGTCTCTGCGGCCCCCGACGTGTCCGACGTGCCGCAGGTCGCGGGAACCCCTGAACTCGCCCCGCTGCCGATCCGTCCCGCCCCGCCGGCACCCGCATCTCCCCGTGCCGGCGACCTGCGCGTGCGGGTGCCGCTGGGCGGCGTGCGGCTGCCGTACACGCTGGAGCAGCGGTCGGGCGGTTCGCAGCTCCTCCTGACGCTGTACGGCACCCTCACCGCGCCGCTGACCGGGCTGTCCGGTGTGGCCGATCCCCTGCTGCGCAGCGTGGAGGTGCAGCCCGGTACCCCCGGCGTCACGGTCGTGACCCTGACCCTCGCCCCCGGCCAGGCGTGGGGCTTCCAGGCCGGCTATGACGGAGGTGATCTCCTCGTCACGGTGCGCCGGCCACCGGTGCTCGATCCGGCCCGGCCCCTGAGCGGGCGCGTGGTCGTCCTTGATCCCGGCCACGGCGGCACCCAGAAGGGCGGGGCCGGGAGCCTACGGGTGCCGGAGAAGAACCTCGTGCTGCCCATCGCCCTGCGGGCGGCCACCCTGCTGCGGGCACAGGGGGCCACGGTGGTGCTGACCCGCACCACCGACGTGACGCTGGGCCTGTACGACCGGGGGATGATCGCCGAGACCGCCCGCGCCGACCTGCTCGTCAGCATCCACGCCAATGCCCTGCCGGACGGCCGCGATCCACGCGGCATCCGGGGCCCCGAGGTGTACTTCTCGCACCCGCAGGCGCAGGGCGTGGCCGCGTCGATCCTGGCGGGCCTGCGCCGCACGCTGCCGGAACTCGGCCCCGGCGAGGGCCTGAAGGGCGCGGCCGACCTGGCCCTGACCCGGCCGACGGCGCAGCCCAGCGTGCTCGTCGAGACCGCCTACCTGACCGATGCCGGGAATCTGCGCGTGCTCCAGAGCCCGGCCGGACAGGAGCGGCTCGCCCAGGCGATTGCGGCAGGGATCGCGGATCACTACGCGGCCCAGCTCCGGTAGACCGTTGCCTCGCCTCCGGTCTGGGTCACGGGTGCATGGTACGTTCGCGCCATGACGACCGACGCAACGAAGTCCAGAAAGACCGCCTTCATCACCGGGGCCAGCAAGGGCATTGGCGAGGCCGTGGCGCAGGCCCTGGTAGAGGCCGGGTACGCCGTGACGATCACCAGCCGCAGCGACCGCGAGATCACCGCCGCCGCCGAGAAGATCGGGCAGGGCACGCGGGGAGTGGTCTGCGACGTGAAGGATCCGGCCGCCGTCCAGCGTGAGGTCGATGCGCACGTGGCGGCCTTCGGCGGTCTGGACGTGCTGTTCGTGAACGCGGGGGTGGGGCACTTCGCCAACGTCGAGGACATGACCCTAGAGCAGTGGCAGGACGTGATCGACACGAACCTCAGCGGCGCGTTCTACACCATCAAGGCCGCGATTCCGGCGCTCAAGGCCCAGGGCGGCTACATCTTCACCCTCTCCAGCCTGGCCGGGAAGAATCCCTTCGCGGGCGGCGGCGCGTACAACGCCAGCAAGTTTGGCCTCAACGGCCTGTCCGAGGTGCTGACCCTGGATCTGCGCCACCACGGCATCAAGGTCACGCAGATCATGCCGGGCAGCGTCGCCACGCACTTCGGCGGGCACACGCCCAGTGACGCCGATGCGTGGAAGATCCAGCCCGAGGACATCGCGCAGCTCACGGTGGATCTGCTGGCGATGCCCGCCCGGACGCTGCCCAGCCGCGTGGAAGTCCGGCCCAGCCAGCCGCCGCGCAAGTAGGCCGCTCCTCCGGATGAGGGACGGCGGCCCGCGGCCCGCCTGCTAGAATGCCGCGCGTGTACACGAACCGCCGCGCCCAACATGAGTACGAACTGCTCGATCGGTTCGAGGCGGGCATCGTGCTGACCGGCAGCGAGGTCAAGAGTGTCCGTGCCGGCGGCGTGGACTTCCGCGACGCCTTCGCGCGGCTTCAGGGCGGCAACATCGAGCTCGAGGGCCTGTACATACCCACCTACACCCAGGCCACCTACAACAACCACGAGCCCCGGCGCACCCGGCGTCTGCTGCTGCACCGCGAGGAGATCGGCAAGCTGCGGCGCGGGCTGGAGCAGAAGGGCCTGACCCTGGTGCCCACGCGGCTGTACCAGAAGGGCCGGGTCTTCAAGGTCGAGGTGGCCCTGGCGCGTGGCAAGAAGCTCCACGACAAGCGCCGCGCCGAGGCCGACAAGACCATGCGCCGGGAGCTGCGCGAGCTGTGATGGCGGGGCGCACGCGGCGTCTCGGCGTCCGGTGGCGGCTGGCGGTGCTCGGCAGCACCCTGGTCGCCGGGGTGACCCTGGCGGGACTGGGCGGGGCGCAGGTGACGTTCACGCAGCTGAAGCTGGCCGGCCAGACGGTGCAGAGCATCCAGCTGTACGGTGCGGAATACGCCAGCGAGACCATCCTGGGCCGCGTGCTGCGGATCACCCGCGACGACCGCCTCGTGACCGTGACCGGTTTCGGCCATACCCTGCTGTTCCCGCTCGACGAGGATCAGCAGCGGGCGACCACCGACTTCAACACCGTGCAGCTCGACACGGCGCGCCGCCGGGCACGCACGGCCACGCTGGTGAATGGAAACCTGTATCTGCCGCTCGACACGCTCGCGGCCGGGCTGGGGGCCAGCTACGCCAACGGGGCCTTCACGATCGCGCCGGCCCAGCTGCTGGGCGTCAGCAGCCGCGCCGGCCGGGACAGCGACCGGCTGGTGCTGGACCTCAGCCGGGACGTCGAGGTCATCGACGAGCAGCGCGGCTCGGGCGTGGTGCTCACCCTGCGCGGTTTGAGCGGGCAGGCGCGGCGCTACACCACGCGCGGCGCCTTCGTTCCATCGGCCGAGGTCAAGCAGGTGGGGAGCGACGTCACCGTGACCGTGCCGCTGCCGGCCTCGGACGGCTACCGCACCTACAAGGTGGTGCGCGACACCGGCGTGCGGGTGGTGCTGGACGCCGGCCCCGGCATTCCGCGCAGCAGCCCGGACCTGCTCACGCGGGTCACGCGGCCCCTGATCGTGCTCGACCCCGCCCGCGTGCCCGGCGTGGGCCGCGACGTCACGCTGGACGTGGCCCGCCGCGCCGCCGAGCTGCTCACCAAGGCGGGCTGGCGCGTGCAGGTCACCCGGGATCCCGGCAGCGCCCTGAGCCTGGAGGACACCCTGAAGCTCGCGCGGCAGAGCGACGTGTTCCTGGCGCTGGATCTGGGCCGGTTCCCGAATTCGGCCCGCAGCGGCGTGACCGTGTACGAGCAGACCGGCCGGGCCAGTGCCCAGATCATCAACGACATCCGCGCGGGGCAGGCCCCGCCCTACGGCACGCTGGTGGTGGCGGGTACCGGCAGCTCGCGGCGGCTGGGCGACCTGCTGCGTGGCGAGCTCAAGGGCGGCGGCGTGACGGCCAAGCAGGAGAGCACCTCCCGCGTGTTGACCCTGGGCGAGGCCCCACAGGCGGCGCTGCTGCTGGAGCTCGGGTGGGCGAACAACGCCACGGATCTGGCGAATCTGGGGGTCGACGGCCGTCTGAAGATCATGGCGGACGCCGTCGCCCGCGCGGTCGCCACGTACCTGACCGCCCGGGCGAACAACAACGCGAACGTCTCGGCCACCACACCGGAGGCCCGGCCATGAGGCGGGTGCTGTCGCTGTTCAACGTGCTGTGCGCGGCGCTGCTGGCGGTCGCGGTGCTGGCCTCGCAGGCGGTGCAGCGCGTCCCGCCCACGCCCGAGCCGCCGGCCCTGCAACTCGCGGAGCGCTCGGTGCTGAGCGTCAAGGTGTACTTCACCGACCCGCAGGTGCAGCGCGTCCTGCCCGAGACCCGCACCATCCAGGTCACGCAGCGCAACCCGGCCGCCGTGGCGCAGGCGTCGCTGGCGGTGTGGGCGGCCGGGCCGGCGCAGTCCGGGCACCTGGGCGCGGTGCCCCGGGGCACCGCCGCGCCGAAGGTCTACCTGCGCGGCACGCACTACTTCGTGGATCTGCCCGCCGCGTACGGCAACCTGCGCTACGGCACCAGCGGAGAGCGCATGCTGCTGTGTACCATCACCCGCACCCTGCTGGAGACGCGCGGCCAGGACGTGACCTTCGTCCTGAACGGGCAGCCGGTCGAGACCCTGGGCCACATGGATCTGCGTGAGCCGTTCACGCGCCAGGACTGCGCGGATCAATGAGGGGCGGATCAGTGAGGGGGAGGTCAGGTCAACCGCTCTGAGGGTCTGACGGTGCGGATTCGTCTCGCCCTCTGACCTCCAGATCTGCTGACTGCCGGTTTCATGCTGCACTCAATCACCCTCCAGGGCTTCAAATCCTTCGCCGACCGCACCCGCCTGGAGTTCGGCCCCGGCGTGTGCGCCGTGATCGGCCCCAATGGCAGCGGCAAGAGCAACGTCGTGGAGGCGCTGCGCTGGGCCACTCACCACGCGCGGGCACGCGAACTGCGGGCCGGGCGCGGCACCGAGCTGATCTTCCACGGCAGCGGCGGCAAGGCGCCCCTGGGGCTGGCCGAGGTGCAGGTCGAACTGCAGACGGAGGCCGGGCGCGTGAACCTCGCGCGGCGCGTGTACCGCGACGGCACCGGCGAGCAGGATCTGAACGGCCGCGCCGTGCGCGTGCGCGACGTGCAGGGCGCCCTGCGCGGCACCGGCCTGGGGCCCGGGGGGCTGGCGGTGATCGGCCAGGGCGAGGTCAGCGGGGTCGTGCAGGCCGAGGGCCGCACGCTGCTGGGCTATGTCCAGGAGGCCGCCGGCCTGTCCCGCGCCGTCAGCGCCCGCCAGGAGGCCGAGGCCCGGCTGCGCGAGGCCGACACCCACCTGAATCAGCTGAACCTGATCCTGGGCGAGCGCGAGGCCGGGGCCGTGCGCCTGGAACGCGCCGCCGACGCCGCCCGCCGCCACCGTGCCCTGAGCGCCACGGTGGCGATGCTGGAGGATGCCCTGCGCCGCGAGCGCCAGCTGGCCCTCCAGCGCGAGATCCACGCAGCCCAGGCCGACGTGGCCGCCATGGAGGCCCGCAGCGCCGCGCTGGGGGCCGAGGTGCAGGCGGCGGCCCGCGCCGTCGAGGACGCCCGAGAGGCCGCGCAGGAGGCCCGTGCCCGTCGCGATGCCCACGCCGGTGCCCTGGAGACCCTGCGGGCCGCCCGTGAGGCCGCGGCGCAGGCGGCCCGCTACCGCGACCATCTGACCCAGGAGGCGGCGGCCCTGACGGCCGAACTGGCCGCGCTGCCGGTGGAACCCCCGGTGGGGGAGGCCCCGGATCTGGCCGCCCACGAGACTGCTGCCGCGCAGGCACGCATCCACGCCGAGACGGCCGAGCGTCACCTGCGGACGCTGGACGATGCGGTGGCCCGCGCCCGTGCCCAGGCCGCCCGCGCCGCCGAGGCCCACGCCCGCGAGGACGCCAGCCGCGACACGCTGCGCGCCGAGCTCGACCGCGCCGAGGGCAACCTGGGGCAGGTGCTGGAGTCGCTGGACGCCGCCCGCGAGCGGCTGACGCTGGCCCGCCATGCCCGCGAACATGCCGAGGCCGCGTATGCCGCCCTGCGCGATGAGCGCGAGGCCGCCACGGCGCGGGATCGTCACCTGAGCGGTGAACTGTCGCGCCTGCAGGCCAGCGTGGCGCCGTTGCGCCGCGAACGCGAACGCCTGGAAGCGGCCCTGAACTCGTATGCCCGCTACGGCGAGGGCGCCCGCAACGCCCTGCGGCTCGACCATCCGGGCATCGTGGGGTCGGTGGCCGACCTGTTGACCGTGCCCGCCGAGTACGAGGTGGCCCTGGGAGCGGCGCTGGGCCGCCGGCTGGAACAGGTCGTCGTGCAGCGGGCCGACGACGCCCGCGAGATCATTGACGAACTCAAACGGTCGGGGGGCCGGGCGACCTTCCTGCCGCTCGACCTGATCCGGGCCCGGCCCCGCCGCGACGGACTGCTGCTGCGCGAGGCCGGCGTGCTGGGCAACCTGGCCGACCTGTGCCCCAGCGATCCGCCGCTGGTCGCCGAATCGATCCTGGCCGATACGCTGGTCGTGGATGACCTGCGCACCGCCAACCGGATCGCGCGGGCCCACGCCAGCCGCCCCCGGCTGGTCACCCTGGACGGCGAACTGGTCGAGCCCGGCGGCGCGATCACCGGGGGCCGCCAGCGCGACGGGGGCGGGGGCGTGCTGGCCGACCAGCGGCGTTTCCAGGAACTCGACGCGGAACTGGAGGCCACCGACACCCAGGGCGTGACCCTGAACCGAGCGCTGGAGGACGTGCGCGCGTCGCTGGCGGCCAGTGTCGAGCGACACGACACCGTGCTCGCCGCCCGCGAACGCGCCGCCCGCGAGGAACACGACGCCGAGCGCCGCGTGACCGAGCTGGACGCCCAGGCCCGCAGCCTGGACGCCAACCGCGAGCGCCTGCTGACCCGGCTGACGCCGATGCCGGCCCCGCCGGAGGCTGCCACCCCCCTGCCGGATCTGGAGGCCCTGGACGCCGATCTCCTGGCTGCCCGGCACGCGGCTGAACAGGGCCGGGTCGCCGAACGCGCCGCCGCCGAGACCCTGGCCCTGGCGCGCGAACTGGACGCCGCGTGGCGGGCCCACCGTGCGGCGTCCACGCGCGCGGGTGCGCTGCAGGCGCGGCTGGACGTGAACGCGCAGTCGGCCACCGCTCAGGGCACCGCCCTGGACGCCGCCCAGGCCGAGGTCGCCCGCCGCGAGACCGCACTGGGCACCCTGGACGAGCACGAATTCCCCCGCGCCGAGCAGGCCCGCGAGGCGGCGGCGCTGGCCTACGCGAATCTGATCGGCACCCAGAACGCGCTGCGCACCCGCCTGGACGAACAGCGCCTGCTGATCGCCCGCCGCCAGGGCAGCGTGGAGGACATCGCCCCTGGCGTGCTGCCCCCCGGCACCCCCCGTGAGTGGACGGCGACCCTGACCCGCACCCGCGCCGAGCTGGACGCCCTGGGGCCGGTGAACGCCCGCGCCGAGATCGAGCACGCCGAGGCCCTGGCCACCCTGGATGCCCAGCGATCCGAGGTGCAGGACGCCATGAGCGCCGCCACGGAACTGCGCACCCACCTGGCCGAACTGGAGGCCGCCGAGGGCACCGCCACCCGCGCCGCCTTCACCCGCGTGAACGCTGCCTTCCGCGAGTACAGCGCCGAGCTGCTGGGCGGCGACGGCGACCTGGAACCCGAGGAGGACGCTGGCGGCCGCCTGACCGGGCTGCGCCTGGCCGTGCAGCCCAGGGGCAAGCGCACCCGCTCCATGACCCTGCTGTCGGCCGGGGAGCGCACCATGGCCGGCCTGGGCTTCCTGTTCGCCCTGAACCACGCGGGCGGCGAGGGCAGCGCCGGCGGCCTGCCCCTGGCCGTGCTCGACGAGGTCGATGCGCCGCTCGACGAGGCCAACATCCGCCGCTTCACGGCCTTCCTGACCCGCTTCAGCGAGCGCGGGGCGCAGTTCCTGCTGGTCACGCACCAGAAGGCGACGATGGAGGTCGCGCAGGCGCTGTGGGGCGTGACCACGGATCAGAGCGGCGCGAGCCGCGTCCTGAGCATCCGTCGCCCCGACGAGGTGCGGGCCGGCTGATCCGGGACGCCGCGTTCACGACCGAGCCGCGCTAGAGTGCCCACAGACGACCGATCCCGTTCCTCCCCCCGCGAGACCACCCATGCCACACACCCCAGACCCTGTCCAGACCCTCCGCGACCACATCACCGCGTGGCAGCGCGGCGAGACGACCCGAGACGACCTCATCCGCGTGTTGCTGCGTGTGCCGCCGGAAGACGGACAGGTCGTCCACGACGTCATTCACGACCTGTGCGGCGGGGACGTCCTGCCCGGCACCACGCACGGCACCACCGCCGACGACTGGCGGGCCGAGCTGATGGCCTCGCGTGCCCGCACGTGGCGCGTGCCGGAGGTGGCCGGGCTGCTGGTCGGCCCCGAGGTGCTGGTGCTCACGGACGGCCGCACGGGCGCGGTACTCCGGGAGTCCGGCACCCAGTGCCTGCCCGCCAGCGTGTGCGCCTCCATGATGCTGCTGTGCGAGACCATCGTCATGGCGCACACGGCGCTGGATCAGGAGGAACTCCTGAAACTCCAGCGCCAGCGCGTGGACGCCACCTCCACGTCGCTGTCGGAGATCGACCGCATTCCCTGAGCTGGAGCAGGTACGAGGACGCCGGGTTGAGCTTCCCCGGCGTCCTCACTGTTTCGTATCAGGGCAGCACGAAGGCCGCCGCGTCCTGTGGCGGCAGGCTCAGGTGCAGGTAGCCGCCGCTCACGCTGACCTTCGCGTCCTGCCCGGCGAACAGGGTCTTCGTGGCGCGGATGTCCGCTGCGCCGAGCTTCAGCCCCGCGAGTTTCAGGCTGTACGTTTCACGGGTCTTGCCGCCGTGCCACGCGGCGAGCACCCGCTGACCCTGCACCGTGCGCGTGAACAGCAGGAGGTTGCCGGCCTGCGCGTCCGGCACGTTCAGCAGCGCCAGCGTGCCCCGGCTCAGGGCCGGACTGGCCTTCCGCGCGGCGATGGCGTCCCGTGCCACGTCGTACACCGCCCTCTCGTCGGGAGTCCACTGATTCTCGAAGCGCATCTGGCGGCGGTTGTCCGGGTCGGCCCCGCCGCGCTGTGCGATCTCGGTGCCCTGCCACAGCACCGGGACGCCGCGCAGGGTCATCAGGGCCCGCAGGCCGTACTTCGTGCGTTCCCGGCCCACGTCCTCGAACAGGCTGCCCTGGGCGAAGCGGGGAACATCGTGGTTGTCGAGAAACAGCGCGACCTCGCCGGGCCGGGGCAACTCGCCCTGACGCTCCAGCACGGCCCGCACGGTGTCCAGCCCCTGTCCGCCCATGATCGAACTCTTCATGGCCGCCTGCATGCTGAACAGGAACAGCGAGTCCAGGCCCGCCTTCTGCCAGTCCGCGACGGTGCCGGTGTCAGCGTCGTACCACTCGCCCAGCGTCCACGTACCGGCGGCCCGGTCGCGGGCGAACAGCGTTTTCAGGAACGGCCCTTCCACGTGCTTGATCGCGTCGTAGCGGTAGGCGTCCACGCCCTGGGTGCGCCAGAAGTCGTCCGCGCCCAGCAGTACGTCCGCCACCTCGGGGTTGCTCTGCTTCAGGTTGGGCAGACCGGCCAGGGGACAGTCGATGTCCTTCTGGGCGCTCGCCTGACACTCGGCGTCCGTGGTGAACCACTGCGGCCTGACCTTCACGGCGGCGGCCTCGTAGCCGTAGTGGTTGATGACCTGATCGAGCACGACCTGCATTCCGCCCCCGTGCGCCGCCTTCACGAACGCGGAGAAGTCCGCGAGCGTCCCGAAGTGCGGATCGACACTGCGGAAATCGGCGGGCCAGTACCCGTGGTACGGCGCGGTGCCCGACGTGTTCGCCGTCTGCTGCTGGTACACCGGCGTGAGCCACACCGCCGTCGCGCCCAGCGCCCGGATATAGTCCAGTTTCCCCGTCAGGCCCGCGAGATCGCCCCCATGCCACGCGCGGGGATCGTCCAGATTCACCCCCTGGTTGTTGGCGGGATTGCCGTCAGCAAAGCGGTCCGGCATGACCTGATAGATGACCTGACCCTCGAAGGAGGGAAGGGGAGCGGTCTGCGCACCGGCCTGAACGGAGGCGAGCAGCGCACCCAGCAGCACGAGTGAACGCATACCGCGCATGCTAGAGCGTCTGCCGGCCCTTGCGTCCGCACGCCGCGCGGCGCACCCTGGACGGCGTGGACTCCCTCTCCCTGAAGCCCGGTGAACGTGCCGACCTGCCCGGCCTGCCCGCCCAGGTCGGCACCCTTCACTTCCCGGCCGGTACGGTGCTGCCGCCCACCTCTCACGAGCAGGACGAGATCAGCTTCATCCTTGCCGGCGTCCTGCAGGCCGAGAGCGGCGGCCAGCGCACCACGCTGCGGGGCGGCGACGTGTCTTTCATCCCGGCGGGCGAGCGCCACAGCGCGGTCGTCGAGGAGGCCGTGACCCTGAGCTTCGTGCTGCTGGCGCGTCGGTAACGGCCTGCTGAGGGGCGCTGGCATCAGCCCGTGTTGCGCACCCCGGCCGCAATCCCCTGGATGCTGAGCAGCAGCGGGCGCTCGAACTCGTCCAGGCCGCCGTCGGTGGCGCGGGCGCGGCGCAGCAGTTCCACCTGGATGCGGTGGATGGGGTCGATGTATGGATTGCGCAGGCTGATGCTCTCCTTCAGGCGCGGCTCGTTGCCGAGCAGTTCCGCGCCCACCACGCCGGACACCAGCGCCACGGTCTCCTGATACGCGGCCCGCAGCTGATCGGCCAGGGGGTGCTCGCCGGTCAGGCCCAGGTACTCGTCGAAGATCAGCGGGTCGCTCTTGGCCAGGCTCATCTGCGCGTTGTCGAGCACGGTGCGGAAGAAGGGCCAGCTCGCGTACATCTCACGGGCGAGATCCACGCCGATCTCGGTCAGGCCCTCGCGCAGGCCGTACCAGCCGGGCAGGTTGGCCCGGTTCTGTGTCCAGCTCATGACCCAGGGAATGGCCCGCAGGTTGCTCAGGCTGGGCGCACCGGGCCGCCGCACCGGGCGCGACGCGATGTTCAGGCGGGCGATCTCGTGGATCGGCGTGACCTGCTCGAAGAAGGGGATGAAGTCCGGGTGATCAACGAGGTCTCGGTATGCGGCGGCACTGGCCT
The DNA here is from genome assembly GCF_034440735.1 of Deinococcus sp. AB2017081. Classification (NCBI taxonomy): domain Bacteria; kingdom Thermotogati; phylum Deinococcota; class Deinococci; order Deinococcales; family Deinococcaceae; genus Deinococcus; species Deinococcus sp. AB2017081. Next base: position 2,656,383 of record NZ_CP140098.1, on the reverse strand, counting down.
TCGCGGCGCGCGTCATGGCGTCCGTCCATGCAGGGTTCAGGTCGTCGTCGCGCCGGGCGGCGGCCAGCAGCAGGCCATACAGCGCCTGTTCCAGGTTGCGCCGCGCCAGGATGGGGTGCGAGTACTTGTCGGCCAGCGCCTCGCCCTGCTCGGTGATGCGCAGCCCGGCGTCGATGGTGCCGGCCGGCTGCCCCAGGATCGCGCGGCTGGCCGGGCCGCCCCCGCGCCCGATGCTCGTGCCGCGCCCGTGGAAGAAGCGCCAGCGGACGCCCGCCTTTCGGCACACGTCGCTGACACGTCGCTGGGCCTCGTGCAGCGCCCAGTTCGCAGCCAGGAACCCGGCGTCCTTGTTCGAGTCGCTGTACCCCAGCATGATCTCCTGCACGCCGTCGCCCAGCACCGCGCGGTACTCGGGCAGGCTCAGCAGTTCCCACACGACGTGCGGCGCGTTGTCCAGGTCATCCAGCGTCTCGAAGAGCGGCACGGGCAGAATCCGGAAGCCGACCTCGCGGGCCAGCAGCAGCGGTTCGAGCACGTCGCTGACCGACTCGGACATGGACACGATGTAGCGCCCGAACGCCGCCGGCCCGACCTGCCGGGTCGCCCGCTGCACCTCGCGGATCGGGCCGATGGCGGTCTCCAGGTCGTCCGGCAGCGCCTCGCCGGCCGGCCACAGCGGGCGGCGGGAGCGCAGTTCGCGGGCCAGCACCTCCTGTTTGGCATGTTCTGGCAGGGCCAGATACTCGGCCTCCACTCCCGCCTCGCGCAGCAGGGCCGCGACCGCCGCGCCCGTCTGCGCGGAGTGCTCGCGGACGTCCAGGCTCACCAGATGCTGCCCGAACACCCGGGTGATCACCAGCAGCGGCGTGAGCAGCGTGTCGGCCGAGCGGTGCTGCCCGTCGGCGTGCAGCTGCTCGTGCAGCGCCTCCAGCCGGGCACGCAGCTCCACCGGCTGCCCGTCGCGCACGGCGTTGTGCAGGGCGCGCAGTTCGTCGCGGTAGCCCTCATGGCCCCCCTCCTCCTGGCTCAGGTCGGCGTAGGCCTGCTTCACGGCATCGAGCAGCAGTTCCCGTGCCCGCTCGCGGTGCACTTCCAGCGCCTCGCGGGTCGCCTCGGGCGTCACGAAGGGGTTGCCGTCGCGGTCGCCGCCCATCCACGACGAGAAGCGCACCGGCACCTCGGCCTCGGAGTCCACGCCGTACACCTGCTTGAACGCCCGGCGCAGGTCGCGCTGCAGTTCCGGCAGCGCCCGCGCGATGCTGGTGATGTAGTTCAGGCCGCCCTTGACCTCGTCCAGCACGGTGGGCTTCAGGCGGCGCAGCTCCGGCGTCGTCCACATCGCCTCGACGTGCGCGGTCACGCGGTCGAGTGCCCCCTCGTCCGACAGATCGGGGATGGCGCGGGCCACCTCGACGAGGTGGTTGCGGATGGTGCGCCGGCGCATCTCGGTCGGGTGCGCGGTGAAGGTCAGGCCCAGATCCACGCGCTCGATCAGCGCCTCGACGTCGGCGGCGCTCAGGCCCTGCGCCTTGAGGTCGGTCAGCGCCTGCTCCAGGCTCTGGGGCCGCACGCCCGTGACCGACCGGAGCACCCGCACCCGCTCATATTCCTCGGCCAGGTTCACGAGCTGGAAGTACCACGTGAAGGCCCGCGCCAGATTCCCGGCGTCCTGCCCGGACAGCCCGCGCAGCATGGCGTTCAGCTCCGCGTCGTCGCCGCCGGCCCGGACGTCGCGCACCAGCGCCCGCGTGCGTTCGACGAGGTCGAAGAAGGCCTCGCCCTCCTGCTCCTTCAGTACCGTGCCCAGCGTGCGGCCCAGCAGATTCACGTCACTCCGGATACTCATGGCCTCAGTCCTCCCCACCCACCGTGGTGCGCGTGGGTCTGTCGCGTGCGGTGATCCGGCCCCGGACGGGCCGACGTGTCGCGGCTGACGGGAGACATCCCGCCCGGCCGCTCACTCCTCGACGTAACGGTAGCGCTCAATGCCCACCGCTCGGCCGTCCTCTATCTGGACAAACACGGCATTCAGCTCCGCCCGCCCCGAGGCCACCCCGAAGCGGTGCGGGCGCTCGGTCAGGAACTTCTGGATGGGAGCGGCCGCGTCCGAACCGATCACGGAGTCGTGCGGGCCGGTGAAGCCCACGTCGGCCTGGAACGCCGTGCCGCCCGGCAGGAGGCGCGTGTCGGCCGTCGGGACGTGGGTATGGGTGCCGATCACCGCCGCCACCCGGCCGTCCAGGTGCCATGCCAGCGCCTGCTTCTCGCTGGTCGCCTCGGCGTGCATGTCCACGAACACCGCGCCCAGGTCGTCCCGCGCCAGCAGGTCATCCATGGCCCGGAACGGATTGGCGACCGCCTCCATGAACACGCGCCCCAGCACGTTCACGACCGTCAGCCGCTCGGTGCCGCCCGGCGTCGTCACGTCGAAGCTGCGCCAGCCCACCCCCGGCGCTCCCGGATCGCTCAGGTTCAGGGGCCGCACGATCGGATACTTCAGTTCGTCACCCATGAGCGCGTAGATGTCCTTGTGGTGCCACGCGTGGTTGCCCAGCGTCAGGCAGTCCGCGCCCGCCGCCAGCGCTCCGTCGGCGGCGTCGCGGTGCATGCCGAAGCCCCCGGCCGAGTTCTCCATGTTCACGATGGCGAACTCCGCCTGTTTCCTCAGGCCCGGCAGCTGGGCGGCCAGCACCCGGCGACCCGGCTGGCCGAACACGTCCCCCACGAACACCACACGCATCATGCCGGGCAGCGTAGCGCGTGGGCGCGGGTGGCTATGCTGCCCATGTGATACAGAATTCAGGTGAGCCGAAGGCGAACCCGAGCAAAGCGAGTATGAATGACATGCGGAACAGGAGCTATGGAGGGACATGCCGATCTTCCCACGGCATGTTCTGGAATTGCGGAGGTTCCGCATGACGCTGCCCACCGTGACGCTGTCCGATTCCCCGCCCACCGATCCCGTCACCCTGGTGGTGCGCCGCCGCATCCGTTCCGGCCAGGAAGGTGCCTACGAGGCGGCACTGACGCGCCTGAGCGAGCTGCTGGCCCGTGTGCCCGGATTCCGGGGCACCGGCATCCTGCGCCCGTCGGGCGGCAGCCGCGAGTACACCGTCGTGGCCCGCTTCGATTCGCTGACCAGCGCCGCCGCGTGGGAACTGTCGCCCGAGCGCACGGCGTGGCTGGACACCATCGCGGACCTCGTGGACGATCAGCTCAGTTTCGAGCGGCAGCCGGGGCTGGACTTCTGGTTCACGCCCCCTGCCGCGCCCACCCTGCGCCAGCCGCCCCGCTGGAAGATGGCCGTGCTGACCCTGCTGGTGCTGTACCCGGTCAGCGTGGGGATCACGCTGCTGCTGTCGCCGCTGACGGGCGGCTGGCCGCTGGGGGTGCGGGCGCTGGCGCAGATGCTGCTGGTCGTGCCGGCCATGACGTATCTGTTCATGCCGGTGGCCACGCGGGCGGCTGGGCGGTGGCTCACGCCGTAACTCGCCCGTAATGCTGCAGGCGGATGGTCTGGTCAGGAGGACTCCATGACACGCATCCTGGTCACGACGGACGGCAGCCCCCTCGGTCACCTCGCCCTCGACCACGCCCACCCGCTGGCCGACGCCCTGCACGCCGACGTGGTCGCGCTATACGTGCAGGTCGACCCGGCCCTTGCCCTGGCCGGCGAGTTCGCGTATGTTCCGCCCGCGGATCCCGTGGCCCTGACGGCCGAGGCGGACGCCATGGGCGCCGAACTCCGTGCCCGCTGCCCCGGCGCGCGCGTGCGTGTGGAGGACGCCCACGGGCTGGGCGTGCCGCAGGTCATCCTGCGCGCCGCCACCGCAGAGCACGTGGACCTGATCGTCATGTCCACGCACGGGCGCAGCGGGCTGGGGCGCATGCTGCTCGGGTCGGTCGCCGAGGGTGTCCTGCACGCCTCGCCGGTGCCGGTGCTGCTCGTCCGGGCCGGTCAGGTTCCCGCGCCGTGGTCGTCGGAACCGGTCGGCGTGGGCGGCAGCGTCTGCTGAGCACACAGGCCGCGCGTCCCGCCGTCAAGTGTGGGACGCGCCGCTGGCTCCCCACCGCGTGACCCGCTACACTGGCGCGTTATGCCCAGGCCCCGCGTGAAACCTGAAGTGATGAGCCCTGTCGGCGGTGACGCCCAGCTGCGGGCCGCCGTGGAGGCCGGTGCCGACGCCGTGTTCTTCGGTGTGAACTTCGGACACGGGCGGGCCGACGGCGCCGGGGCCGGCTTCCATGCCCGTGCCAAGGTGGGCTTTGATGCCGACGCGCTGCCCGACCTCATGCGGGGGCTGCATGAACGTTGCGTGCAGGCGTTCGTCACGTTCAACGTGCTAGTGTTCGACCGCGAACTGCGGCAGGCCGAGCGTCAGATCATGGCCCTGGCCGAGGCCGGCGTCGATGCCCTGATCGTGCAGGATCACGGCGTGGCGCGGCTGATCCGCGACATCTGCCCGGATCTGCCGGTGCACGGCAGCACCCAGATGAGTGTCACGTCGGCCGAGGGGGCCGAACATGCCCGGCGCTTCGGCGCGAGCCGCGTGGTGCTGGGCCGGGAACTGAGCCTGCGCGACATCGAGCGCATCGCGAACCAGACGGATCTCGAACTGGAGACCTTCGTGCACGGGGCGCTGTGCGTGTCCTACTCGGGGCAGTGCTTCTCCAGTGAGGCGTGGGGGGGGCGCAGCGCGAACCGGGGCCAGTGTGCCCAGGCGTGCCGGCTGCCCTACGACCTGTACGTGGACGGAGAACGGCGTGACCTGGGCGACGCCCGCTACCTGCTGTCGCCCGGCGACCTGTACGCGCTGCACCAGGTGCCGGAGCTCGTGCGGATCGGTGTGAACTGCCTGAAGATCGAGGGCCGGTACAAGGACGCCGAATTCGTCGCCCTGACGACCGCCGCGTACCGGAAGGCCGTGGACGAGGCGTGGGCCGGACTGCCCCTGAGCGTCACGCCCGCCGAGGAGCAGGATCTGGAGCAGGCGTACTCGCGGGGGCTGGGGCCTCATTTCATGGCGGGCACCAACCACCAGACGGTCGTGCGCGGTCGGGCCCCCCGGCACCGGGGCGTGCGCGTGGGCACCGTGACCGGCACCACCGAACGTGGCGTGCTGGTGGCGCTGGAGGAGGCCGTGAAGCCCGGCGACGGTCTGGTCTTCGATCCCGCCAACTGGCGTGCCCCGGAAGGGCGCGAGGAGGGCGGCTTCCTGTACGGCCTGTGGCGGGATGGCCGGCAGACCGAGGACGTCCGGATCGGGAGTGCCTACGAACTGCGCTTCGGGCGCGGCGCGGTCGATCCCGCCCGCGTGCGGGTGGGCGACCCGGTGTGGCGCACGCACGATCCGCAACTGGCGGCCCGCGTGAAACCCCTGGTCGACGCCGCCGATCCCGTCCATACCCGCCCGGTCGCGGCGCACTTCCGGGGACACGTGGGCGAGCCGCCCGCCCTGACCCTGACCGACGACCACGGCCATCGCGTGACCGCCACCCTGCCGGACGCGCTGGCCCCGGCCCGCAACCGCGCGCTGGACGACACGATGCTGCACGAGCAGCTCGGGAAACTGGGCGGCACCGGGTATCACCTCCAGGCCGTGACCACCGATCTGCGCGGCGAGGGCTTCCTGCCGGTCAGTGCCCTGAACGCCCTGCGGCGTGACGCCGTGGCGCGGTTGACCGATGCCCGTGGGCGTGCTCCACTCCGGCAGATCGCGCCGCACCTCGACGCCACCCTGGCCGCGCTTCCCGCTCCGTCCCGGTTCCCGGACTCCGACGCCACCCGCCTGCACGTCCTCGTTCGCACGCCGGAGCAGCTGGACGCCGCGCTGGAGGCCCGGCCCGACTCGATCACGCTGGACTATCTGGAGCTCTACGGCCTGAAGCCCAGCGTCGAGCGGGTGCGGGCCGCCGGGATTCCGGTGCGGGTCGCCAGCCCGCGCATCCTGAAACCCACCGAGCAGAACCTCCAGAAGTTCCTGACCGGGCTGGACGCCGGGATTCTGGTGCGCTCCGGCGGTCTGCTGGAGGGGCTCCAGGGACACGCGGGCCAGGAACTGACCGGCGACTTCAGCCTGAACGCCGCGAACGTCCTGACGGCCCGCGCCCTGCTGGCACTGGGCCTGACCCGTCTGACCCCCACCCACGACCTGAACGCCGCCCAGATTGCAGAGCTGGCCGGGCTGGTCGGGCCGCAGCGGCTGGAGGTCATCGTGTACGGGCACCTGCCGGTCTTCCACACCGAGCACTGCGTGTTCTGCCGGTTCCTGAGCAGCGGCACCGACTACACCAACTGCGGGCATCCGTGCGAGTCTCACCGGATCGCCCTGAAGGACGAACGCGGCGTGCAGCACCCGGTCATGGCCGATGTGGGCTGCCGCAATACCGTCTTCGAGGGCCGTGCCCAGATCGGGGCCGCCCATCTGCCCGCGTGGCACGCCGCCGGCCTGCGCGATTTCCGCGTGGAGTTCGTCCACGAGACCCCGGATCAGGTCGCGACGGTCATGGCCGCCCACCGCGCCTACGTGGCTGGCGAGATCGGCGCCGCGGCGCTGACCCACCGGCTGGATGCCGTGACCAGTCAGGGCGTCACCGAGGGCAGCCTGTTCGTGCCGCCGGACTTCGGCACCCTGGAGCCCCTCCCCCTGATCGGGGTCTGATCGTCGGCCGGATCTTCAGGATGGGTGAAGATCCGGCGTGTGGCCTGCCGCCGGGGGAGCCCGCTCCTGACCGGGTGGACAGGTCGATCCGGGCCGCCTCCCCCGATCCGGCGGGGCCTCATCCGCGGCTCCGGCCCGCCCGCTACGCTGGGTCATGCAGCGAGACGCGCACCCGGTCAAGATTGAACGGCACGACGTCCACGCCCGCGAACACCACACCAATACCGGGTGCCGCCCGGTGCAGCACTACCACGAGACACCGCACGGGCTGTACGTGGCCCGGCCGTTTGTGGCGCACCCGCGCGTCCGGTACTGGCAGGCGCATCTGCTGCCCGAACATCATCTCGTCGTGTGTCGGTACGATTTTCACGACCGCCGCGAACACGACTATTACATCGACGTGGCCCAGATCACCCGCGAGGGTGACGTCTGGACCGTGCGCGACCTGTACCTGGACATCGTGCTCCACGACGGCCTGATGGCCGAGATCATCGACACCGAGGAGCTGCTGGCCGCCCGCGACGCCGACTACCTCACCGAGCGCGAGATGCACCGCGCCGTCACGGTGGCGCACGACACCCTGGCGACCCTGGCCCGTGCCCGCTACAGCCTGCGGGACTGGCAGGACGCCCACGGCCTGACCCTGGCGTGGCCGGCCAGACCGGTCGTGACGGCGTGATCGACAGCGTGACCTGAACTTCAGGGTCAGTGAGCCTCGCCTCAGCCAGTGGATACGCATGGCAGGCAGACTGCCGGTCACATGGCCCGATTCTCTTCCCGCAGTCTGAGTAGCCTCCCCGCCGGGCGCGGCACCCGCGTGGCCGGCAAGAAGGTGCTGGTGCTGATCCTGGCCGGGGGCAAGGGTCAGCGGCTGGGCGTGCTCACCCACGAGCGTGCCAAGCCGGCCCTGACCTTCGGCGGCACGTACCGCCTGATCGATTTCGCCCTGAGCAACTGTATGCACAGCGGCCTGTCAGACGTGTGGGTGCTGGAGGAATACCAGCTGCACACGCTGAACGACCACCTGACCAACGGACGGCCGTGGGATCTCGACCGCACCCACGGCGGGCTGGAGGTGCTGCCCCCCAGTCCCGACACGCTGACCGGCACCCTGGAGGACGCCGGGAACGCGGATGCCCTGCACGCGAACCGGCACCTGATCCGCTCGTACGCGCCGGACGTCGTGGTCGTGCTGTCGGCCGACCACGTGTACACGCTGGACTACGGCGACGTGATCCGCCACCACCTGCAGGTCGGGGCCGACGTCACGATGGTTACGACCGACCTGCCCGACGGCGAGGACGGCCGGCGCTTCGGGAACGTGGCCGTGACCCGCAGTGGGCGCGTGAAGCGCTTCGACTACAAACCGGACGAACCGCGCGGCGGGCAGATCACCACCGAGGTCTTCGTCTATGACGCGCCCGCGCTGCTGCGCACCCTGGACGACCTGCGCCGCGACACCCCGGCCGGGAGGGGCCTGGGCGATTTCGGGCACGCCCTGATTCCCGCGTTCGTCGCGGCGAAGACGGCCCACGCCTTCCCGCTGGACGGCTACTGGCTGGACGTGGGGCTGCCCGGCGCGTACCTGCGGGCCCATCAGGATCTGCTCTCGGGGCGCTCGGTGGCGCTGGACACCCCGGACTGGCCGATCCTGAGTTCCAGCATTCCCCGGATGCCCGCGTGGCTCGCGGGGGAGGCCCGCGTGTCGGACAGCCTGATCTCGTACGGCTGCCGGGTGGAGGGCCGGGTGACGCGCTCGGTGCTGTCGCCCGGTGTGACCGTCGAGGCGGGTGCAGTGGTCGAGGACGCCGTGATCCTGCGTGACGCGACCATCCGCGCCGGGGCACACGTGCGCCGCGCCATCGTGGACGAGGAGGCCGTCGTCGCGGCCCGGGTGGACGGTGGGGACGGTGTGGCGGTCATCGGGGCGCGGGCCCACATCGCCGCTCCCATACGCGGCGACATGCAGGTGGAACCGGGCCGGCGCTGGCGGCGGGGGTCGCGGCCCACGGTCACCGGCGACGTGTGACCTCTGCGTCAGACGTGGCCCGGTACGCTGCGCCACGTGATCGACGTCAGCCACTACACCAAGCGGTACGGCCGGCATGAGGCGGTCAGCGACCTCAGTTTCAGCGTGCAGCCGGGCGCGGTCTTCGGCCTGCTGGGCAGCAACGGGGCGGGGAAGACCACGACCATCCGCGCTCTGGTCGGCCTGACCCGCCCGAGCAGCGGCACGGTGCGTGTGCAGAATGTCGACGTGTGGCGGGAACCCGTGAAGGCCAAGGCGGCCTTCGGGTACATCCCGGATCGCCCGTACCTGTACGGCAAGCTGACGGCCCGTGAACTCCTGCGCTTCGTGGCGCAGCTCTACCGCGTGCCTGCGGCTGATCCGGAGATCGACCGCTGGCTGGAGTTCTTCCGCCTGAGTGATTTCGGCAACGAACTCATCGAGACGTACTCGCACGGCATGCGCCAGAAGGTCGCCATCATCGCCGCGCTGCTGCCCGATCCACCGGTGCTGATCGTCGACGAACCCATGGTGGGCCTCGACCCGCACGCGGCGCGGCAGGTGCGTGAGCTGTTCCGCGCCCATGCCGACCGGGGCCGCACGGTGCTCCTGACCACCCATTCGCTGCCGCTCGCGGAGGCCGTGTGCGACCGGCTGGTGGTGCTCGACCGGGGCAAAGTGCTCGGTGAGGGCACCATGGACGACCTGCGGGCGCGCACCGGCACGGCGGCCGGCGGGGTGCACGGCGACAGCCTGGAACGCATCTTCTTCCGCCTGATCGACGAGGAGCAGCAGGAGGAGCTGCGCCGCCGCGAGGCCGCGCCGCACGCATGACGACCACGCCTGCGCCCGTGCCGGTGACCCGTGTCCGGCCCCCCAGCCTGCTGTCCCTCAAGGTGACCACGCTGCGGCACACGCTGGAGCGGGCCTCGAAGCCCGGCCTCGCGCTCCTGATGCTCCTGGGCGTGATGCTGGTGTGGGCCGAGGTCTACGGCGTGTGGCGGGCCCTGACCTTCCTGGGCACCTTCGGGGACATCGGCACCAATGTCTTTGCCCGCGTGCTGGAGATCGGCCTGATCACGCTGTCCAGCGGCGTGACCTTCAGCGCCACCACCGCCGCGATCAGTACGCTGTACCTCAGCGACGACCTGAACTTCCTCCTCACGCAGCCGCTCGCCACGTGGCGGGTCTTTGCCCTGAAGGTCAGCGAGACCTTCCTGAACGCCGCGCTGGTGCCGGTGTTCCTGACCGTGCCGCTGCTGCTGACCGTCGCCGTGTATTTCCACGCGCCGTGGTGGGCGTACCCGGTCATGATCCTCGCGGCCATCCTGACCTTCGCCGCGCCGGTGGGGCTGGGGGCACTGCTCGCCGTGGGGCTCATGCGTGTCGCCCCGGTCGGCCGCGTGCGCGAGGTCAGCACCGCGCTGGGGGTGCTCCTCAGCGCCGGGCTGGTGTACGCGATCCGTGCCCTGCGCCCCGAGGTGCTGGTGCAGAAGATGCAGGATCCCACGAAGGTCGAGGCTCTGCTGCGCGATTTCGCCGGGCCGTCCAGTCCGCTGCTGCCGCCCTCGTGGGCCGCCCAGGGCATCTGGCAGGCCGCACACGGTCAGCTGGCCGCGGCGCTGCTGCCGCTGCTGGTGCTGACGATTGGACTGTTGCTGGCCGCCACCATCCTGGCGACGAAGGCGTATCAGGAGGGCTGGGCACGTGCGCTGGACTCCAGCACGCCGAAACTCGATCCCACGCCGAAACGTGCCCGTGTCATCGAACGCCTGCTCTCGCGCCTCGGCCCCGGTGGCAGCCTGGCCAGCAAGGATCTGCGTGTCACGCTGCGCGACCCGACGCAGTGGAGCCAGCTGCTCGTCGTCGCCGCGCTGGCGGGCGTGTATCTCGTCAGCGTCCGCGCCGTCCCCATCCCCATCCCGCAGTTCCGGGGCATCCTGGGCTACATCCAGCTCGCGTTCCAGGGCTTCATCATCGCCGGGATTGCCGTCCGGCTGGCATTCCCCGCTGTGTCCACCGAGGCGAGGGCCTACTGGCTGCTCCGCACCGCGCCCATCGCCCCCCGGCAGATCGTGGTCAGCAAATTTCTGGGCGTCCTCCCGGTCACGCTGGTCGTGGGACTCGTGATGGGCGTCGCCAGCGCCGTGTCCATGAGCCTCGGCCCCACGCTGCTGCTCCTGAGTGTGCTGGTCAGTCTCAGCAACGCCCTGGTCATCACCGCGCTGGGCGTGGGTCTGGGCGCAGCGGCCCCGAAGTTCGACGCCGACAATCCTGCCGAGATTGGCGTCAGTGCCGGGGGGCTGGCCTACATGGGCCTGAGCCTCGCGTACAGCGTGCTGTGTCTGCTGCTGCTCGCCCGGCCCGCCGCCGGGAGTGTCCTGCGCCCCGACCTGTATCCCGGCTTCAGTGCGCTGGGCACGCCAGAAGGGGTGCTGGGCCTGATCGGCCTGGGGCTGGCGACCGTATTCGGAACGTGGCTGAGCCTGACGTTGGGGTGGAAGAGGCTGGACGGGCTGGAGTGAATGATCAGGGTTTCAACCGCTTCATCCAGAACACCTGATAGGTCTTGTAGACACCCAGAACTGTACCTGTCGTCGACTGCACACCCGTCAGTTCCCAGCCCGCCTGTCCGAAGGCATTCATGACCGTGACCCTCCAGGGTTCGAAATCATTGCCTCCCTTGAGACCATTAGGGTCGACCTTGACCCCCGTGGCGGTCAGGATCAGGCTGGGTAAACTGGTGCCCGAGCGGCTGGCGAACAGGATGCGCCCAGCCACCGTCCAGGAGTATTCCTGATCCTTGACCTATTTACGGTCTTTCGAATACACGTCAGCGAAGCTCAATACGCCATATTCCCAGACCTGCTGGGCCTGGGCGACCGATGACGTGAGCAGGGCCGCGAGGAGCAGGCTTTTCATGTGATGCACTCTAGAGGCGGCCATGCTGGTTCGTTGCCACAACTCCGCAAGTGGCCGAATGCGAAAACGGGGCCGAGACTTCTGCCTTGAAGTCGGCCCCGACTACGTTGTCGTTACTTCACCAGTTCAATCCCCGCCAGTTCGTCCACGGGCAGACCCCAGGTGTTCATGGCATCGATGAAGGGGTCGGGGTCGAGCTGTTCCACGTTCCACACGCCGGGCTGCATCCACGTGCCATTCAGCATGAGCATCGCGCCGATCATGGCGGGCACGCCGGTGGTGTAGCTCACGCCCTGCGCCTGCACCTCGCGGTAGCACTCGGCGTGATCCTTGACGTTGTAGACGAAATGCACATTGGGCTGGCCGTCCTTGCCCGGCCCCTTGGCCTGCACGCCGATACAGGTCTGGCCGGCGTAGTTCTCCGCGAGGCTCTCGGGGGCCGGCAGCACCGCCTTCAGGAACTCGATGGGCGCGATCTTCTGGCCCCGGAAGTCGATGGGCTCGATGCTGGTCATGCCGATGCCCTCCAGCACATTCAGGTGCTTGATGTAGTTCTCGCCGAAGGTCATCCAGAAGCGGGCACGTTTGATCGTCGGGAAGTGCTTGACGATGCTCTCCAGCTCCTCGTGGTACAGCACGAAGCTCTTGCGGGTGGCGACCTTGGGGTAGTAGATGTCCTGGGAGATCTCCAGCGGCTGGGTCTCGACCCACTGGCCGTTCTCCCAGTAGCGCCCGTTGGCAGTGATCTCGCGGATGTTGATCTCGGGGTTGAAGTTGGTGGCGAAGGCCTTGCCGTGGTCGCCGTTGTTGCAGTCCACGATGTCCAGTTCGTGGATCTCGGTGAAGTGGTGCTTGGCCAGGAATGCCGTGAAGGCCTGGGTCGCGCCGGGGTCGAAGCCGCAGCCCAGCAGTGCCATCAGGCCCTTCTCCTTGAACCGATCCTGGTACGCCCACTGCCACGAGTACTCGAACTTTGCCACGTCCTTCGGCTCGTAGTTGGCGGTATCCAGATAATGCACGCCGGTCTCCAGGCACGCGTCCATGATCGTCAGATCCTGGTAGGGCAGGGCCACGTTGATGACCATGACGGGCCTGAAGTCGTTGATGAGCTTCACCAGCTCCGGCACGTTGTCGGCGTCCACGGTGGCGGTGCTGAAGGTGGCCCGGCTATCTGGCATGTGCTGCTTAATTTCCGCCACGATCTTGTCGGCCTTGCTGACGGTGCGGGTGGCGATCAGGACGTCGGTGAAGACGCTGTCGTTCTGCGCGCATTTCTTGGCGACGACGTTCGCGACGCCGCCCGCTCCGATGATGATGACCTTGCTCATGGGGCGCAGTTTACTGTCCTGGCAGTGAGGGGCTGGTCAGGGTAGGCTCGGGCCATGACCCGGCCCCCACCATCCAACCCGCTGAGGGCGCTTCCGCAGCGCGAGGTCACGCCCGAGATGAGGCGGCGCACGGCGCGGACGTTCTGGCTGATCTTGCTGGCCTTCGTGACCGGGATCGGTGTCATGGTGGCGACCCTGGCGTGGCAGGGCCGGGCGGCGCGGGACTACGCGCAGGCGGTGCGTGCGGCGGCGCTGGCCGGGAACCCCTCTCCCAACGTGGGCTACACGGTCGCGTGCGAGCAGGTCAGGCCGGGGCCGCTCCCGCGTGGCGTCGAGTCCTGCGAGGTCTCGGTGGCGGCCGGTGAGGTCAGCGTGAAGCTGGCGTTCCAGGGAGGGCGTGAGTTCACCCTGAGCCGCTGAGGGCACCCGTCTTGAGTGGGCGTTCATGTTGTTGAGAACGATTCCTATCTGGGGGTAGGGTTTGGGGGTTCCAGCCATCCTCTCGACCGCCTTTCTACCCGCCTGGAGGCCCCCATGAGCGACGACAAGATCTTCAAGCCCAGCGAACCCACCGACATGACCGCGCCGCGGGAGAGCACGACGGCGCTGACCAACGCGCAGGGCGATCCGGTCGCCAGCAACGAGAACTCGCTGACGGCCGGACAGCGCGGCCCGGTGCTGCTCCAGGATCACCACCTGCTGGAGCGCATGGCACAGTTCAACCGCGAGCGCGTCCCCGAGCGTGTGGTGCACGCCAAGGGCAGCGGGGCCTTCGGCACGTTCCGCGTCACGCGGGCCATTCCCGAACTGACCGTCGCGCAGCTGTTCCAGACGGAAGGCACCGAGTGCCGCATGCTGGCCCGCTTCTCGACCGTGGCCGGCGAGCGCGGCTTCGCCGACACCGTGCGCGATCCGCGCGGCTTCGCGCTCAAGATGTACACCGAGGACGGCAACTGGGACATGGTCGGCAACAACACGCCCGTGTTCTTCGTGCGCGATCCCGTGAAGTTCCAGGACTTCATCCACAGCCAGAAGCGCCACCCCGCCACCGGCCGGCGCAGCGAGACGATGATGTTCGACTTCTGGGGCCTGCGCCCCGAGACGCTGCACCAGACGCTGTACATCTTCGGTGACCGGGGCATTCCGCGCGGCTACCGCTTCATGAACGGCTACGGCAGCCACACGTACAGCCTGTGGAACGCTGCCGGCGAGCGCTTCTACGTGAAGTGGCACTTCCACAGCCAGCAGGGCGTGCAGAACCTGACCGAGGAAGAGGCGACCGAGATCGCCGGGAAGAACCCCGACTTCTACTTCCAGGATCTGCACGACGCCATCGAGCGCGGTGAGTTCCCGAAGTGGAGGGTCAGCATTCAGGTGATGCCCGAGGCCGAGGCCGAGACGTACCACATCCATCCCTTCGACCTGACCAAGGTGTGGCCGCACGCCGACTATCCCCTGATGGAAGTGGGCGAGTTCGAGCTGAACGAGAACCCGAGGAACTACTTCGCCGAGATCGAGCAGGCGGCCTTCGAGCCGAGCAACATGCCGCGCGGCTTCGGCGCGAGTCCCGACAAGATGCTGCAGGGCCGCCTGATGAGCTACGCCGACGCGCACCGCTACCGGATCGGCGTGAACTACGCCCAGCTCCCGGTGAACAAGGCCGCCTCGCCGGTCAATACGTACAACCGCGACGGCCAGACGCGCTTCGACGGCAACTACGAGGGGGCGCCGGTCTACGAGCCGAACTCCTTCGGTGGCCCGGTCGCGTCCGGCGAGGCGGTGCAGGAGCCGCCCCTCAAGCTCACGGGCGAGGCGGGACGCTACGGCTGGCCGGAGACGGACGAGGACTACTTCGCGCAGCCGGGCGCGCTGTTCCGTCTGATGAAGCCCGCCGAGCAGCAGCGCGTGTACGGCAACTACGCCCGCCACCTGGGTGCCACGCCGCAGTTCATCCAGGACCGCTACCTCGGGCACCTCGACAAGGTCGATCCCAAGCTCGGCCAGGGTGTGCGCGACGCCATCAATGCGATGAAGGCGGAGGCCGACCCGCAGATCCGCACGGTGCTCACCGAGACGCACACGTACGCGGCCGGCGGGCAGATGAAGCCGCAGCCGCAGGCCGTCGGCACCGACGACTGAATCCCACCCCGCCCGTCACGACCCCGCCGCGACTGGCGGGGTCGTTTTGCTGACCGACGTGTCAGACGGCACTTTCCGCTTGCACTCTGTCGCAATTGCTTCATACTGTCTTTAGGTCAATCGATTACAATTCTCACCGCATCACATCCATGCAGTTGCGCGTGTCGTCCGGCTCCGTGCCGGCAAGGGGGATATGTGTTTCCAGCGGCCTTCGAGTACGTCCGTGCCCACTCCGCCGAGGAGGCCCTGTCGCTGCTCGCGCAGCACGGGTCGGACGCCCGCATCCTGGCGGGCGGCCAGAGCCTCATTCCCGCCATGCGCTACCGCCTCGCGCGGCCCACGGTGCTCGTGGACATCGGGCCACTCAAGGAGCTGAAGTACCTGCGCGACGACGGCCCCGGCGGGTTCCTGCGCGTCGGCGCGATGACGGCCGACATGACCCTGGAGCGCGACAAGCACGTGCGCGCCCGCTACAGCCTGCTCACCGACACCAGCGACGTGGTCGCCGATCCCGTGGTGCGCTGCGTGGGCACCGTGGTCGGCAGCCTGTGCCACAACGACCCCTCCGGCGACTGGGGCGCGGCCGCCCTGGCCGCCCGCGCGGTCATGGTCGTGCGCGGCAAGGACGGAGAGCGCGAGATCCCCATCGACGAGTGGCTGGTGGACTCCTTCCAGACTGCGCTGCAGGAGGGTGAGATGGCCGTCGAGGTGCGCTTCCCCACGCCGGACGCCCGCACCCAGGGCGCGTACCAGAAGATCGAGCGCAAGGTCGGCGACTACGCGACCGCCGCCGCGGCCGTGCAGCTCACGGTGGACGAGGCCGGGCGTGTCACGCACGCGGGCGTGGCCCTGACCGCCGCCGGCCCGCGCCCCGTGCGCGTGGACGCCGCCGAGCGCATCCTGGTCGGGCAGACGCTCTCCGAGAACCTGATCCGCGCCGCGAGCGACGAGGCCCGCGCCATCAGCGAGCCCTTCGCGGACACCCGCGGGGGCGTGGACTACAAGAAGGACATGGCCCGCGTGCTCGTCGCGCGGGGCCTGCGCAAGGCCGCCGGCCGCCTGAACCTCGACCTGGGAGCGTCCGCATGACCACCGCCGAACCCACCGACACCGCCGAGACCACCCACCGCATCACCCTGAAGATCAACGGCCGGGCGTACAAGCAGGACGTCGAGCCGCGCAAGATGCTCGCCTACGCGATCCGCGACACGGGCCTCAGGGGCACGCACGTCGGCTGCGACAGCTCCTCGTGCGGGTGCTGCGTGGTCGTGCTCGACGGCGACACGCCCGTCAAGTCGTGCACCATGTTCGCCGTGCAGGCCGAGGGCCGCGAGATCACCACCGTCGAGGGGCTCGGCGCGCCCGGCGCGCTGCACCCCCTGCAGCAGGCGTTCTGGGATCAGCACGGCCTGCAGTGCGGGTACTGCACGCCGGGCATGCTCATGACCAGCTACGCCATGCTCCAGCACCACACCGACCCCACGGATCAGGAGGTGCGCGAGTTCCTGGGCGGGAACCTGTGCCGCTGCACCGGCTACAACAACATCGTCAAGGCCGTGCAGCAGGCCGCGCAGGCGCTGCGCGACGACCAGGCCGGGAAGCTCGACACGCTGGCCGCCGCGGCCACGGGAGGGAGCCAGTGACCACCACCCCCAAAGAGAAGCACGCCATGGGCAAGGGCATGAAGCGCAAGGAAGACCCGCGCTTCCTGACCGGGCAGGGCAACTACGTCGACGACCTCGTCATTCCCGGCATGCTCAGCATGGCGATCGTGCACAGCCCGTACCCGCACGCGCGCATCCGGTCGATCGACAAGACGGCCGCGCTGGCCGTGCCCGGCGTGAAGGCGGTCATCACCGGGGAAGACCTCGTGGCGGCCAGTCTGGGGTGGCTGCCCACCTTCCACGGCTTCGACAAGCAGATGGTGCTCGCGGTCGGCAAGGCGCTGTTCCAGCACCAGGAGGTCGCCGCGGTGTTCGCCGAGACGCGCGAGGCCGCCATGGACGCCGTGGAACTCGTCGAGGTGGACTACGAACCGCTCGACCCGGTCACGTCGCCCTTCGACGCCATGAAGGACGAGACGATCCTGCGCGACGACCGCGACGACAAGACCAACCACATCTACCACTGGGAGAGCGGCCACCGCGACGAGACCGACGCCGCGCTCGGCGACGCCGAGGTCGTCATCAACGAGAAGGTGTACTCGCCGCGCTGCCACCCCGCGCCGCTGGAACCCTGCGGGTGCGTGGCGCAGTTCGACGCGATGGGCCGCCTGACCTTCCACGTGACCAGCCAGGCCCCGCACGTGTACCGCACCGCGATCTCGCTCGTGACCGGCATTCCCGAGGACAAGATCCGCGTGGTCGCCCCGGACATCGGCGGCGGTTTCGGGAACAAGGTGCCGGTGTACCCCGGGTACGTGTGCGCCATCGTGGGCGCGCTGATCCTCAAGACGCCCGTGAAGTGGATCGAGACGCGCACCGAGAACCTGACGACCACCGGTTTCGCCCGCGACTACCACATGGACGTGACCATCGGCGCGAAGAAGGACGGCACCGTGACCGCCCTGAAGGTCAAGACCGTCGCCGACCACGGGGCCTTCGACGCCGCCGCCGACCCCACCCAGTACCCGGCGGGCATGTTCGGCATCGTGACCGGCAGCTACGACTTCCCCGTGGCGTTCACGGAACTCGACGCGTACTTCACGAACAAGGCCCCGGGCGGCGTGGCGTACCGCTGCTCGTTCCGCGTCACGGAGGCCAGTTACGCCATCGAGCGCGGCATGGATCTGCTGGCCGGCGAGCTGAAGATGGATCCGGCCGAGCTGCGCAAGAAGAACTTTGTGCAGAAGGACGAGTTCCCGTACAAGAGCGCGCTGGGCTTCACGTACGACAGCGGCGACTACGCGGGCACCCTCGACCACGCCCTGAACCTCATCGGCTACGACGAGCTGAGAAAGGAACAGGCCGAGAAGCGCGCCCGCGGGGAACTCATGGGCATCGGGCTCTCGACCTTCACCGAGGTCGTCGGGGCGGGCCCCAGCAAGCACTTCGACATCCTGGGCATCAAGATGTTCGACTCGGCCGAGGTGCGCATCCACCCCACCGGCACCGGCATCGTCCGCGCCGGCACCAAGAGCCAGGGCCAGGGCCACGAGACGACGTGGGCGCAGATCGTCGCCGAGGAGCTCGGCCTCGACCCCGAGAACCTGCTCGTGGAGGAGGGTGACACCGACACCGCCCCCTACGGCCTGGGCACCTACGCCAGCCGCAGCACGCCGGTCGCCGGGGCCGCCCTGGCGCTCGCCGCGCGCCGCGTGCGCGAGAAGGCGAAGAAGGTCGCCGCGCACCTGCTGGAAGCCGCCGAGGACGACGTCGAGTGGAAGGACTACCAGTTCTCCATCATGGGCGCGCCCGAGAAGTCCGTGACCATGAAGGAGGTCGCCTTCGCCGCGTACACGAACCCCGGCGAGGGCAACGAACCCGGCCTGGAAGCCAGCCTGTACTACGACCCCCCCAACATGACCTTCCCGCACGGCACGTACATCGCCGTGGTGGACGTGGACGGCGAGACCGGCGAGGTCAAGGTGCGCCGCTTCCTCGCCGTGGACGACTGCGGCACCATCATCAACCCCACCATCGTGCAGGGGCAGGTGCACGGTGGCCTCACCGAGGGCTTCGCGATCTCGTTCATGCAGGAGATCCCCTACGACGCGCAGGGCAACAACATGGCCCCCAACTTCATGGAATACCTTGTGCCCACCGCGGTCGAGAGCCCCGTGTGGGAGACCGGCCACACCGTCACGCCCAGCCCCCACCACCCCATCGGCGCGAAGGGCGTCGGCGAGAGCCCCAACGTCGGCAGCCCCGCCGCCTTCGTGAACGCTGTCATGGACGCCCTCTCGCCCCTGGGCGTCAAGCACATCGACATGCCCCTCACCCGCGAGAAGATCTGGCAGGCCGTGAGGGACGCTCAGGGACAGAAGGCCGGGGATTGAGCGGGGGAGAACCCCTCCGCCCTCCGGGCACCTCCCCTCCCTGCGGGCTCTGCGAGTCAAGGGGAGGCAACGAGCACATCTTTGGCTCCCCTTGAGGGGAGCTGGCCGCGCAGCGGACTGAGGGGTTTGCACGTCGCCCAACCGCACACCCACTCCCCCCGCCCCTCACCGGGCGGGCTCTCGTTGGAGGAGAATGACCTATGACTGAACCGCACGTGTCGGCGCGGGATTCGGAGTCGATTCCCGACGTGCCGCAGCGTCTGGCCGAGCTGGCCCGCGAGGGGGCGGCGGTGGCGGTGGCGACCGTGATCTCGCGCCGCGCGCCGGTGAGCGCGCAGGTGGGTGATAAGGCGCTGATCCACGCGGACGGCCGCATGGAGGGCTTCGTGGGCGGGGCGTGCTCGCGGGAGATCGTGCGGCGGCAGGCGCTGCTGTCGCTCCAGGGCGGGCAGGCGCGGCTGGTGGTGATCGTGCCGGGCGCGGCTCCGCAGGACGCCGAGCACGCCTTCGCGGAGCGCGTGACGGTGCCCATGAACTGCGCGTCGGAGGGCGCGAGCGAGGTGTTCATCGAGCCGCTGCTGCCGCCGCGGCTGCTGGTCGTGGTGGGTCACACGCCGGTGGCGCAGGCGATCGCCACGCACGCCCGCGTGATGGGCGACCGCGTGTGGCGCGTGCTGGACGACGACGAGGCGGGCGCGCACGGCGAGGGGCCGGACGTGGTGCCCCTCTCGGAACTCGCGGACAGGCTGGCGGGCCTGCCGGCGGCGCAGCGCGCGCGGGCGCGGTCGGTCGTGGCGTCCCAGGGCCACTACGACGAGTCGGCGCTGGAGGTGCTGCTGCGGGCCCAGCCGAACCCGGTGGGCCTGCTCGCTAGCCGCAAGCGGGCGGAGAACGTGCGCGAGACGCTGCGGATGCTCAGCTCGTTCGGCGACGCGGAACTGGGGCGCATCCGGGGGCCGGTGGGCCTCGACCTGGGGGCCCGCACGCCGCACGAGGTCGCCGTGAGCGTGCTCGCCGAGATGGTACAGCTCGACCGGGCGGGGAAGGGGAGGGTGCCGGTGGCGGCTGTGCCGGAGCCTTCGGCCGAGACACCTTCAACCGAACCGTCCACTCCCGCGCCGTCCAGCCCTACATCGCCGACTCCCGCCGCTTCGTCCTCGCTGCTCTCGGCTGTGATGGGACTGGGAGAACTCCCGGTGACGCAGGCCGCTACCGCGACCGATCCCGTCTGCGGCATGACCGTCACGCTGCCCGCGAAGCACACGGCGGAACACGGGGGGCAGGAGTACGCCTTCTGCTGCCCGCACTGCAAGGCGCGCTTCCTGAAGGAGCCGGCGAGGTACGTGGCGGGATAGATGCTGAACGGAGGTGGCTGCTCCGGGGGCGGTCTGCGCTTCACCGTGCGGGGGGCGCGGGCATCCGATCCGTCAATCTTGACTTGATCGCTCGGAATACTCCACTATCGGGGACATGCGACCGATCCTGCTCACCCTGGGCCTCCTGGGCACCATGTCCAGCGCCAGTGCCGCCGACCTGGGCGGCGTCAAGACGTACCTGGACGGCAAGCTGGGGACGCAGCTCAGCGGCACGCTGGCCCTGAAGACCGCAGCGGACGCGTATTACGACCTCGCCCGGCAGGCGAGGTTCGACTACCGCGCCCTGGCCCGCACCCCGCAGGCCCGCGCCGCCGTGCTCGCCGCCCGCCGCGGCTGGACGCAGGCCAGCCCCGCGTACGAGGACATCGAGGGCATCGTGGCCGGCGTGGAGACGCTGAGCGCCTTCGACGTGATCCTCGACGCCGGCACCAGCGGCGCGGAGGGCGGTGAGGACGTCGTGCCCTTTGACCTGACCCTGCCGTCCGGGAAGGTGCTCGCCAAGCCCGGCAACCTCTTCGGCGTGACCGAGGGGACGCTGTGGGGCACAGTGAAGGCCTTTGGCAGTGGGGTGCCCGCCGACCTGAACGGCAACGGCCGGATGGACTTCGGCGACACCATGCCCGACGCGGACGTCCTGAAGGCCGCCGCCGCCGAGCTGCACGCCCAGAGCGGGAAGCTGCAGCGCGCGGCCCGCGCGTGGAGCCCCACCCGCCAGGACGTGTTCGGGGCGCTGATCGGCAACGTGCCCACGGTCGGCCCCGTGTTCTTCGAGGACTGGAAGACCAGCCCCTTCGTGCTGGGGGCCCGCAGCCAGCGCACGGACTTCGTGGTGATCTCCCGCCTGTCCGACCTCGCCGGGAACGTCAGCTCGTGGCGGGCCATGTACCGGGGCCTGAGCGCCGATGTGAAGGGCCGCAACCCCGCCCTCGACACGCAGATCCAGGCGGGGCTGAACGAGCTGGCCACCTACGTGGGCCGGTTGGTCAGCCGCGAGCAGACCCGCCGCTACACGCCCGAGCAGGCCGAGGCCGTGCAGCGTGAGGCGCAGAACCGCGCCACCGTGATCACCGGGCGGCTCACGCAGGCCGCCGCGCTGCTGGGCGTGAAGGTCGACTGACATGTGGCTCCGGATCCTGCTGATCGCCGCCGCGTGCGGCGTGCTGCCGGGCGCGCGGGCGGCCACCGCCGACCTCGCCACCGCCACCGAGACCCTGCGGGCCCGGCTGGCCGACGCCTCCCTGGAGGTGGAGTTCGACCGCGCCGAGGCCACGCGGCTGGTCGGTCAGGCGAGCGCCGCGTACGCGGCCGTCGCCCCCCGGATCGCGGCGGTCGATGCCGACGCCGGGGCGCGGGTGCAGGCCGCGCTGGCGGCCGCCGGCACCGCAGCCGGGCAGGGACGTCCGGCCGCCCTGGCGCGGGCCGGGGCCCAGGCGTGGACGGCCGTCCTGCACGGCGTCACCACCGGCCTGGAACGCAGCGTGCAGGCCGCCGACGCGCCCGCCGCCCGCGAGTGGCTGGCCGCCCGCGAGTACCGCGTGGCGAGCAGCCTGACCCGCGGGAACGCCGACGCGACCACCGCCGTGGAGGCCCTGGCGGCCGGCGACCTCGCGCCCGCCGACGCCCTGACCGCCGTGCGCTCGGATGTGCTGGGCGCGTACCAGGCCCGGCTGTCCGACGCGCTGCGCGCCCTGGCGGACGACCGCGCCCGCGGTTTCACGACCCTGGCCGCGGGGCACGCGGCGCTGGCGCAGGGCTACTTCGCGCTGCTGCGGGATGCCTTCGTGGCGCAGCGGGGCGAGGCCGCCGCCACGACGCTGGACGCCCACCTTGCGGCCCTGCCCGCCAGTCTGGACGCCGTGAATGCCGCCCTCGCCGACTTCCGCGCCGCCCCCCTGAGCGGGCGTGAGGTCGCGGCGCGGGCGTCGCAGGTCACGCGCTTCCTGGGTCTGGTGCCCGTCGAGTACGGGCGCGGCGTGAAGCTCGACGGCACCCGCGCGGTCGTCACGCAGACGGTCGAGGTGAACGAGGCCCGCACCTTCCTGAGCGGGGCCCGGTCGGCCCTGGCCGACCTGACGCCCCTGCTCCCGCCGGCCACGGCCGCGCCGCTGACCCGCGCCATGACCGCCCTGCACGACCGGCTCGCGCCGGAGGCGCTGGCCCGCACCGTGCCGGCCCCCGACACCCTGCGGGCCGACGTGGAGACGCTGCTCCAGGGCCTCCGGACGGCCTTCCCGCGCGAGTGGCAGCGCGCCGACGCCGGAGCCGACCTCGACGTGGTGCGCACCCAGCTCGACGCGGTCGTGGCCGCGGCCCAGGCCGGCGAGTGGACGGCCGCCGAGACCGCTCGCCTGGACGCCTACGCCCTGCTGGAGAGCGGCACCGAGGCGCGCATCGCCGTGTTCAACCCGGAGCTCAAGGCCACGCTGGAGGGGCTGATCTGGAACGGGCAGCATCCGGCCGGGCTGGCGGCTCTGATCCACGCCCGCGCGCCCGCCGCCGACTTCCGGGTCACCCGCGCCGCCCTGGACACCACCCTGGCCGACGTCGCCCGCATCCTGGGCACCGAGACCGCCCCCGGCGCGGTCGCCACGAACGCCGGGATCATCGTGTTCCGCGAGGGCCTGGAGGCCGTGCTGATCCTCGCCGCGCTGATGGGCAGCCTGCGGCGCGGGGCCGTCCGGCACCTGCGCCGCCCGATGTGGCTGGGCGCGGCCGGGGCGTTCGCAGCCACCGCGGTCACGTGGTTCGTCCTGCAGGGCGCGCTGTCGCTGCTCGGCCGCTACGGCGAGAAGCTGGAGGCGGTGGTCAGCCTCGTCGCCATCGGCGTGTTGCTGCTGATCATGAACTGGTTCTACCACCAGGTGTACTGGACAGACCGCATGGCCTCCATGCAGCAGCACAAGCATGCCCTCACCCACGGCGCGGGGCACCGGGCCCAGTGGTGGGGGCTGGCGGTGCTGGGCTTCACCAGCATCTACCGCGAGGGCTTCGAGACGGTGCTGTTCCTGCAGTCGCTGGTGCTGCAGGTCGGCGCGGTGCCGGTGCTCGGCGGGGCCGCGGCGGGTCTCGCGGCCGTGTGCGGCGTGGGGCTCGCCGTGTTCCGCTGGCAGGCGAAGCTGCCCATGAAGAAGCTCCTGATCTGGACGGGCATCCTGATCGCGGCCGTGCTGGCGGTCATGGTGGGCAACACCGTCCACACGCTGCAGCTCGTGGGCTGGCTGCCGGTGCACCCGCTGCCCGTGGCCCTGCCCGCCGCGCTGGGCCTGTGGCTGGGCGTGCACGCCACGTGGGAGGGCGTGGGCCTGCAACTCGCGTCCGTGGTGGCCGTGGTCGGCTCCTTCCTCGCCGCCGAGGCGCTCAAGGAACGCGACCTCGCTGCCCGGCGCTCGGGCAAGCCCGTCTCGGCCTGAGGTGCGGGTGGCGGCAACCGGAGGAATGAGCGTTCCTCCGGTCTGTCGTATGGGTCGGCGGTGGGCGGCGCTACGTCGGATCCGGTGTGTGGGCCGGCGGCAACCCGTCGGGCCCGCTGCCCACTGCCTGCTCCACGGCACCCACGATCTCCGCGACGCTCAGGGTGAACGCGCCGGCCTCGCCACGTGCGAAGGCCGCCTCCCAGTGGCGCAGGCCGGACAGGTCGCCGGGCAGGGGCACGTGGGTCTCGATCAAGGCCGTGACCGAGGCGCGCAGCGACGCCTCGGCGATGGGCGAGTGGGACAGTTCGGTCTGCTCACCGTGAGGAGTGCGCAGGCGCAGTCCCTCCACGCGGATGTGCACGATGCCCCCGCCGGGGCTGTCGTCGCGGGCCAGGATCAGCACCGTGGATCTCGGCTCGCCGGGGCGGGTGGCATACGACCAGCGCTGGCCGGGAGCGAAGTCGGGCATGGAGCCATGGTAGGACACGCCGGGACGCGCCGCTGTCTTGCCCGCGCTCCGGCTGGCCCGGCCGCACGCGCTAGCCTCGCGGCATGAGTGCCGATGGTCTGCCCGAGCGGTTCGATGTGGTCGTTCACCCCGCGCCGGAGCTGCGGGGCGAGCTGCGTGCCCAGCCCAGCAAGAACTACACGACCCGCTACCTGCTGGCGGCGGCGCTGGCCGACGGTGAGACCCGCGTGGTGGGCGTGGCGACCAGCGAGGACGCCCACGCGATGCTGGCCTGCCTGGAGGCCTGGGGCGCGGGCGTGGAGCTCGTCGGCGACGACGCGGTGATCCAGGGCTTCGGCGCGTCCCCCCGCGCCGGCGTGACCCTGAATCCCGGCAACGCGGGAGCGGTGGCCCGCTTCCTGATGGGCGTGGCGGCCCTGACGACCGGCACGACCGTCGTGACCGATCACGCCGACTCGCTCGGCCGGCGGCCCCAGGGGGATCTGCTGGCCGCGCTGGAGCGGCTGGGCGCACGGGTGACCAGCCGGGACGGTACGCTGCCCGTCACGATCAGCGGCCCGGTGCGGGGCGGCGTGGTCGAGGTCTCGGCCGAGCGCTCCAGCCAGTACGCCTCGGCGCTGATGTTCCTCGCGCCGCTGCTGGAAGGTGGCCTGGAACTGCGCCTGACCGGCGATATCAAGAGCCACGCGCCGCTGCGCCAGACCCTCGACACCCTCGCGGCCTTCGGGGTGCGGGCCAGTGCCAGCGACGACCTGAGCCGCGTCTCCATTCCCGGCGGTCAGGTGTACCGGCCGGGGCGGGTGCTCGTGCCCGGCGACTACCCCGGCTCGGCCGCGCTGCTCGCGGCGGCGGCGCTGCGGCCCGGCGAGCTGCGGCTCTCGAACCTGCGCGAGCACGACCTCCAGGGCGAGAAGGAGGCCGTGGCCGTGCTGCGCGACATGGGCGCGGACATCGAGCGCGAGGGCGACACGCTCGTCGTCCGCGGCGGGCGGCCCCTGACCGCCGTGACCCGCGACGGCGACGGCTTCACCGACGCCGTGCAGGCCCTGACCGCGGCCGCGGCGGGCGCGGAGGGCACGACCACGTGGGAGAACGTGTACACCCTGCGCCTCAAGGAGTGCGACCGCATCAGCGACACCCGCCGCGAACTGCAGCGCCTGGGCCTGACCGCCACCGAGACCACGGACTCCCTGAGCGTCACCGGGGCGGAGCGGATCGCGGGCGGCGTCACGGCCGACGGGCACGGCGACCACCGCATGATCATGCTGCTCACGCTGCTCGGCCTGCGCGCCGACGCGCCCATCACCATCACCGGCGCGCATCACATCCGCAAGAGCTACCCGCTGTTCTTCCGGCACCTCGAACACCTCGGCGCGACGTTCGAGTACCGGCCGACCGACGGGCACTGAACCGCTGGTGGTGGGCGGTCGCTCATTGCCCGGCCCGCGCACCTTCATGGCCCTGCCGGCCCCCTCTCACCGCCGGGTGATCCACTGGGATCATGCCCTCCCATCTGCGGTATGCGGCTCTAGGCCTCCTGGCCGTGTCCTGTGCGAGCGCTCCGGCTGCCGCCCAGACCACCCCGACCCTGAAGGCCCCCGACGGGTTCCGGATCACGGAATTCGCGGACGGGTTCAAACAGCCCCGCTTCATGACGGTCGCCAGCAACGGTGACGTGCTGCTCAGCGACATGGGGGCCGGCTCGGTGTACGTCCTGACCGACGCCAATAAGGACGGCCGGGCCGAGGGCAAGCACGTCTACGTGACGGGCCTCTCGCAGCCGCACGGGCTGGCCATCCACGGCGGCTTCCTGTATGTCGCCGAGACGGACAAGGTCGTGCGCTTTGCCTACAAGCCCGGTGACACGAAGGCCAGCGGGCAGCCGCAGACCCTGCTGACGCTCCCCAGCGGGGGCGGGCATTCCACCCGCACCGTCACCTTCGGCCCGGACGGGAAGATGTACGTGGCGGCGGGCAGTTCCTGCAACGTCTGCGAGGAGAGCGACGCGAAACGGGCCGCCATCTGGGTGTATGACGCCGACGGCAAGAACGGCAAGGCCTACGCGACCGGCCTGCGCAACGCCGTCGGGATGGAGTGGGTCGGGAACACGCTGTACGCGACCAACAACGGCCGCGACCAGCTCGGCGACGACATCCCGCCCGAGGGGTTTTACAAGGTGACGTCCGGCGGGTTCTACGGCTGGCCGTACTGCTACACCACGAAGGCCGGTCAGGCGCAGGTCTGGGACAAGGACTTCGGGAAGAAGACGGCGGCCGCGTGTGGGAACGCCACGCCCGCCTTCGCCCTGACCACGGCGCATTCCGCGCCGCTGGGAATGGCCGCGTACAGCGGCTCCTCGTTCCCGGCCAGCTTCAGGGGCCAGCTGTTCATCGCGCTGCACGGCAGCTGGAACCGCAGCGAGAAGAGCGGGTACAAGGTGGTCACGGTCGATCCCGCCAGCGGGAAGGTCAGCGACTTCCTGACCGGCTTCCTCCAGGGGCAGAAGACGGTTGGGCGCCCGGTCGATCTGGCCGTCATGCCCGACGGGGCGCTGCTGCTCACCGACGACGGGGCCGGCAAGGTATGGCGCATCCAGTATTCGGGTTCCTGAATCGCCCGGAGGGCAGTGCGGCGCCGGTGTGCTGGCCCGTCCGGACACGGCATGACCCCGTCCATGGTGACGGCACCGACGTTTCGTGAGCACTTCTGTCACAGCGAACGCGCTAGACTCGGGGGCGTGTTTGTTTTCGAGCCCCTGACCGCTCTTCCGGCGGCCCGGTCATGAAGCTCAGCCGTCTGCCCCCCGGCTTCGGACTGGATACCGCCGCGCAGGGTCTGGCGCTGCGCGAGGGCGCGGTTCAGGGCATCACGCGCGAGTGGACGGACTCCGGATGGCGGGTGGCCGGTACGGTGCACGACGGCGGCACCGAGTACGACGCCAGTGCCGAACTGTTGCCGCCCCCCGATCCCCAGCTGCGATCCTCCAGCTGCACGTGCGGGCGTTACCGGTGCCGGCATGTGGCGGCGCTGGTTCTTGCCACCGATCCGCCGAGTACGCCCAGGCCGGCGGCGCCGGCCGTGTCCAGCGCCGCCACCGGCTCGCTGCCCCCTGTGGACGATGTGCTCGATGCCCGCACCCAGCAGTGGCTGGCGTCCTTTCAGGAGCAGCCGGGCCAGTCGCGCGGGCGGCAGTTCGAACTGCGCTATGTGCTGCGGCTGCTCGCCGCGTCCAGTGGCAGCGGTGCCCGCCGGGTCGCGCTGCAGATCATGCGGCTTCCCGTGCGGGGCGATGTGCCGGACCTGCGCGCGGCCGAGCGGTACGCCATTCCGAAGACCCTGTCCACGGCGCCCGGGTTCGTGCGGCGCGACGCCCGGATCCTGCGCCTGCTCGAGATGGCGACCGCGCCGGCCCATGAACCCGGCCGCTACGGCGAGGAACTGTACGCCCTGACGGATCATCCCGCCGGCGACCTGCTCATCGACTCCCTGCTGGACTCCGGCCGGCTGTGCTGGGAGCGGGTCGAGCGGCCGCTGCACCGTGGCCCGGAACTCGCCGGGGAACTCGCGTGGGCCAGCGATGCCAGGGGCGCCCAGACGCCCACCCTGAAAGCGCCCCAGGCGCCGGACGCGCTGATCCTGCCGGTCACGCCGGCGTGGGCGGTGTTGACGGACTCCGCGCAGCTCAGCCGCCTGAGCGTGAACGCCTCGGCTGATCAGGTGAGTCGCTTCCTGGCCGGCCCGACCCTGGCGCCGGCGCAGGCGACGGCCCTGGCCCACGCGATCACCGCCGCCGGGCTGCACCTGCCCATCCCGCAGACCGTCCAGATCCGCGAGGAGGATCTGCCGTACACTCCGCAGCTGCACCTGAGTGGCCGCACCGCCACCGTGTATGTCCGCGACGGCTGGGCGCGCCGTCCCGAGACGCGGGTGTTCCCGGCCGCCGAGCTGCGCCACGCCTACGGCGGCCTGGCCGTGCCGGACGGTGCCCACACCTCGGGCCCCACCCTGTACCGGGGCGGCGTGCTCACCCGCGTGACCCGCCGCCCCGATCGGGAGCGCGACGCCGAGCGCGACCTGCACCTCGCCGGCTTCCAGCGCCTCCAGGAACTCCACGACGGAGACTTCACGTTGCCCGGCGACCTGGGCGACCTGCTGGGTCTGGACAGCGACGAGGCGTGGACGGACTTCATGCGCCAGGGCCGCGCCGAACTG